>NZ_JBEWYX010000002.1:0-295185 GCF_041366455.1 Pseudoclavibacter sp. JSM 162008
ATAAACATCACGCCACCACACCGAAGTGCGATGACAAGTTTGAAACTGACAAAAAACAAAACAACACCAAACCCGAAGGCTCAGTACTGACTTGTATTGTCCAAATATGTTTCCAAAAGGAATCCTTACCCCTCCAAAAAGAAGAGGCACGGGATCAAATTGGCATTTGACATAGTGCACGCTGTTGAGTTCTCAAGAATCGAGCGCTTCCCTCTTCAGACCTCACGGCCATCTCTAAGGAGCAATCGCTTGCACTGCGAACCCCGGACAAGAACCACGGACCGTGAGCATGAAGCTCATCCTCCGCACAACCACCTGGAAGAACCAGAGGCCGTTGATCTCGCTACCCGGTGAGGCAGGAGTTCCGAGTGTAGATCATGTTGCTCCAACTTGCAAGAACAAGTGGCAGATGCTGATCTTTCTTTCAGAACTGTCCGGCCCGTGCGACCCGCTCTCGCGTTTCGCTCCGTCGGCCTGACGAGTGATTACATTACGCAGGGCCAGCCCGGCGCACAACTCGACGCACATCCCGGGCGTGTCGGTGACAGCCGGACGAGCCGTCAGGCCCGGAATACCAGGCCTGCGAGCGTCTTCTTGCCCCGACGCAGCACAGCTACTCCGCCGGCAAGCGCGGCCGATTCACTCACGACGGTGGACTCATCGGTCACTCGCTCGTTGTTGAGCGAGACCCCACCCTGCGAGATCGCACGGCGGGCCTCACCGAGACTCTTCGCGAGTCCGGTGTCGACAAGGGCCTGCGCGACCGGCGCACCATCCACGATCTCTGCGTTCGGAAGTTCGAGGATCGCCGAGCGCATCGTCTGGCCATCGAGCTCGGAGAGCTCGCCCTGCCCGAAGAGCGCCGCGGAAGCTGCGATGACCGCTTCGGTCGCTGCCTCACCGTGCACCAGCGAAGTCACCTTCGAGGCGAGCGTCTTCTGCGCGACTCGCTTGAAGGGCTCGGTCTCGACAAGGGTCTCGAGCTCGGCGATCTCGGCACGAGTGAGGAACGTGAAGATCTTGATGCGCGCGATGACATCGGCGTCGTCGGTGTTGAGCCAGAACTGGTAGAACGCGTACGGACTCGTGAGCTCGGCGTCGATCCAGATCGCATTGCCCTCGCTCTTGCCGAACTTCGTCCCATCCGCGTTGGTGATGAGGGGCGTCCCGAGCGCATGGACGCTTGCGCCTTCCGTGCGGCGGATCAGATCGACACCGGAGGTCAGGTTGCCCCACTGGTCGCTGCCACCCGTCTGCAGAACGCAGCCGTAGTTGCGATGCAGCTCGAGGAAATCGATCGCCTGCAGGATCTGGTAGCTGAACTCCGTGTACGAGATACCCGCCTCGGAGTTGAGCCGGGCCGAGACGGCATCCTTCTTGAGCATCGAACCGACACGGAAGTGCTTGCCGATCTCACGCAGGAAGTCGATCGCCGAGAGCGGCGCCGTCCAATCCAGGTTGTTCACCATGCGCGCCGCGTTGTCACCCTCGAACGACAGGTAGCCATCGATCTGCCCGCGGAGGCCCTCGACCCATTCGGCGACGGTCTCTCGGGAGTTGAGCGTGCGCTCCGCAGTGGGGCGCGGATCGCCGATGAGACCGGTCGAACCGCCGACGAGTCCAAGCGGCTTGTGGCCGGCGAGCTGCAGGCGACGGAGGAGGATCAGCTGCACCAGGTGGCCGAGGTGCAGGCTCGGAGCGGTCGGATCGAACCCGCAGTAGTACGTGATCGGCCCCTCGTTCATCCGCTCCTTGAGCTCGGCCAGATCGGTCGAGACGTGGATGAACCCGCGCCACTCGAGTTCGTCGATGACGTGCTCGAAGGTGGCGTCGTTGTGCTGGGTCGTCAGATCACGCGTAGTCACCGCGCAACCGTATCAAGCAGTTGACAACTCAGTGCCGCCCCGCGCGGAGTGACCTGTGCGCGATGTAGCGGGAGACGGACGCCTCGCCGTCGAGCCAGAGGCGCCAGTCGAACGGATGCGCACCACCCGGGGCGCCAACCCCGACGCGAAGCCCGCGCACGACAGCACGCCGCGCGTTCGGCGCAGGCGGCTCAAGCGCGAAGGGGTCGGCGTCGAAGCGGGCGCCGTCATCGCCGATCATCGCGCCGAGCGCCGTGACCAGGTTTCCCGGTCCGCGGGCCAGCTCATGGTCGCGCAGCGGAGCAGCCGAACGGCGGCCCTCGCTGCGCCGAGCCCTCGCCAGCTCGACCCCGTCGACGACCTCCCCGGCTCGCAGAAGGACTGCGGATGAGATCCCGGCCTCCCCCGCCACAACGTTGAGGCAGGTGTGGATGCCGTAGATGCGGTACGCGTACAGGTGCCCGGCGGGGCCGAACATCGTCGAGTTCCTCGCCGTTCGACCCCGGAAGCCGTGCGACCCCGGGTCATCCGATCCCGCGTAGGCCTCGACCTCGGTGAGGCGGATGGACACGGTGCCCTCGGGCGAGGTACGCGAAAGGACCGCCCCCAGCAGCGCGTCTGCTGCGGGGAGCGGTCCTTCGCGAAGGGCCCCGTGGAGGTCCTGGTGCACTTGGGAGCCTAGGACCTGAGCGACGCCAGTCGCTCGCGGAGTTCTGCGATCTGCTCGGTCACACGGACGGGAGCCGTGCCGCCCCGTCCGTCTCGGGTCGCGACGGAGCCGTCGACCGACAGGACCTCGCGTACCTCAGGTGAGAGATGCTCGGACACCGCCGAGATCTCGTCGTCGCTCAACCCGTCGAGGTCGACTCCCCTGGATTCTGCAGCCTGGACCATGGACCCGGATACCTCGTGGGCCACCCGGAATGGGACCTGGCGCTTCACGAGCCACTCTGCGACGTCCGTCGCGAGCGAGAAGCCCTGCGGCGCGAGCTCACGCATCCGCTCACCGTGGAACGTGAGCGTCGCCACCATTCCCGTGAAGGCGGGCAGCACGAGCTCGAGCGTCTCGACGGAGTCGAAGATGGGCTCCTTGTCCTCCTGCAGGTCGCGGTTGTACGCGAGCGGGAGCGCCTTGAGCGTCGCCAGCAGGCCGGTCAGGTTGCCGATGAGACGCCCTGCCTTGCCGCGAGCGAGCTCGGCGATGTCCGGGTTCTTCTTCTGCGGCATGATGCTCGACCCCGTCGAGTAGGCGTCATGCAGCGTGACGAAGCCGAACTCCTTCGTGTTCCAGAGGATGATCTCCTCGGAGAGACGCGACAGGTCGATGCCGATCTGCGCCGCGATGAAGGCGAACTCCGCGACCAGGTCGCGGCTCGCCGTCGCGTCGATCGAATTCGGCGAGGAGGACGCGAACCCGAGCTCGCGCGCAACACGCACGGCGTCGAGCCCGAGCGTCGATCCGGCCAGGGCGCCCGCGCCATACGGCGACTCGTCGAGTCGCCGACCGAAATCGCGCAGACGATCGAGATTGCGAACGAGCGGCCACGCGTGGGCGAGGAGGTGGTGCGAGAGCAGCACCGGCTGGGCGTGCTGCAGGTGCGTCCGGCCAGGCATGATGACCTGGATGTTGAGCTCGGCCTGCTGCGCGAGCACGTCGACGAGCGTCTCGAGCTGCTCCGCGATGGTCGCACTGTGATCGCGCAGATACATGCGCACGAAGGTCGCGATCTGGTCGTTGCGGCTGCGACCCGCGCGCAGCTTGCCGCCCAGCTCCGGACCCGCGATCTCGATGAGCCCGCGCTCGAGAGCGCCGTGCACATCTTCATCGCTCTCCGCCGCCACGAACTCGGCAGCGACGACACGTCGCTCGAGCTCGGTGAGCGCGTCGAGCATGCCAGCGAGCTCAGCCTCATCGAGGTAGCCCGCGGCCGCGAGCGCACCAGCGTGCGCCCGCGACCCGGCGATGTCGTACGTGGCGAGCTGCCAGTCGAAGTGGGTGGACTTCGACAGCCGCGCGAGCTCCGGGGACGGCCCGTCGCTGAAGCGACCGCCCCAGAGCGCGCCCTGCGTGGTCACTCCCCCGGACTTCGGTCCGCCCTCGGATGCGACCATGCTCAGAGTTCCGGCTTGTCGCGGCGCGCGGAGATCTTGGACGGCAGGCTCCAGAGCTCGATGAAGCCCTTGGCGTGCGACTGGTCGAACGTGTCGCCGGTGTCGTAGGTCGCGAGGCTGTAGTCGTAGAGCGACTCCTCCGAACGACGGCCCGTGACGACGGCGCGGCCGCCGTGCAGCGTCATGCGCACCTCGCCGGAGACGTGCTCCTGCGTGTGGTTGATGAACGCATCGAGCGAGCGCTTGAGGCCCGAGAACCAGAGTCCGTCGTAGACCAGGTTCGACCACTCGGCCTCGATGCCGCGCTTGAAGCGTGCGACATCGCGCTCGAGCGTCAGGTCCTCGAGGTGCTCGTGCGCCTCGATGAGGGCCAGGCCGGCCGGGGACTCGTAGATCTCGCGGCTCTTGATGCCGACGAGACGGTCCTCGACGACGTCGATGCGACCGACACCCTGGTCACCGGCGAGCGTGTTCATGAGCTCGACGACCTGGATGGGCGAGAGCGCCTCGCCGTTGATCTTGACCGGGACGCCCTGCTCGAACGTGACCGTCACCTCGGTGGGCTCGCGAGTCTCGTCCGGGCTCTTCGTGTAGGTGTAGAGGTCTTCGATCGGCGGGTTCCAGGGGTCCTCGAGGAAGCCGGTCTCCACCGCGCGACCCCAGACGTTCTGGTCGATCGAGTACGGGCTCTTCTTCGACTGCTCGATCGGCAGGTTGTGCTCCTGCGCATACACGATGGCCTTGTCACGTGTGAGCGCGAGGTCGCGCACCGGCGCGATCGATGTGAGCTCCGGGGCCACGGCCGCGACGGCAGCCTCGAAGCGAACCTGGTCGTTGCCCTTGCCCGTGCAGCCGTGCGCGATCGAGTCGGCACCGAGCTCGCGGGCGGTCTTCGCCAGGTGCTTCGCGATGAGCGGGCGAGAGAGCGCCGAGACCAGGGGGTAGCGCTTTTGGTAGAGCGCGTTCGCCTTGAGCGCAGGCACGATGTAGTCGCTCGCGAACTCCTCGCGAGCGTCGACGACCACGGACTCGACAGCGCCGCAGTCAAGCGCTCGCTGTCGCACCTTCTCCATGTCCTCACCGGCCTGTCCGACGTCGATCGCGAGTGCGACCACGTCCTTGCCGGTGGCATCCTTCAGCCAACCGATGCCGACGGAGGTATCGAGACCTCCGGAGTATGCGAGAACGACGCGTTCCGTCATCAATGCTCCTAGCGTTTGAGTCTTGTGTTCAGTCTATGTGCGGTGGATGCGCGGGTCAGGCCGCGGCTTTGGCGAGCAGCCAGACGAGGAGTGCCTTCTGGGCATGGAGGCGGTTCTCCGCCTCGTCCCAGATGACCGACTGCGGACCGTCGATGACGGCAGCGTCAACCTCGTAGCCACGATCGGCGGGGAGGCAGTGCAGGAAGATCGCGCCTTCAGCCGCGTTCCCCATGGTCTCCTCGGTGACGCGGTAGGCGCTGAGCGCGTCGATGCGGGTCTGCTTCTCGTCTTCGCGTCCCATCGATACCCACGTATCGGTGACGACGACGTTCGCGCCTGCGACGAGGGCGTCGACGTCGTCGCCGACGACGACGGAGCCGCCGGTCTCCGCGGCGATGCGCTCGGCGTCGGCCACGACGTCGGCGCGCGGCTGGTAGCCGACGGGCGCAGCGATGCGGACGTGCATCCCCGCCGTCGCGCAGGCGAGGAGGTAGGAGTGACCCATGTTGCTCTCACCGTCGCCGAGGAAGACGAGCGCGCGCCCCGCAGGGTCACCGAGGTGCTCGTTGACCGTGAGCAGATCAGCGAGCAGCTGGCACGGGTGGAAGTCGTCACTGAGGGCGTTCACGACCGGAACGAGCGCGCCGTGCGCCATCTCCTCGAGGCCGCTCTGCGCGTAGGTGCGCCAGACGATGGCGGCGACCTGGCGCTCGAGGACGCGAGCCGTGTCCGACGCCGTCTCCTTGCCACCGAGCTGGCTGGACGCCGTCGAGATGATGAGGGGCGAGCCGCCGAGCTCCGAGATCCCGACGTGGAACGAGACTCGCGTGCGCGTCGAGGTCTTGTCGAAGATCACGGCGACGCTGCGAGGGCCCTCGAGCGGACGCGCGGAGAAACGATCGCGCTTGAGCACCGCGGCGAGCTCGAGCACCTCGCGCTGCTCGGCGGGTGTCAGATCGTCGTCGCGGAGGAAGTGGCGAATCACAGTGTTGCCTTTCAGTGGGTGACGGAGAGGTGTCAGAACGACGGGCGTACGCGCATCAGGCGGAGACCTTGGTGCCGAAGCCCTCGGAGGTGAAGATCTCGAGCAGCATCGAATGGGGCACCCGGCCGTCGATGATCGCGGCCTGGTCGACACCGCCCTCGACGGCTTCGATGCACGCCTGCACCTTCGGGATCATGCCGGCCGACAGCGTCGGAAGCAGGGTACGCAGCTCTTCGAGCTTGATCTCGGAGACGAGCGAGTCGACATCCGGCCAATCCCGGTACAGGCCCGCGACATCGGTGAGCATGATGAGCTTGGCCGCGCCGAGCGCCTGCGCCAGCGCCGACGCGGCTCGGTCAGCGTTGATGTTGAGCGCCTTTCGGGGCGTGTCGATGTCGCTCGCGATCGACGAGACGACGGGGATGCGGCCGGCCGCGATGTCGGCCTTGACCACCGTCGGGTCGACGCTCTCGATCTCACCGACGAGGCCGAGATCGACGGTCTCGCCGTCGACGAGGAGCTTCTTCCGCCTCGCCTGGAACAGGCCGGCATCTTCTCCGCTGGTCGCCACCGCGATCGGAGCGCGCTCATTGATCGCCGCCACGAGCTCACGCGCTACCTGGCCCCCGAGCACCATGCGGACGACCTCCATGGCCTCCTCACTGGTGACGCGGTAGCCGTCCTTGAACTCGCTCTCGATGCGCAGCCTGCCGAGCATGCGAGAGATGTGCGGGCCGCCGCCGTGCACGATCACGGGCTTGATGCCCGCGTAGCGCAGGAACGCGATGTCAGATGCGAACGCCTCGAACAGCTCGGTGTCGACCATGGCGTTTCCGCCGAACTTGATCACGAGGACACGACCCGAGAACTCCTGCATCCACGGCAGCGCCTCGATGAGCGTCTCGACCTTGGAGGTCGCCTTCTCGTACAGGTCAGGAGTGGTCATGCTGCCCCTTTCGGGCCGGTCAGAAACCGTCGGGCTGGTCCGGCAACCGCTCGGCGGCTGCCGCTCCTCATCTCGACTCGCGTGGCTCGTCAGGACGAGTACGCGCTGTTCTCGTGCACGTAGTCGTGCGTCAAGTCGTTGGTGAGGATGGTCGCCTCGCTGACGCCCGCATGCAGGTCGATCAGGACGCTCGTGTCGCGCGGGGTGAGGTCGACGAGCTCTGCGGGCTCGTGCGGAGTGCCAGCGCGGCAGACCATGACTCCGTTGATCGTGACGTCCAGCGCCTGCGGGTCGAACTCCGCGTCCGTCGTGCCGACCGCCGCGAGCACGCGACCCCAGTTCGGGTCATTGCCGAAGATGGCCGCCTTGAAGAGGTTCGACCGAGCGACGGCCCGTGATGCGTCGAGCGCGTCCTCCTCGGTCGCGGCTCCGATCGTCGTGATCGTCACGTCGTGGCTCGCGCCCTCGGCATCCTGCTGCAGCTGACGTGCGAGGTCGGCGCACACGTCGGTGAGCACCGCCGTGAAGGCCGCCTCATCTGGCGTGACGCCGCTCGCGCCCGATGCCATAAGCGTGACCTGGTCGTTGGTCGACATGCAGCCGTCCGAGTCGACACGGTCGAAGGTCACCCGCGTCGCAGCCCGCAACGCTCGGTCGAGCGCCACGGACTCGAGGTCGGCGTCGGTCGTGATGACGACGAGCATGGTCGCGAGCCCGGGCGCGAGCATCCCCGCACCCTTCGCCATGGCTCCGACGACGTACCCCTCGCCCTGGCGCACAGAGCGCTTGGGCTTCGAATCGGTGGTCATGATGGCAAGCGACGCCTCATCGCCCGCTTCTGCGGTGTCGGAAAGCGACTCGGCCGTGAGCTCGACGCCGCGCAGGACGCCGTCGCGGAAGCTCTGGTCGCCGACGCCGATGAGCCCGGTCGAGCAGACCAGCACGTCGCCAGCTCCGATGCCGAGCTTCGCGGCCACAGCCTCCGCAGTCTGGTGCGTGGTCTGGAATCCGAAGGAGCCCGTGTAGCAGTTCGCGCCGCCGGAGTTCAGGACGATGGCGGAGATGGAACCGCCCCTGATGGCCTCCTGCGACCACAGGATGGGGTTGGCCTTGCATCGGTTGCTGGTGAAAACCGCGGCGCAGGCCGCGCTCGGACCGTCGTTGACGACGAGGGCGACGTCACGTCGCCCCTCCGACTTGATGCCGGCGGCGACACCTGCCGCACGGAAGCCTGCTGCTGCGGTCACGCTCACGGTGCCACTCCGTCCAGGGGAAGGCCAAGCGACTCCTCGAGTCCCAGGGCGATGTTCGCTGACTGCACCGCGGCGCCCGCGGTGCCCTTGCCGAGGTTGTCGATCGCGGCGACCGCGACGACCCTGCCCGCTCGCTCGTCGACACCGATGCCGATGGATGCGCGGTTCGAGCCGGTCACGTCACCGGTCCGCGGCCACTCCCCATCGGGGAGGAGCTGCACGAAGCGCTCAGCTCCATACGACTCCTCATAGGCGGCGCGCAGCTGGGCCGCATCCACGCCATCGGACAGGCGCGCCGTCGTCGTAGCCAGGATGCCGCGTGCCATGGGCACCAGGACCGGAGTGAACGCAAGCGTGACCTCGGCCCCACCCGCGCGGCGGAGGTTCTGCCTGACCTCGGGGTTGTGCCTGTGCCCGCCCGTCACGGCGTACGGGTTGGCCGAGCCCATGAGCTCCGATCCGAGCAGCGAGACCGCTGCCTTCTTGCCAGCCCCGGATGGGCCGACGGCGAGGACGGCGGTGAGGTCGGACGGCTGCACGAGCCCGCGGTGGAGCGCCGGGGCGAGCGCGAGCGTGATCGCCGTGACGTTGCAGCCTGGGACGGCGACTCGTGAGACTCCCTTGAGGTTCGCGCGCTGCTTGGTCTCGGCCCCTGAGAGCTCGAGCTCGGGCAGACCGTAGGCCCAGGTGCCGAAGAAGTCGCCGCCGTAGTACTCGGCCCAGTCCTCCTCGCGCTCGAGGCGGTGGTCGGCTCCGCAGTCGATGACCAGCGTCTCCTCCCCCAGCTCCGCTGAGATCGCCCCGGATGCTCCGTGGGGCAGCGCCAGGAACACGACGTCGTGCCCTCTGAGCACATCCGCGGTCGTCGGCTCGAGCACCAGGTCGGCGTAGCTCGCGAGGTGCGGATGCACGCGCAGCAGTCGCTCACCCGCATTCGCGTGCGCGGTGACGGTGCGGACCTCGAGTTCGGGGTGCGAGGCGAGAATGCGCAGGAGTTCGCCACCTGCGTACCCGCTCGCCCCAGCTACTGCAACGGAGAAAGCCATGCCGTTCATCCTAGGCCGTGCCACCCCCACCCACGGTCGGGTGGGCCCGCGGGCACCTCCTGGGGCGTCCCCTGCGGGAATGTCGAGCGCGCCACGCGCGTTCCACTCGTAGGCTTGACAGGCTGAGGCCTCGACGTTCACGCGTCGGCGGCGCGATGCCGATGAGAGGACGACGTGACACTGAACACCGAAGACGCAGCTTCCACCACGAGCGCCGACGGGGCACCGACCGCGGTCCAGGCGCTGAGCGACACACGGGCGAACCAGTTGCGACGAGACTTCCCGATCCTCGACCAGGAGGTGAACGGCGAGCCGCTCGTGTATCTCGACTCCGGCGCGACGTCACAGCGGCCGACTCAGGTTCTCGAGGTCGAGCGGCGTTTCCTCGAGCACGAGAACGCGGCCGTCCATCGCGGGGCGCACACGCTCGCGGCCCTCTCGACGGTCGCCTTCGAAGATGCTCGCGAGACTGTCGCCGCCTTCGTCGGCGCCGCCCCGGAGCAGATCTCCTGGACGCTGAACGCGACCGACGCCATCAACCTCGTGACCGGTGGCATCCGCATCGCCAGCGCGGGCCGCGGCGGACCACGGGCAACACGCCTGGCGATCGGCGAGGGCGACGAGATCCTCATCACCGAGGCCGAGCACCACGCCAACCTGGTGCCGTGGCAGGAGCTGGCGCTGGACACCGGCGCGACACTCGTCTACGTGCCGGTCAACGATCGTGGGACCTGGAGCGTCGAGGATGCGGCCGCCCTCATCTCCTCGCGGACCAAGGTCTTCGCCTTCGCGCACGTCTCCAACGTGACCGGCCTGGTCGCGGATGCGAAGCGCCTGACCGAGCTCGCGCACGACGCGGGTGCGATCGTCGTCCTCGACGCCTGCCAGTCGGTGCCGCACCTGCCAGTGAACTTCCCGGCGATCGGCGTCGACTTCGCCGCGTTCTCCGGGCACAAGATGCTCGGCCCCAACGGCGTCGGCGTCCTCTACGGGCGCGCCGAGATGCTCGACGCGCTGCCGCCCGCCCGCACAGGCGGGTCGATGATCTCGACCGTCACCATGGAGGCCAGCGACTTCATGGCTCCCCCGACGCGCTTCGAAGCCGGCACGCAGCCGGTCTCCCAGGTCGTCGCGCTCGCCGAGGCCGTGCGCTACCTCGAGTCGGTCGGCATGGATGCGGTCGCGTCCCACGAGGCCGAGATGGGCCAGCTCCTGCTCGCCGGCCTCTCCGGTGTTCCAGGCGTGCGCATCATCGGCGAGCCAGCCGGCGTGCCCCGCGCGGGCCTCGTCAGCTTCGAGGTCGAGGGCGTCCATTCGCATGACGTGACCCAGTTCCTCGACTCGAAGGGCATCGCGGTTCGCGGCGGCCACCACTGCGCACAGCCCCTCCACCGGAGGCTCGGGCTCACGGCGTCCACACGCGCCAGCAGCTACCTCTACACGACTCGGGAAGACGTCGACCGCTTCGTCTTCGCGGTCGGGCAGATCCGCGCCTGGTTCGGAGTGCACGCGTGAGCGCGCTCGACGGCCTCTATCAGCAGCTCATCCTCGAGCATTCGAAGAAGCGGTCGGGAGATGGTCCCCTCGCTGACGCCGAGGCCGAGCACTTCGAACGCAACCCCAGCTGCGGTGACGAGATCACCGTGCGCGTGAAGCTCGACGAAGCCGGCACCGGTCTCTCGGAGCTCGCATGGCAGGGCGACGGATGCAGCATCTCCATGGCTTCCGCGTCGGTGCTCAGCGAGCTCGCCGTCGGCAAGACCACCGCCGAGATCGAGGAGCTCGTCGCCGCGTTCCGCCTCATGCTCCGGACCCGCGACGGCTCGGAGCCCGACGAGGACCTGCTCGAGGACGCGGTCGCGTTCCAGGGCGTCTCGAAGTTCGTCATGCGCGTCAAGTGCGCCATGCTCTCCTGGGTCGCCCTCGAGGCGAGTCTCAAGGAGGCGTCGGTCGCCCGCGAGCACTGACTCCGTCAGCACGAAGCGCCGCCCCATGCGGAATGGCATCGCCCGGCCCCATCGGGGCCGGGCGATTTCCGTCTGGAGCTCGTGCGTCCGTCAGGCGCGCATGGTCGCGCCGAAGCGCTCCGCCGCCAGCGTCGCGCCCGACTCCTTGGCTTCGCTCGCCTCGGCGGCCGTCAGCGTGCGGTCGGTCGCACGGAAGCGAAGCGCGAACGTCAGGCTCTTCTGCCCGTCCTCGAGCCCCGCACCGCGGTAGTCGTCGACGATGGTGAGCTGCTCGAGCAGCGCACCGGCACCTTCGGTCACAGCCGCCGACACGGCGGCGGCGGGAACGGTGGCGTCCACGACGAGGCTCAGGTCCTGCGTGGCTGCCGGGAAGGTGGAGATGGGCTCTGGCAGCACCTCGCGTCGTGCCAGGTCGATGACCGCGTCGAGGTCGACTTCGAACGCGGCGACGACGCGTGGCAGGTCGGCCCCCTCAGCGATGTCGGGGTGCACCTCGCCCGCGAAGCCGACGACGATCTCGTCGATGCCGAAGCTCAGGAACAGCTCCGCGCAGCGGCCGGGGTGGAAGGCGCGGTGTGTCCCCTGCCTCACCTGGATGTCCGCGCCGGTCGCGAGGCCGAGCTGTGCGACCAGCTCGAGTGCGTCTTCCCAGGACGCGGCGGTCGGGGCGTGGCCGGGGCGCTTGGGCTCGCGCTGTCCGAGCACGATGCCGGCAGCATGCCGCGGTTGTGGCGGCAGGCCGGCCTCGAGCTCCGCGATGCGCTCGGGAGTCGGTCGAACGGCGACCGACGGCACCTCGTCGACGCCGTACACGACCCCGGACTCCGGCTTGAAGACGGTGCCCGTCTCGAAGATCGCCAGGTCCGTGAGGCCACGGGACACGTTCCGGTGCGCGATGGTGAGAAGTCCCGGCAGGAGGCTCGTCCGGAGCCAAGCCGCACGCGGGTCGAGCGGGTTGGCGAGCTTGACCGCCGCCACCTCGCCAGCATCAGGTCGGCCGAACGTGACCGTGTCCGCCTCGGCGACGAACGGGTAGCTCTGCACCTCGACGGCGCCGGACGCCGCCAGGACATCCGCCGCAGCCCGACGCAGGCGCTGCTCGCGGGTCAGCCCTCGCCCGGGAGGGGCGACGGGGAGGCGGGACGGGATGCGCTCGAAGTCGCACAGGCGCCCGATCTCCTCGACGAGCGTGACCGGCTCGGTGAGATCGCCGCGCCAGCTCGGAACGGTGACCCCGAGGAGCCCCTCCGCTTCCTCCCAGACCTCGCAGCCCACGGCACGCAGCGCACCGATCGTCTCGTCGAGCGAGTAGTCGACGCCCATGATTCGAGACGCGGCATCAACCGGGAGGATCAGCGACTCGGGGGTGGGGATCTGCTCGTGAACGCTTCCCGCACGAACCACACGTCCGCCAGCATGCTCGACCAGCAGGTCCGCGACGCGTGCCGCGGCCGGCTGCGCGACGCGGGGATCGACGCGACGCTCGAAGCGACGCGAGGCCTCGCTCGGCAGCTTGTGCCTGCGCGCGGTGCGCGCGATGGAGATCGGTGAGAACGACGCGGCCTCGATGAACACGTTGCGAGTCTCGGTGCTGAGCTCGGTCTCCTCGCCGCCCATGACCCCGGCCAGACCGATCGGTCCCCGATCGTCGGTGATGAGGATGTCCTCGGCGCTCAGCGTGCGCTCCTTGCCGTCGAGGGTCGTGAGCTGCTCCCCCTCCGCCGCACGCCGCACCCGGATGCCGCCGCGCAGCTTGTCCAGGTCGTAGCCGTGGATGGGCTGCCCCAGCTCGAGCATGACGTAGTTGGTGATGTCGATGGCGATGCCGAGCGGACGGATGCCCGCGAGGCGAAGTCGCTGGGCCATCCAGGTCGGCGTCGGCCGAGTGGCGTCGATGCCCTCGACGACGAGGCCGACGAACACGGGGGCCATCGGCTGGTCCCGCACGGAGGCGTCATCGTCGACCGAGACCGGGACGCGCACATCCTGCGCGTCAGCGGCGACGGCTTCGGCCAGGATCGCCTCGAGCTGCGGTCGCAGCGCGGGATCGCTGAAGGCGACGCCGGTCGCGTTCGAGTACTCCCGGACGAGGCCGCGGATCGACATCGCGTAGCCGCGATCGGGGGTGACGTTGACCTCGACGGCCTGCTCGGTGAGGCCGAGCAGCTCGATGGCATCGGTGCCCGGGGTCGCGCTGACGCCGAGCCTGGACAGCACGATGATGCCCTCGTGGTCGTCGCCCATGCCGAGCTCACGCTGGGACGCGATCATGCCGTCGGACACATGCCCGTACGTCTTCCGGGCCGCGATGGCGAAATCGCCCGGAAGGACGGCGCCGGGAAGCGTGACGACCACCGAGTCGCCCACGCCGAAGTTATGCGCGCCGCAGACGATGCCGCGCACATCCGCACCGCCATCGGCCGCGAGCTGACCCTCAGGCGCAACACGCACCTGGCACCAGTTGATGGTCTTCCCGTTCGACTGCGGCTCGGGCTCGGACGAGAGCACCTCACCCACGACGATGGGGCCCTGCAGCTGCGTGCCGTGCACGGCTTCGTCCTCGAGCCCGACACGAACGAAGGCATCGAGCACCGATGCCGGGGACACCGAGGCGGGGATCTCCGCGTACTCGCGGAGCCAGGAGAGTGGAGCGCGCATGACTAGATCACCATTCCGAACTGAGTGCTGAAGCGGACATCGCCCTCGACCATGTCTCGCATGTCGGTGAGCGCGTTGCGGAACATGAGGGTGCGCTCGACGCCCATGCCGAACGCGAAGCCCTGGTACTCCTCTGGGTCGACACCGGCCGCCAGCAGCACGTTGGGGTGCACCATGCCGCATCCGCCCCACTCGATCCAGCGCGGGCCGCCCTTGGCTCCCGGGTGCCAGATGTCCATCTCGGCACTCGGCTCCGTGAAGGGGAAGTAGTTGTTGCGCAGACGGATGCGGGCCTCGTCGCCGAACATCGACGTCGCGAAGTGCTCGAGCGTGCCGCGAAGGTGAGCCATCGTGAGGCCCTTGTCGATCGCGATGCCCTCGAACTGCGTGAAGACGGGCGTGTGCGTCGCGTCGAGCTCATCGGTGCGGTACGTGCGACCCGGTGCAAGCACATAGAGGGGCACGCCGCGCTCGATGAGGGAGCGCATCTGAACGGGCGACGTGTGGGTGCGCAGCACGAGGTGCCGGTCGGCGGGCTCGACGAAGAAGGTGTCCTGCATGGCTCGGGCCGGGTGGTCGGCGTCGAAGTTGAGCGAGTCGAAGTTGAACCACTCGCTCTCGAGCTCCGGCCCTTCCGCGATCTCCCAGCCCATGCCGACGAAGATGTCGCTCACCCGGTCCTGCAGCACAGTGAGCGGATGCCGGGCTCCCGTTCCGCGAGCGGGTCGCGCGAGCGTGACGTCGACGGTCTCCGCAGCGAGACGCGCGGCGGCCTCAGCTTCGGCCAGCTCCCGCTCGCGAGCGGCGAAGGACTCGTTGACCCGGCTGCGGGCCTGCCCGATGAGCTGACCGGCTTCCTTCTTGCTCTCCTTAGGGACGGAGCGCATGGCGGCGTTCAGCGACGCGATCGCCGAACCCTCCGCCAGGTGCTCGGCGCGCACGCGCTTGAGTGCGGTCAGGTCGGGCGCCGCGGCGATGGCGGCGAGTGCCGCGTCGACCGCGGAGCCGACGGCTTCCTGCGTGATGGGGTTCGATGAGGCGTCAGACACAAGCGTCGAGTTTAGCGAACGCAGTGGACAACGGCTCCAGAACCATGGATCCGCTTTTCTCACGCTGTGAGACGAGGCGTGTCGGGGCCTCCGGGAGAACGCGGCTTCGTCCCGTTCCTCGATCAGGATCCGCGTGAATCCGGCGATCTTCCAGGGTCCAGGTGTATCCATGAGCACCGAAATTGTGGCCGACGTGCACCAATCAGGTAACCATCTCGTTGCGAAAGCGAGAAATAGGCAACCGCGCAGTCTGACGCTGTGGTGGAATCGCTCCATGCAAAATCAGAGCGAGCCCCTCGTCGTCGTTGATCACGTCGAGAAGCACTACGGTGAATTCCACGCCCTGAAGGACATCAATCTCAACGTCGAGCGCGGTCAGGTCGTTGTCGTCATCGGGCCCTCCGGTTCCGGCAAGTCGACCCTGTGCCGCACGATCAATCGACTCGAGACGATCACCTCGGGGGAAATCCGGATCGACGGGAAGGTGCTGCCCAAGGAAGGGAAGGCACTCGCCGCGCTCCGCGCCGACGTCGGCATGGTCTTCCAGTCCTTCAACCTCTTCGCGCACAAGACCATCCTCGAGAATGTGGCTCTCGGCCCCATCAAGGTCCGCAAGGTCTCGAGGGCCGACGCCGAGAAAGAGGCAAAGGCGCTTCTCGACCGCGTCGGCATCGGCCACCAGGCGGCGAAGTTCCCTGCCCAGCTCTCCGGTGGTCAGCAGCAGCGTGTCGCGATCGCCCGCGCACTGGCCATGAAGCCGAAGGTCATGCTCTTCGACGAGCCCACGAGCGCCCTCGACCCCGAGATGATCAACGAGGTCCTGGACGTCATGGTCGATCTCGCGAAGGAGGGCATGACGATGATTGTCGTGACCCACGAGATGGGCTTCGCCCGCAAGGCGGCCGACCGGGTCGTCTTCATGGCCGACGGCCAGATCCTCGAAGACCAGGCGCCTGAGGACTTCTTCACGCACCCGAAGACCGACCGCGCCAAGGACTTCCTCTCCAAGCTCATCACCCACTGACGGCAGGCGCGGACCGCGCCCCGACCGTCCTCCAGGACCAGACAGACTTCCAACAGAAGGAGAAGAAATGCGAAAGACCAAGCTCAGCGCCATTCTCGGCGCAGGCATCCTGGCCTCACTCGTACTGACCGGATGCGCCGAAGGCGCCCCGCCCGCTGCAGGCGGCGACGAAGGCACCACGACCGGTGAAGCACCCGTCTTCGAGGTCGCGACGGACGTCGCGATCGAGGGCTCGCCCACGTTCGACGCCATCAAGGCGCGCGGCGACAAGGTCGTCGTCGGCGTCAAGGAAGACCAGCCGAACCTCGGCTACCTCGACGCAGTGACCGGTGAGCGCACCGGCTTCGACGTCGACGTCGCACGCTGGATGGCCGCATCGCTCGGCGTCTCCGAGGAGAACATCGAGTTCAAGCCGATCGCCTCCGCCAACCGCGAGCAGGCGATCTCCAACGGCGACATCGACTACTACGTCGGCACCTACTCCATCACCGACAAGCGCAAGGACCAGATCGACTTCGCCGGTCCGTACTTCGAGACCGGACAGGGCCTCCTCGTCGGCGCCGACTCCGAGATCACGGGTGTCGACGACCTCGTCGCCGGCGTCAACGTCTGCTCCGCGACCGGCTCGACGCCGATCCAGAACATCCGCGACAACTACCCAGAGGTCACGACCACCGAGTTCGACACGTACTCGCAGTGCGTCGAGGCGCTCCTCAACGGCCAGGTCGATGCAGTGACGACCGACGAGGCCATCCTCATCGGCTACGCGGCTCAGGACCCTGAGCAGCTCAAGGTCGTCGGCGAGCCCTTCAGCGAAGAGCTCTACGGCATCGGCCTCGCCAAGGGCGACGACGCGCTCCGCGACCACTTCAACACGACCCTCGAAGAGGGCGGCGACGTGTGGCAGTCGATCTTCGACTACAACCTCGGCTCCTCCGGAACCACGGTCTCGCAGCCAGCGGTCGACCGCTACTAATCCCACAGGCGAGCGGCGGCGAGACTCACTCTCGCCGCCGCTCGTTCGCACCTAGGGCGCCTCGCGCCCTGTCTCAGAAAGGAAGGCGAGCGTGTTCGATATCTTCACGAACCACCTCGACCTGTGGAGTGAGGCCCTCATCGGGACGCTCATCCTCTTCTTCGGGGGCGCGCTCCTCGCGCTCGTCCTCGGCTTCATCGTGGGTGCCATGCGGGTCTCGCCGGTCCCGATCGCTCGGGCCGTCGGCGCCGCCTACGTCAACATCGTGCGCAACACGCCACTCACGCTGGTGTTCTTCATCTTCGTCTTCGCCGTGCCCGTCCTCATCCCGATGGGCCGCACCGACTACCTGCTCCTCGGCATCCTCGCGCTGGGCGTCTACACCGCCACGTACGTCGCCGAGGTGCTTCGAAGCGGCATCAACACCGTGCCTGTCGGCCAGGCAGAGGCCGCGCGAGCCATCGGCCTTCCCTTCGGGCAGGTCATGACCCTCATCGTGCTCCCACAGGCAGCACGCGCCGTCGTCCCGCCCATGATGAGCGTCCTCATCGCACTGCTGAAGAACACCACCGTCGCTGCTGGGTTCTCGGCCGTCAACCTCGGCATCATCCGCGCCAACATGAGCGAGCGGGGTGAGAACGCGATGGAGGTGCTCATCTGGGTCGCCATCGTCTTCATCGTCCTCGTGCTCCTGCTCTCGTGGGTGCAGAACGCGCTCGAACGCCACTGGAAGGTTGCCCGATGAGCCAGACCTCAGTTCTCTACGACGTCCCGGGACCCCGCGCGCTCGCTCGCAACAAGCTCCTCGGGATCATCACGGTCGTCGTCATCGTCGGCCTCGTGGCGTTCCTGATCTACCGCCTCGGCGCAACGGGCAACCTGAGCGCCAACAAGTGGCAGATCTTCGGCTACGCGGCCATCTGGACGCAGATCGCGCAGGCGCTCTGGGCCACGCTCAGCGCCTTCCTGGTCGCCGCCGTCGGCGCGCTGGCGCTCGGATTCGTCCTCGCCATCGGCCGCCTATCGGACCACGCGTGGGTCCGCATCCCGTTCACGGTGGTCGTCGAGGGGCTCCGCGCGATCCCCGTCCTCATCCTCATGATGCTCATGTACTACGGCCTGCCCGCCATCGGCATCAAGATGGAGCCGTTCTGGGCCGTCGTCATCGCGCTCATCGCGTACAACGGCTCAGTCCTCTCCGAGGTCATCCGAAGCGGCGTCCAGTCGCTGCCGAGCGGACAGGCCGAGGCCGGCTACGCCATCGGCCTCCGCAAGAGCGGCGTCATGCAGATCATCCTGCTCCCGCAGGCCATCCGCGCGATGCTGCCCGTCATCATCGCGCAGCTGGTCGTGACGCTCAAGGACACGGCCCTCGGCTCGATCATCACCTACAACGAGCTCCTCTACATGGCGAAGCTCATCGGCGGCCAGGCAGACTACGGCCGCCCGTACATCCCGGTGACGATCGTGATCGGCGCCATCTACATCGCGACCTGCGTGCTGCTCTCATGGCTCGCGACCATCGTGCAGAAGCGCATCTCGCAGAACCCGAAGGTCATCGCGGGGGCGGCGCCGGAGCCGCTCACCAACGCGGGCAACGTGACCGACACGGAGCTCATCCTGGTCCAGCAGTCGGACGTCCTAGAACTCGAAGAGGACGAGCGGCAGAAGGCCAAGCACGATCTCGCCGAAGCGCAGCGGCAGAGCGATCTCCGCAAGCGCGACGACGGCGATCGCGTCTAGACGCACCAGCGACAAAACGCTCCCCGCTGGCAGGTACCGAGTCTCTCGGTCCTGCCAGCGGGGAGCGTTTCGTTACTGCGGCTCGCGGGCGCTACGCGCGCTGCGCGAAGGCGCTCTCGTACAGGCAGACGGATGCGGCGGTCGCGAGGTTCATCGACTCCGCCTGACCGTAGATCGGCACGCTCATCGTCGCGTCAGCGTAGGCCAGCTGCTCCGCATCGAGGCCACGGGCCTCGTTGCCGAAGAGCCACGCGGTCGGCTGAGCCAGCTCGCCCGACTCGCGCGCGGAGAGCAGGTCCGAACCGTCGATGTCGGCGGCCACGACGCGCAGTCCCGCGTCACGAGCGCGCGAGGTCGCGACGTCGAGCGTCACCTCGACAGCGATCGGAAGGTGGAAGATCGAGCCGGTGCTCGAGCGGACGACCTTCGAGTTGTAGAGGTCGACCGTGCGACCCGTGAGGATCACGGCGTCAGCACCCGCAGCATCAGCTGCCCGGATGATCGTGCCCAGGTTGCCAGGGTCGCGCACCTCCTCGAGGATGGCGACGAGCTTCGGGGAGCCGCGCAGCGCATCCCGGATGGAGGCCGGGAACTGACGGCAGACCGCGATCACGCCCTGGGGCGTGCGGGTGTCCGCCATCGCGTCGATGGCCTCCTCGCTCGCGAAGTCGACCTCGAGCTGCGCCTCCTCGGCGAGGCCGCGCAGCTCGGAGTGACGCTCGAGCGCCGTGGGCGTGACGAACAGCTCCTCGATGAGCTCGGGGCGCGAGACGAGCGCCTCACGGACGGCCTGCGGGCCCTCGATGACGAACAGGCCAGTCTCCTGGCGCTCGGACTTCTGCGAGAGCTTCCTGACTTCCTTGACTCGCGCGTTCCGCGGACTCTCGATCATGGTGTCGACTTCTTCCTGCGCACGGGGCGCTGCTTGGCTGGAGTGGTGGTTCAGGGGCCGACCTCATGCGGGGCGGCACCGTCCCGATGCGGGCGGCTGCGGAGCTCGAGGCAAAAGAAAATGCGGCCGAGAGCTGGACTCTCGGCCGCATGTTCAGACGGCCGCTGACTGCATATCGAGTCGGGCCGCGGAGTTCGCTACGCTGCTGCGCGCGGGGCCGACGTGTCGGCCGGGAGGGCCTGCTTGGCGGCCTCGACGAGACCCGCGAACGTCGCGGGCTCGTTCACGGCGAGCTCAGCGAGGATGCGGCGGTCGACCTCGATGCCGGCAAGGCCGAGGCCCTGGATGAAGCGGTTGTACGTGAGGCCGTTCGCGCGGGACCCGGCGTTGATGCGCTGGATCCAGAGGCGACGGAACTCGCCCTTCTTCGCGCGACGGTCGCGGTACGAGTAGACCATCGAGTGGATGACCTGCTCCTTGGCCTTCCGGTACAGGCGCGAACGCTGTCCGCGGTAGCCGGATGCGCGCTCAAGGATGACGCGACGCTTCTTCTGGGCGTTAACCGCCCGCTTTACACGTGCCATGTGTGTTGATTCTCCTCAGTAAGTTCGTGTGCGGGGCGGCTTAGTGGCCGAGCAGCTTCTTGGCGACCTTGGCGTCTGCCGGGGACAGGAGCTGGTCCTGGTTCAGGCGAGCCTTGCGACCGGGGGACTTGACCTCGAGGTTGTGGCGGAGGCCAGCCTGCTGCTTCATGATCTTGCCGCTTCCGGTGACCTTGAAGCGCTTCTTGGCGCCCGAGTGGGTCTTCTGCTTCGGCATTACTTCTCCTCTGTTGGTGCAGACTCTGCTGCAGACTCTGTCGCAGCTTCATTTACAGCTGGTTGTGCAGCTTCGTCTGGTGACGGCTGCCCGTGCTTGGCCGCCCGCGACGCCTCGCGAGCTGCGTTCCGCTTTGCGGAGGCATCGGCCTTCACGTCGGACTTGTTCCGGAACGGGCCGATGATCATGACCATGTTGCGGCCATCGATCATGGGGTTGGACTCGACGGTGCCGTACTCCGAGACCTCTTCAGCGAAGCGCTGGAGAAGACGCACGCCCATCTCCGGGCGCGACTGCTCGCGACCGCGGAACTGGATCATGGCCTTGACCTTGTCGCCGTCTTCGAGGAAGCCGATAGCGCGCTTGCGCTTGGTCTCGTAGTCGTGGGCGTCGATCTTCAGGCGGAAGCGGACCTCTTTCAGGACCGTGTTGGCCTGGTTGCGGCGGGCTTCTTTGGCCTTCTGGGCGGCCTCGTACTTGAACTTCCCGTAATCCATGATCTTGGCGACGGGTGGCTTCGAGTTAGGGGCGACCTCGACGAGGTCGAGCTCAGACTCCTGCGCGAGGCGCAGGGCCATCTCGAGCTTGACTACTCCGACCTGCTCACCGCCCGGGCCGACAAGGCGGACTTCACTGGCACGGATGCGGTCATTGGTACGTGGTTCGCTGATGGAAGGCTCCTGACTTCACTGAATGTGGAAAGGAGGCGTCACACCAACAGCACTGCGCTCGCAGCGTGTTTCCACCCGACGTCATGGAGTCTGCAGATCGCGCAACTCGTGCACGTCCTGCAGGCTCTGTGACCTCTTCCCGCGCAGCCGTGAGGCCGAACTGAGGAAGGGAGTGGAGCAACCCGGTAACCTACGTAGAGCGGTTTGCGCGGGTGGGACGAATCCTCTTTCGCGGTCTCTGCACAGCAGAAACCGATCGCTACATTACCAGAACTTCGCACAAAGGACCAGCGTGACCGACGCCTCACTCGAAAACCCCTCCGCCACCGATCCCGAGTACGGCGACCTGCGCCGCGACATCGGCGAAGTGCCCGCGGTGGAGCTCATCACGACCACTGCAGTCCACCTCATGAGCGCCGCAGCGGTCGCCTGCGGACTCGATGAGGACAGCGGTGAGGACGAGCTCGACCTCGACGAGGCCCGCAAGCTCATCTCAGCACTTGCCGGCCTCCTCACCGCGAGCCTCCCGTACCTCGGCGACCACCACGCGCGACCGCTCCGCGACGGTCTTCGCTCGCTGCAGCTCGCGTTCCGCGAAGCGTCGGACCACCCAGACGCCGTCGGCAAGGGGCCGGGCGAGGACCTCACGGGTCCCGTCTACGGCTAGTCGTTCGCAGCCGCCTGCCGGATCGCCGCGCGTCGCGGTGGGCAGGCGGCTCAGGGAGCGGTCGAGCCTCGCCCCTCAGCCGGGCCGATCATCTCCGCCACGATGGCCGCGGAGAGGGTCACGAGCGGCAGGCCGCCCCCGGGGTGCGATGACCCCCCGACCAGGTAGAGTCCCTCGACCGGCTGCCGGTTCGCAGGACGCAGGAACGACGCCTTCGCCCCGTTCGACGCCGTGCCGTAGATCGACCCCCCTGGTGAGCGCGTCTCCCGCTCGAGGTCGGCGGGCGTGCGGATGCGCATCCACCGCACGTGGTCGCGCACGTCCACGCCACGTTCGGCCATCAGCTCGAGCAGCGACTCCGCATACTGCTCGGCGAGGCCGGGCTCATTCCAGTCGACGCCGTGCTCAGGGTCGTGGCGAGGCGCGTTGACGAGCACGAACCAGGCACCGCTGCCTGGACCGGGAACGATCTCCGGGTCCTCGGGTGCGGCGATGTAGATCGTGGGCCGCTCGACCGGCTTCGGCCCCGACTGCGCCTGCCCTCCGACGCCGAAGATCGCGTCGAACTCAGCGTCGTAGTCCTCGGCGAAGAGCACCCGGTGGTGCGTGGCTTCGCCGTGTTCGAAGGCGGCCTCGTCCAACCCGTCGAGCGCAAGCAGCAGGACGAACCCGGACAGCGACGGGTCGAGCTTCGCGTGGCTCCTCGCCGCGCGCCGGGCGCCCTCGCTGCTGAGCAGCTTCCCGTAGACCGTCTCCGCGTCTGCGTTCGCGACCACCACGTCGGCGGCGATGCGCTCGCCGTCCGCCGTCTCGACGCCCGATACCCGCGCACCCTCCTGCAGGATGCGGGTCACATCCACCCCCATCCGGATTCGCGCACCGCACTCGCGGGCCCGGTCGGCGATGGCTGCGCCCAGGCGCCAGAGACCACCAGGCACGTACCAGGACCCGTACGCCTGCTCTGCAAACGGGACGGTCGCAAGGGCCGACGGCGCCCGCCTCGGGTCCGAGCCGGTGTAGGTCGCATAGCGGTCGAGCAGCGCGCGCAGGCGCGGGTCGGCGAGGTCCTGCTCGCCGAACCCGCGGAGGCTCCGCCACGGGGCGACCTTCGCGAGCGACAGCGGGTTCGCGGCGAGCCTCGCGATACCGGCCGCGGTGATGGGCGACTCGAGGAACGGGCCACGGGCGATGTCCCACACCTTTCCGGAGCGCTCGAGGAACCTCGACCACTGCCGCCCGGTTCCTGAACCGAGTGCCGCATCCAGCGCACCGGGGATCTCTTCGATGCGACCGGGCATGTCGAGCTCGGTGCCGTCCGCGAATCGATACCTGCACGCGACCTCGAGGCGCCGGAGCTCGAGCACCGACTCGAGCGGCGCACCCGTCTGACCGAACAGCTCGGCGAAGACGTACGGCATCGTCACGAGCGATGGCCCAGTGTCGAAGAGGAAGCCATCGTGCTCGATGGTGCCGAGCTTCCCGCCGATGACGTCGGACTGCTCGAGAACCGTCACGTCGTGACCGAGCGACGCGAGGCGCGCCGCCGAGGCGAGCCCGCCGACGCCCGCGCCGATCACGACGACACGGCTCATCGCGGAGCGTCCCCGCTGCGAGCGCCGGTTGTCACGAGGTCATCTGCCGACCTGCGCGCACGCCAGTCGCGCAGCAGCACGACGACAAGCGGCACCGCGATAGCGCCCATGATGATGCCGCCGACGAGAGCGACGCTCGGACGCTCGAAGAAGGTCAGGTTGCCGACGACGCACGTCGCATAGGTCCACAGGTAGACCGTGAACGGAACCGCGTCGCCCGGTGCGCCCTCGATCCGCTTCGACCTCGCGGCCACGGCATCGATGAGCCCGCAGATGATGAGGGAGACGAGGTACCAGCCGAGGAAGTTCGTGAGCGGGATGCCGTCGACGCCAGGGATGCCGGGATCAGGGTGCTTCCAGCCCCAGTGCCCCGAGTCGACCATCTGCGGGTCGAGGAACACGTCCCAGGCGGTCAGCGCCCACGCGGCGACCGCGACGCGCGCGATGCGGCGCAGGACCCCGGGGGCCGTGCCGACGAGGCGCCGCGCGATGATGACCGCCGGATAGGCGATCGTCACCCACGCGAGGGGCACGATCAGGGGCACCTCGAAGAGCGAGAAGCCCAGCGACGGGGTATAGATGTACTGCCCGAACGGGAAGCTCGTCGCGACGCCGACGACCTCGGCGAAGAAGCCGATCGCGGCCGCTGCGAGCAGCACGGACGCGAACTTCGGCCCCCTCGTCGCCCATGCGTGCAGCACGCCGGTGGCAGCCAGGAGCGCGACGCTCGCGATCGTCAGCGGTATCGTTCCCCCACCCGTGAAGGCGAAGAGACTCTGCACGAACATGCCGGCGGCAAGGGTCACCCACATGAGTCGTCGTGTGATGGCGTTCATCTTGAGTCCGTTCCTCTCGGTCGTGGCTCTGGATCTTCGTCGTCTGGTCCCGTGGCCCGTGGTGGGTCTCGCCGCGCGGAGCTCATCCCGTCTCGCCCGCCCACCCTTCGACCGCATCCACTGCGAATCTGGCGAAGAGCTCCTCCGCGAACCACTCGCCAGCCCTGCTGTCGAGCATCGCCGCGCGGTGCGACGGCGCACCGGCGATGAACTCCCGAAGCGCTGGCGCCGAGTCCCACAGCGTGAAGGTGCCCAGCAGGCCGGCCGGGAGCTCCCCCATCCCGAATCCGAGCCGCAGACCACGCGACCTCGCCTGCATCAGCTCGGCGGCGATGGGCGGCACGGTCCCAGAGAAGCGGTGCACCGCCGAGGGACGGATCCGGGCGCGAGTGATCACGGCGACCCGCTGCCCCTCGGCCGCTTCGGCAACCGCCGGGCCGAACGGCTCGCGGCCGCCCCACAGCCCGACGGAGCGGATGGCGCGCATGCGAACCCTGACCCGCTCCCGCGCGCTCGCATCCCAGGCGGCGACCAGTGGCCCACGGTCGAAGGCATCAGCCGCCTGCTGCGACTCCCAGGAGGCGACCAGCGCCCAGTGCCCGAGGTCGGCGTCTCGCGACGAGAAGCTCGTCCCCTTCGCCGTGCCGAGGATGCGGGAGAAGCGCAGCCCCTCCGGCCTGCGTCGCCCGAGCAGCTGCAGCGTCGTCTTCGCCGTCAACCCGAGGCCGGTGCTCGCGCTGCCGGTTCCCCAGAGGTGGACGGTGGCGACCGTCACCGGTTCTCGACCCCCAGCGGCCCGGCGCTGCGGTCGCCCCGCACATGCTTGAGGACGAGCTCCGCGCTGATCAGGCACATCGGCACACCAACACCGGGGTTGACCGTCGCACCCGCGTAGTACAGCCCCTTGACCTTCGGGGAGGCATTGCCCGCTCGGAGCATGGCCGACTGGGCGAGCTCGTGCGACGGGCCGAGGATGCCGCCGCGCCACGAGTTGTAGTCGTTCACGAAGTCCGCGGGCCCGAGCGTGCTCCGAACGACGATGCGGCTGGCCAGATCGGGAGCCCCGGTCCACTCGGCGAGCTGGGCGATCGCGAGGTCGGCGATGCGCTCGACCTCCGCGTCTCCCCGGCCGTCCGCTCCTCCCCCGCCGATGGCGGGATCCCCCTTCACCGGGATGAGCATGAACAGGTTCTCGTGCCCGTCTGGCGCGACCTCGGGATCGGTTGCGCTCGGCTTGCACACGTAGACGGAGACCGGGTCCGGCAGCGCGACGCCCGTCCCGAAGATGGCGTCGAAGTTCTCGCCCCACTCCTTCGTGAGGAGCAGCGAGTGGTGCGGGAGCGTCGGCAGCTCGCCCTCGATACCGAGCATCACGAGCACGGCGCCCGGACCGGAGTCGGTCTTCTGCCACACCCGCTCCGGGTAGCTGCGGTACCGCTCCGGCAGCAGCTGCGTCTCCGTGTGGTGCAGGTCAGCCGCCGAGACGACCACCTCGACGTCCTCGAAGTGCCGCTTGCCCGCCGCGTCCCGCCAGTGCACACCACGGCTCCACCCGTGCGAGACGGCGATGCCCGTGACCTCGGCCTCGAGCCTGAACTCGACTCCGGCCTCGACCGCGAGGCCGTGCAGCGCATCCACCACGGCCGTGAAGCCACCCATCGGGTACTGCACGCCCTCGACGAGATCCATGCGGCTCATGAGGTGGTAGATCGCCGGCGCGCGGCGCGGGTCGGTTCCGAGGAACACAGCCTGGTACGCGAGGATCTGGCGAAGCAGCGGATGCGTGAAGGACTCCTCGACGAACTTCTCGAGGGGCGTGGTCAGCCAGGTGAGGAGATCCGGCAGCTCGCGGCGGACTCTCTCGCCGACAAGGGACAGCGGGTTCGCGAACGTGTTGTAGAGGAAGACGTCCTCGGCCATGTCCATGGCGCGTCTGGCGGTCTCGAGGTAGTCATCGAACGCGGAGAGCGCGTCAGGCTCGAGCTCGGCGACCAGCTCACGCACGGCGTCCTGGCCGTACGGGATGGAGATGGGCTCGCTGCGTGCGCCGTCGGCGGTCGGCTCCGGGAAGACGCGGTAGCCGGGGTCGAGCATCCTGAGGTCGAGCTGCTCCTCGGTGCTCGTGCCCGCCAGTGCGAAGTAGTGGTCGAAGACGCTCGGCATGAGGTACCAGCTCGGGCCGGTGTCGAAGCGGAACCCATCGACTTCAAGAAGACCGGCTCGGCCTCCCACCCTGTCGTTCTTCTCGAGCACGGTCACGGCGAAACCGTCCCGCGCGAGGAGGATCGCCGTGGCGAGCCCCGCCATTCCAGCGCCGACGACAACTGCTCGAGTGCTCATGATCGTGTCTCCAGAAGGACTCGTGCTGCGATACGCGCCTTCTCGGCGCCGGGAACCCTGACTCGCGTCGTGCGCAACTGCTCCGCTGGCGTCGCCGCGATGCGGTCGGCCAGGGCGGAGAAGAGCGCGCTCGCGAGCGCGACACCCCTCCTGCAGTCTCGCGGAAGCAGCGGGATGCCCGCATCCGCCGTCTCGATATCTGCGCGGATGCGGTCGAGCCAGATGAGCTTGCGACGCTCGTCGAGCGGCGCCGACTCGAGCCCCTCCACCGGGAGGTAGTCCCGGCCGAGCCGATCGGCGTCATCACCCACGTCGCGCAGGAAGTTCACGTTCTGGAAAGCCGCGCCGAGCGCGCACGCAGCCGCGTCTATCCGCTCGCGTTCCTCGTCCGTGCGAGAGACGCCCGTCAGGAAGACGCGGACGCACATCAGGCCGACGACCTCGGCGGAGCCGTAGACGTACCGCCGCTGCTCCTCCACGTCGAGGGACTTCGGCTCCAGGTCCATGCGCATCGACGCGAAGAAGGGGACGACCAGTTCGGCCCCGAACCCACAGCGTCGCGCCGTCACCGCGAACGCGTGCACCACCAGGTTGGTGCTGAATCCGGATTCGATCGCCTCCAGCGTCTGCGCCTCCAACCCGTCCAGCGCAGCGTGCTGCTGTTCGAGCGAGAGGCCGGCGAGCGCTCCCACACCGTCGACGATCTCGTCGGCGACCCGGACGAGCGCGTAGATGCTGCGCACGGGCTTCACCGTGCGGCGGCCGAGCAGCCGCGTGGCCGCCCCGAAGGAACTCGAGTACGCGAAGATGACCTCTGCCGCAGACTTCTCCGCCGTGCGCGTGTACTGCTCGAGCGGAGAGATCATGAGGTGCGCCGCTCCAGCAGCATGAGCAGCCGCTCCATCATCTCAGCAAGATTCCTATCGCCCTCGCGGCCCGAGGCGCCAACGGCACGGGCCGCGGCGCTCGCCCTCGCGAACTGCGCCGCGAGCTCCTGCTCGACAGCCGCACGTGAACCGGACGCGTCGATGAGGTCGCGCGCCTTCGCTCCGTCGACCTCGCTGAGCTGCGGGTCGCCGAGCAGCGACTCGAGCTCGTTCCATACGGGTGTCCCGCACGCGAGCGCGATCAGTGCCGTGAACTTGCCCTCGCGAATATCCGAGTACGGCGCCTTCCCGAGCTTGTGCTGATCTCCGAAGACGCCGAAGAGATCATCCTGGAGCTGGAACGCCAGGCCAGCCGCATCGGAGAACTGTGCGATGAGCCGCGCGTCCACGAGGTCTTCTCCACCCGCCGCTATCAGGCCGAGTTCCAGCGGAAGCAGAACGGTGTACGCCGACGTCTTGTTCGAGCTCATGGACAGCACCTCGGCGAGCGCGGGATGGTCTGCCCGGACCGACAGGCTGACATCGCTGAACTCTCCGGCCACAGACACGGAGAGCGCACGCTCGATGGCGTCGAGCACACGGAGGCGCACCGCATGCGGCAGGTCGATGCGCGCGACGCGCAGGTGGGCTTCCGAGAGCAGGAGGTCACCGACCAGGATCGCGGCGGCCTGGCCGAGACGGTTCCCGCGTTCGTCATCGAACTCCGAACCGCCGACGATCTCCTCGACGCTCCCAAGCAGGTTCCGCACACCACGGCGCATCGTGTCGTTGTCTATGACGTCGTCGTGCGTCAGGAACGCAAGATGGAGGAGCTCGGTCGCCGTCGCCAGCTCGATCACCGCATCCGGCACCTCTTCCGCGCCCGTGTAGGCGAGGTAGCTCTGGACGACCAGGGCCGGCCGAAAGAGCTTGCCGCCCTCCGCACTCCGAGCCGTAATGCGCCAGAGGGTCGCGAGGCCTTCATCGATGACACTGGCCGCCTGGACGCGCCCGTCGAGGAACTCCTCAATGCGCCGTCGCACCTCGAGCAGCTGCTTCGCTGCAAGCTCGAAGTCCGAACCCTGGCCACGGGGGCTCGCCAGAGGCTCACGAATCACTCGGCACCACTCCCTTTAGTTCGGTTGGCTAGCTATAAGAGTATCTAATTACTTCTCGGTGAGCCTACAGGCAAGCCTTGCCCGACATGCTGAGCCAGGTCAATCCCCTCTGCGACGCCACCAAGAGCGCTTAGAATCGAGGCCCGAGCGGCCCTGCGCCTCCCCCGCGTGAGACCCGGCGGCACGGGAGAAGGAGATGCCGAGGGAATCGACCTCGGTGCGGAACGCTTCACTCCCCTGCAGCAGCTCACTGGCCCGCCGCGACAGGTCGGCGAGCTCATCGCGGCCGACCGCTGGCCCCACATGGAGCACCACCCGCAGCTCCGGTCCGGTCAGCCGGGCCTCCGGATCGCCAGGCACGAGGTCGACACCGAGCACCTCGACCAGCTCTGCCATGACCCGAGAGAGCTCATCGGCGACCACGGGGTTGACCCACGGAGCGACCCACTCTTGCTCTTGCGCGATCGCCCACACCGCAGGTCGACGGACGACGAACTCCGTGTCACTCGTCGCGTCGACGACGATGAGGTCGCTGCCCTCGGCCGCAGCGGAGATGGCGGCACGTTGCATGAGCGCCGGGACCGGGCGGGCGGTCGGGTTCCACCGCTTCATCGCATCAGCCGACGTGAACACGGGAAGGACGGTGCGACCATCCGGACCGGCGACGGTCACGATCGAGAGATCGGCGCTCTTGTCGACGGTGGCACCTTGCTCGTTGACACCGGCCTCGCCGAGCTTCGCGACGAGAGGGATGAGCACTCTCGCTTGACGGAGAGCGTCGACGACGGCGTCCGGCCCGGCCTCGCGTGCGCGAAAGCGCTGCATCGCGGCGAGGAACGCTGCGGGCGCGGTGCCGTCGTCGTCACGGAAGGGGTTGTCGCCGAAGGTCCGCCCCGACCAGCTCTGGCCGGCCGAGTCAGCTTCGCTCGGGTGGAAGTGCTCAGGCAGGGACGGCATGGGTCAGCGCCTCTCGATTCAGGACGAGACGTCGAGCGCTTCGACCAGCGTGAACGCCCCGGAGTAGAGGGCCTTGCCGATGATCGCACCTTCGAGCCCCTGCGGGACCAACCCACGGAGAGCGACGAGGTCATCGAGACTCGAGACGCCGCCGGAGGCCACGACAGGTCGATCGGTGCGGTCGAGGATGTCGCTCAGGAGCTGCAGGTTCGGGCCCTGCAGCGTGCCGTCCTTGGTCACGTCGGTCACGACGTAGCGAGCACAACCGGCTTCTTCAAGACGCTCGAGCACTGTCCAGAGGTCGCCGGCATCGCGCGTCCAGCCGCGGGCCGCGAGCGTCGTGCCCCGCACGTCCAGACCCACGGCGATCAGCTCGCCGTAGCGGGCGATGACACTGGCGGCCCACTCCGGGTTCTCGAGCGCCGCGGTACCGAGGTTGATGCGGCTCGCACCGGCTTCGACCGCACGCTCGAGCGACTCGTCGTCGCGGATCCCGCCGGACAGCTCGACGTTGACGTGCTTGGCGGCCCGGATGACGCGCTTGATGACGCCGCGGTTCTCACCGCGCCCGAAGGCGGCGTCGAGGTCGACGAGGTGGATCCACTCGGCGCCCTGCTCGATCCAGTCCTCGGCCGCATCGACGGGGTCGCCGTAGTTCGTGGCCGAGTCGGCTTCCCCCTGGACCAGGCGGACGGCCTTACCACCCGCGAGGTCGATTGCGGGGAAGAGCACGAGCTCCGGTGACGTGTTGAATTCGCTCACGAGCGTTGGTTCCTTGTTCTCGTTCAGAGGCGCCTGGACGTCGACGCCGGAAGGTCAGGCCCTGGCCGTCCGGGCAATAGCGTATCGGCAGGCAGTCGCCACGCGCGCCGAGGCGATCGGCCTAGGCCCGCGTCGGGAGCGTCTCGATCCAGTTGCGGAGCAGGCGAACGCCGGCCTCGCCAGATTTCTCGGGGTGGAACTGCGTGGCGGAGAGCGGGCCGTTCTCGACGGCCGCGATGAAGCGCTCGCCGTGCTCCGCGTATGTGACGAGCACCGGGCGGGCCTTGGGATGCGGCTCGAGCGGGAGCTCGTGCGCCGCGTACGAGTGCACGAAGTAGAAGCGCTCATCGGCGATGCCCGCGAAGAGCTTGGAGTCGGTCGGCGGCTCGACGAGGTTCCAGCCCATGTGCGGAAGCACGTCGGCGTGGAGCTCGGTCACTTCCCCTGGCCACTCGCCGAGGCCCTCGGCGCGCTCCCCGCCCTCGATGCCGCCGTCGAAGAAGATCTGCATGCCGACGCAGATGCCGAGGACCGGGCGACCGCCGGCGAGGCGCCTGCCGACGATCTCGCCGATGCGCTGCCGGTTGATGGCTTCCATGACGTGCGCGAAGCTGCCCACGCCCGGGACGACATACCCGTCGGCGTCGTAGGCCGCGGCGCGGTCGGCGGTGAGCTCGACGTCGGCTCCCGCCGCTTCGAGCGCCTTGACTGCCGAGTGCACGTTGCCTGAGCCGTAGTCGGCGACGACGACGCGCGGACGGGCGGGTCCGGTCACAGGGCGCCCTTCGTCGAGGGGATGCCGACGACCTCGGGGTCGAGGCGCTTCGCAGCGCGGAACGCCCTGGCGAATGCCTTGAACTCTGCCTCGGCGATGTGGTGGGGGTCGCGCCCGCGGATGAGTTCGACGTGCACGGTCAGACCGGCGTGGAAGGTGATCGCCTCGAAGACGTGGCGCACCATCGCCCCCGTGAAGTGACCGCCGATGAGGTGGTAGACGAACGCGTCCGGCTCCCCCGTGTGCACGAGGAACGGTCGCCCTGAGATGTCGACGACTGCCTCAGCCAACGACTCGTCGAGCGGAACCCGCGCGTCGCCGTACCTGGCGATACCGGACTTGTCGCCGAGGGCCTGCCGGATCGCCTGACCGAGGACGATCGCCGTGTCCTCCACCGTGTGGTGCACGTCGATCTCCGTGTCGCCCGTGGCGCGGACCGTGAGGTCGGTGAGCGAGTGCTTCGCGAAGGCCGTGAGCATGTGGTCGTAGAACGGCACCGACGTCTGGATGTCGGCGATGCCGGTGCCGTCCAGGTTCAGGCTCAGCTCGATGGAGGACTCGCTCGTTGCTCGCGAGAGCGTCGCAGTGCGTGGCGTCGTGGTCATCCCTCCAGCCTAGGCCTTTCCGGCGTTCGTGATCTCGGCGAGAGCGTCCAGGAACGCGGACGTCTCCGCCCGTGTACCCGCCGTCACCCTGAGCGTGTTCGGGATGCCGACGTCGCGGACCAGGATGTCGCGTTCCAGCAGCCGAGCGAAGGTGTCTGCCGGGTCATCGACACCCCCGAAGAGCACGAAGTTCGCCCCGGACTCCCAGGGCGTGAAACCGAGCGCCGGGAGCTCTGCGAGAAGGCGGTCCCGCTGCTCGCGGATGGCGTCGACCTGCTGCAGCATGATCTCGGAGCACTCGAGTGCGGCGGTTGCCGCGGCCTGGGTGATCGCAGACAAGTGGTAGGGAAGGCGGACCAACCGCACGGCATCCACGACGGCGGAGTCGGCCGCGAAGTACCCGACTCGAGCACCCGCGAACGCGAATGCCTTGCTCATGGTCCTCGAGACGACGAGCCGCTCGCGCCCGGAAAGCAGCGAGAGCGCGGTCTCCTCGCCGTCTGGGAGGAACTCGGCGTAGGCCTCGTCGACGATGAGGATGCCGTCGGTCGCTTCGTAGGCCGCGGCGATCACGCTGAGGTCGGTCGCGGTGCCCGTCGGGTTGTTGGGCGAGCAGATGATCGTGATGTCGGGCTGCTCCCGCTCGATGGCCTCGGTGACGAGCTCTGCGGTGATCGTGAAGTCACCGGCGCGCGGCACTGGCACCCAGGTGGACCCCACACCTTGGGTGAGCAGCGGGTACATCGAGTAACTGGGCGTGAAGCTGAGCACACTCCGGCCTGGCCCCCCGAAGACCTGCAAGAGCTGCTGCATGATCTCGTTGGAGCCGTTCGCCGCCCACACCTGCTCGGGAGAGATGCCGTGACCCAGGTAGACACTCAGCTGCTCCCGGAGTGCGGTGAACTCGCGGTCCGGGTACCGGTTGAGACCCGGGAGCTCGCGAGCGATCGCTTCGATGATGCGTCTTGCGACGACCTCTGGAACCTGGTGCGGGTTCTCGTTGACGTTGATGGCGACGCGCACCGGTTGCTGAGGCGCACCATATGGGGTGAGTCCGCGAAGGTCGTCGCGGATGGGCAGGTCTTCGAACGAGGTCACCGGACAAGCCTACGACGAGGCCCCCACCACGCCCCGGCCGAGGTGTTCGTCGACGACATGTACGACGTCAGTCGAGCGGGAGCGCGAGGCGCTGGCCGGCCTGAACCGTGCCGTTCTCGAGCGCGTTGAGCTTGGAGATCTCGACGATGACGTCGCGGACATCTGCGTCGCCCGCGACCTCCTCGGCGATTCCCCAGAGAGTGTCGCCCGCGCCGACCGTGACGTACTCGAACTCGACATCGGCTGTCTCGTTCGATGCCGCTGCAGAGGTCATGTGCGTGGCGCCGAGCGCGATGGCGGCGGCGACGGGCAGCGCGGCGAGCGCCAGGACGACCCGGCGGCCTCGAGCGGTGAGGCGGAGCGGTGCGGCAGTGTTGTTCATGATTCCTCCTGATTCGTCCACATCTTCGAGCGGTCGAATGTATGTACTGAATATAGCTACGAACAAAGTGTCAAGTCAAGGTCGAACGTTCGAATCTGCCGAACTTTCCTCCACAACACTCGAAGAAATGTTTCGTAGCTGCGTGCACCCTCGGTAGGGTTGGCGCTATCAGGCAGTGCACCACCTGCCACCGACATTCCGTGTCGGAGAGCGGACGGAGACGACATGGCCAAGAAGCCAGCGAGTGACATCTACAGAAAGCTGACCGAGAAGCAGGAGCGCATCCTGACCTGCATCATCGAGTCGGTTCGCACTCGCGGGTACCCGCCGAGCATGCGGGAGATCGGCGATACGGTCGGGCTGGTCTCGCTCTCGAGCGTGACCCATCAGCTCGGGCAGCTTGAGAAGTTCGGCTACATCAAGCGGAACCCGGGCATGCCACGCGCTCTCGAGGTGCTCGTGCACTTCGACCATGCCGACGATGGCGACTCGAACGACACGGCGGAGGCCGCCTTCGTACCCGTCGTGGGTCGCATCGCAGCCGGCATCCCGATCACGGCTGAGCAGCAGGTCGAGGATGTCTTCGCGCTCCCCCGCCAGATCGTTGGCAAGGGCGAGCTCTTCCTGCTCCGCGTGGTCGGCGAGTCGATGATCGACGCCGCCATCTGCGATGGCGACTGGGTCGTGGTGCGGTCACAGCGCACTGCCGAGAACGGCGACATCGTCGCCGCCATGCTCGACGGCGAGGCCACGGTCAAGACCTTCCGCAAGCGGGACGGACACATCTGGCTGCTCCCCCGCAACAGCGACTTCGAGCCGATCCTGGGCGACGAGGCTGAGATCCTGGGCAAGGTCGTCGCGGTGCTTCGATCCATCTGATCCTCTCCAGAGAAGACCCGCCTGAACGCAGAAGAGCGGCAAGCCCATCGGGCTTGCCGCTCTTCTGCGTTCAGTGCTCAGTCGCGCTGCAGCGACTCAGCCCGCGACGGTGAACTCTTCGAACAGGCCGAGCTGGTCGGGATTCACTCGCGCCTTGAGGCGCGTGCCACCCTCCTCGTGACCCAGCTCGAGCACAGCACCGCGCTCGTGGAGGTAAGAGACGAGGTCGCCGCGTTCGAACGGCACGAGCACGTCGATCGTGACCTCCGGCGTCGGAAGCAGTTCTGCGATTCGCGCGAGCAGCAGGTCGATGCCCTCGCCGGTGTGCGCAGACACGAAGATGCCGTCATTCGCGAGGCCCTGCAGTTCAAGGCGGCGATCGCTGTCGACGAGGTCGGCCTTGGTGAAGACGACGATCTCCGGGACGTCGTGCGCCTCGACCTCGCCGATGACGTCACGCACGGTGGCGAGCTGGGCGGCCGGGTCCGGGTGCGAGGCGTCGACGGCGTGCACGATGACATCGGCAGCCTGCAGCTCCTCGAGCGTCGATCGGAAGGCCTCGACAAGCTGGTGAGGCAGGTTGCGCACGAACCCGACGGTGTCGGCGATCGTGTACGGGCGGCCGTCTTCCGTGGATGCCTTGCGCACCGTCGCGTCGAGCGTCGCGAAGAGCACGTTCTCGACGAGCACACCTGCGTGGGTGATGCGGTTGAGGAGGCTCGACTTGCCGGCGTTGGTGTAGCCGACGATGGCGACGGCCGGCACCTGGTTGCGCTCGCGAGTCGCGCGCTTCACGTCGCGCGCGTCCTTCATGTCCGCGATCTGGTGCCGGAGCTTGGCCATCTTCGTGCGAATGCGGCGACGATCGAGCTCGATCTTCGTCTCACCGGGACCTCTCGAGCCCATGCCGGCTCCGCCGCCGACCTGCCCACCGGCCTGGCGGGACATCGACTCACCCCAGCCTCGGAGGCGCGGGAGCATGTATTCCATCTGCGCCAGCTCGACTTGAGCCTTGCCCTCTCGGCTCTTCGCGTGCTGAGAGAAGATGTCAAGGATCACGGCCGTGCGGTCGATGACCTTGACCTTGATCTCGTCCTCGAGCGCACGCCGCTGGCTTGGCGCGAGCTCCGTGTCCGCGACGACCGTGTCGGCTTCGAGGGCCGCGACGATCTCCTTGAGCTCAGCGACCTTGCCTCGGCCCAGGTACGTGGCCGGGTCCGGGTTGGGTCGCCGCTGGAGCACGCCGTCCAGGACGACGGCGCCCGCCGTCTCCGCGAGAGCGGCCAGCTCCTGCATGGAGTTCTCGGCCTCCTCGAGGGAGTTGCGACGGTAGACCCCGACCAGGACAACCCGCTCAAGACGCACCTTGCGGTACTCGACCTCGGTGACGTCCTCGAGTTCCGTGCGCAGGCTCTCGACGCGCCGCAGGGATTGGCGCGCCTCGCGTTCGAGCTGGTCACCATCGGATTCGCCGTCGTACCCCGTGCTCGCACCGTCCTGCAATGCCTGCGCACGCCCGGACGAGAACAGGGTCATGGTCGCGCCCGGCTCTCTCGCCGCTCGCAGGATTCGGTCGATCGCGTCGTTGCTCTCGCCTGGAGGAGTTTCAGAATCTCGCATATTCGTACGATTCTACGCCGGTGCTAGCGTCTAGGGGTGACCGCTCAGCATTACTTCTCAGCAACCCCAGACGGCCCGCTCGAGCGGCGAAGCATCCAGGTCAGGCTCCGGGGGCACGCCGCGACCGTCACCACGGCCGGCGGCACCTTCAGCCCGGAGCACCTCGACCGAGGCACGCAAGCTCTCCTCGCCGCCGCCCCGAAGCCTCCAGCAACTGGCACGGCGCTGGATCTCGGCTGCGGCTGGGGCGCGATCAGCCTAGCCCTGGCGCTCGAGTCGCCCGAACTCGATGTGTGGGCGGCCGATGTCAACGAGCGAGCGCTCCTCCTGACCCGTGAGAACGCGGAGAACCTCTGCCTCCATCGGATCAGGACATCCCTGCCAGCCGATGTCCCCGCTGACGCCCGCTTCGACCTCATCTGGTCCAATCCGCCCATCAGGATCGGCAAGGACGCGCTTCATGAGCTGCTCATGGACTGGCTTCCCCGCCTCAGCGCAGACGGGGAGGCATGGCTCGTCGTCGCGAAGAAGCTCGGCGGCGACTCGCTGCAGGCCTGGATCGCGAAGCAGTTCGGCCCGGAGCTGTCCGTCGAGCGCCACTCGACGGACGCCGGATTCAGAGTGCTGCGGGTACGGCGAGCTCAGTAGCGAGGTCGTCCTCGACAACGCCGGTGAAGGCGATCTCAGCCGGCCCGGACAGGAACACGTGCTCGACGCCGTCGACAGGTGCGACGGTGACGTTGAGGACGCCACCCGGGACTCGCACGGACCACACGTCCGGCGCGCCTGCGCCAGCCCAGGAGCGGACAGCAAGCGCCGATGCAACGGCGCCTGTTCCGCAGGAGAGCGTCTCGCCGACACCGCGCTCGTGGACGCGCATCCGAATGTGCCCGACCCCGTCCTGGACGAGCTGGTCGTGCGGCACCACGAACTCGACGTTCGCGCCGAGCTCGGGGGCAGGCTCGATGAGCGGGGCGTGGAAGAGCTCGAGACGATCCAGCTCCTCCTCACTCGAGAGGGCCACGACGACGTGAGGGTTGCCGACATCGATGCCGAGGCCCGGGCGGGACACACCGATGTGCGGCACGGTCACCAGCGGCTCTCCGCCATCCAGACGCCACGGACCCATGTCAACGCGGAAGCCGTCACCCTCGCGCTCGACGATCCGGAGTCCAGCGCGGGTCCCGATCTCGAGGCGCTCGCCCTTCGCCAGCGTCGCCAGCCCGGTCTCGGTGAGGAACCGAGCGAAGGCGCGGACACCGTTGCCGCACATCTCGGCGATGGATCCGTCGCCGTTGCGGTAGTCCATGAACCACTCTGCACCGGGGTTCACGGCCTGCAGCTCGCGGCCCTCTGCAAGGTGCGCGGAACGGACGGCGCGGATGAGCCCATCGCCGCCGACGCCGAAGTTGCGATCGCACAGCCGCGCCACCCGCTGAGGCCCGAGCTCGAGTTCGCCATCCGGGTCGGAGACGAGGACGAAGTCGTTGCCGGTGGCCTGCGCCTTGGTGAACGCGAGTTGTGTCATGGCGTCAATGCTACGGACATCTGACCCGGCCCGTGCGCAGCGGACACGGCGTCAGAGTCCGGCTGCTTCGATGATGCGCTGGGCGGCGAAGCTCTCGCCGCTGTGCGCGCGAACGGCTCTGCTGTAGCGACGGAACCACGAGACCTGTCGCCTCGCGTACTTCCGAGTGAGGAGCTGCGCCTCCGCGATCGCCTCGGCCCGAGACGACTGGCCTCGAAGTTGCGCGAGCGCCTGCTGGTAGCCGATGGCTCGTCTCGCGGTGGTGCCGCGTTCGAGGCCCGCTTCCGCCAGCATCTCCGTCTCTTCCAGGAGTCCGCTCTCCCACATCCGCTCCACCCTGGCGTCCAGCCGCGGCGTGAGCACTTCGCGGTGCTCTTCGACGACGGCGAAGGTCACGTCCCGCCAGGTCGCCTCCTGGTCGGGCAGCTGCGCGCTGAATGGCTCGCCGGTGACCTCGATCACCTCGAGCGCGCGCACGAGACGACGGCCGTTCCGCGCGTCCATCGTGGCTGCGGCGGTCGGGTCCTGCTCGCGCAGACGTGCGAACAGCGGGCCAGGTCCGTCGCTCTCCAGCTCGGCCTCGAGTCGCGCGCGGACCTGCGGGTCGGTTCCAGGGAAGCGCAGATCGAAGCACACGCCAGCGATGTAGAGACCGGATCCGCCGACGAGGATGGGCACGTCCCCTTCGGCCTCGATCTGCTCGATGAGCGCCCTCGCACGTTCCTGGTACCAGGCGACGCTCGCGTCCTCGGTCACCTCTAGGACGTCGAGGAGGTGGTGCCGAACTCCCTCGCGTTCCTCGAGGCTGAGCTTCGCGGTGCCGATGTCCATGCCGCGGTACAGCTGCATGGCGTCGGCGTTGATGATCTGCGCTCCTCGACCCGTGGCGCGAAGGCGCGCGGCAACCTCGAGCGAGAGCCGCGACTTGCCCGTACCGGTCGCTCCCCCGATCGTGATGAACACGGTCAGGCTCGCCGGAGCGTCGGGAGACCGAGCGAGACGCGGCTCTGGGCACCTCCCGGCGCGGGTACCGAGCAGCTCTCCGCGAGCGAACGATCCCAGGCATCCCCCGCCGTCGTCCGGCGGACGTCGAGGTGGGATGAGCGAGCGTCGGCCACGAGATGGAAGGAAGCCGCGGCCGTGATCTCGACGGTCACGACGTCACCGGGTCGCGGACGTTCCACACCAGTCGGCACAGAGAAGTGCACGAGCCTGTTGTCTTCGGCTCGCCCGGACATGCGGTGTGTCTCGCCGTCCTTCTTCCCCTCGCCGGCGCTGACCAGGATCCGCTGCACCGAGCCGACGAGCTTCTCGTTCTCCTCGCGGCTGATGCGGTCCTGCAATGCCATCAGCCGCTCGTAGCGCTCCTGCACGACGGCCTTCGGCACCTGATCCGGCATCGTCGCGGCGGGCGTGCCCGGCCGGATCGAGTACTGGAATGTGAAGGCGCTCGCGAACCTCGAGGCCTCGACGACGCGCATGGTCTCGGCGAAGTCCTCTTCGGTCTCGCCCGGGAAGCCGACGATGATGTCGGTGGTGATGGCAGCGTGCGGCATCTGCTCCCTCACCTTGTCGAGGATGCCGAGAAACTTCGTGCTGCGGTACGAGCGCCGCATGGCTTTGAGGATGCGGTCCGAGCCGGACTGCAGGGGCATATGCAGCTGAGGCATGACGTTGGGCGTCCCCGCCATGGCATCGATGACGTCCTGCGTGAAGGCGGCGGGGTGGGGGCTCGTGAAGCGCACGCGCTCGAGGCCTTCGATCTGGCCGGAAGCGCGGAGGAGCTTGCTGAATGCCTGGCGGTCGCCGAACTCGACCCCGTAGGAGTTGACGTTCTGCCCGAGCAGCGTCACCTCGATCGCGCCGTCGTCGACGAGCGCACGCATCTCGCCGAGGACGTCGCCCGGCCTACGGTCCTTCTCTTTGCCACGGAGAGACGGGACGATGCAGAAGGTGCAGGTGTTGTTGCATCCCACCGAGATGGACACCCACCCGGAGTAGGTCGAGTCGCGCTTGGTCGGCAGGGTCGACGGGAAGACATCGAGTGACTCGAGGATCTCGAGCTGGGCCTCGTCGTTGTGACGTGCCCGCTCGAGCAGGCTCGGCAGGGCCCCCATGTTGTGTGTTCCGAAGACCACGTCGACCCAGGGGGCCTTTTCCAGGATCGTTCCGCGGTCCTTCTGGGCCAGGCATCCACCGACGGCGATCTGCATGCCTTCGTGTTCTCGCTTGATGGCCGCCAGCTGCCCGAGATTGCCGTAGAGACGGTTGTCCGCGTTCTCTCGGACGGCGCACGTGTTGATGACGACGACGTCTGGTTCGAGGCCGTCGGCTTCGACGTACCCAGCAGCTCGCAGCGAACCGGACATGCGCTCAGAGTCGTGCACGTTCATCTGACAGCCGAGCGTGCGCACTTCGTAGCTCCTCGGCGACCCGTCTGGTCTGCGTGCAGCTGGGGAGGGTGCGATGGGTGTGGCTGTCTCGCTCATGATCCGCCAATTCTACGTTCGCTTCACGATGGCGCACTGCCACCGCTACGCTGGCGGGATGCGAGCCATGACCACTGATGACGGCGTCACACCGGCGACTTCTCTTGCTCTCCAGAGAGGGCTGCTGCAGACCGACGCTGGCCGCGTTGAGGCGCGCGGGGAGCGATCGGCTGTCATCTCGGCGCCGAGCGGGGCCCTGTATGTCGGTCCGGCGGGCGGTGAGAACGGAGTCGACGGCCTGGTGCTGAAGGTGGGCGGCGGTCCGCTGCAGGCCGTGACCACGCTGGTCACGGATGAGTTGGGATCCTCGCGCCTCGAGGCTCTGACGATCTCGATGCATGACGAACCGGAGCGCTGGAGGGACGCCCCTCGCGATGAGGCGTACTGGCATTCCCTGCCGAGTGAGCTCCAGGGCGAGGTCCCGGTTGTCGAGCCGCGGCATGGGCTGCTGATCGTCTGCGACGCGGGGCTGCGCGATCAGTATCGGCAGAGCGAGTTCGCGTGGGATCGGTGGGTGGACGAGGTGGTCGCTCCGGCCGCGGCGTCGGACGGGGGGCCCGTGACGGCCGTGGAGTTCGCTGGGCGGACCGAGATGCTCCTGGCCCTCGGGGCGACGTCGTTCCCGTCGGGTGCTGCGGTGTTCGCTGGTTTCGATGCCAACCTGCAGATCGCGGCCCTGCACCTGGCACCCGTTGCCGAGCGGGAGCAGGAGGCCGCGATCGTGGCGGTACGCCGTGCTCGCGCGGCGCTTCGGGACGGCGAGCCGTCACGCGCGGCGACGCAGGCGATGGCTGCCATCTCGGCACTGGAAGCGGAACGCGACTTGCGCGCCGCAGGTCGCGTGGGCTTCGTGCTGGCTGAAGCACACGATCGGGCTGGTGCTCCAGCCGCAGCCCGGCGAGCCCTCGAGGAGGCTCTGGTCCGCCTCGAGGTCGCCCGCGACGCTGAGGGGCAGCGCGTTGCGCTGGCGCTACTCGACGGGAGTGACGCCGAAGAACACGCCGGCTGAGCCGCTCGACGGGCGGCGCGTCCTGGGACCTCCCTGGACGGCTTCCCTGGCGGCGGCGAACGCGACGCCTGCAGAGTAGCCGCGCCTGGAGAGGAACCCGGCGATGCGTCGGATTGCCGCGTCGGGCTCGACCCCGGTCACTCGCCTGGCACGTTCAGTGGCGAGTTCGGTGGCACGTTCGAGTTCGTCGTCGCGATCGATCTCGGCGAGCGCCTCCTGGATCGCTTCCGTGGAGAGGTGCCGGTCGCGAAGTGTCCGCTCGACGCCCTGGATGCCCGACCGCTTCTTATCTCTGGCCTTGTGCACGAGCAGCTCGGCGAGCCTGAAGTCGTCGAGGTAGCCGAGCTCAGTGCAGCGTTCGATCACCTGCTCTGTCTCGTCGTCGTCAAGACGAAGCGACGCCTCATAGTCGGCGGCCTCCTCGGAGCCGTCCTCGGGAGCCTGCGCACCCTGAGGGTCCTCGCCCCGCCAGTCGCGGAGCAGGCGCCGGGCCTCCTCGATGGACCGGTCGCTGCGAGCGAGCGCACGGACCAGTGTCTCCTGTGCCTCCTCGACCAGCCGTTGCCGGGATTCCGCGTCCATCCCAGCGGGCACGACGGCCGTGAAAGCCTGTGTCTCGCCTTGCCCGCCTGGGATGGAAACGAGTCTCGTGGCTCCGCCGGTCGAGGGGCGGGACTCTGCCGCAGAGCTGGCAGCGTCTCGCCTCCCCGGACTCGACGGAGCTTGCTCTGTGGCCGGGTCCACCACGTCAGCCTCCGACGCTGACTGGTCGCTCGCCGGTGACGACCCGAAGAGCGGTGTCACCGGAGCGAGCTCGTCGGTCATGCGCCGCGCCGCTGAGCGACCTTCGCCTCGGCGGCGACAGGCGCGAGCGGTGCCTCGACGGCCTCGGCAGGCGAGTCGGCTGGCTGGCCGACACCGAGCTTGGCGAGGATCTTGCGCTCGATCTCCTCGGCGATCTCGGGGTGCTGGATGAGGAAGTTTCGGGCGTTCTCCTTGCCCTGCCCGAGCTGGTCGCCCTCGTAGGTGTACCAGGCGCCCGACTTGCGCACGAGGCCGTGCTCGACCCCGAAGTCGATGAGCGAGCCCTCACGGGAGATGCCGACGCCGTAGAGGATGTCGAACTCCGCCTGCTTGAAGGGCGGTGCCATCTTGTTCTTGACGACCTTCACGCGGGTGCGGTTGCCGACGGCGTCCGTGCCATCCTTCAGGGTCTCGATGCGACGGATGTCGAGGCGGACCGAGGCGTAGAACTTCAGCGCCTTTCCACCGGCGGTCGTCTCGGGGCTGCCGAAGAAGACGCCGATCTTCTCGCGGAGCTGGTTGATGAAGATGGCGGTGGTCTTCGTCTGGCTGAGCCCACCCGTGAGCTTGCGGAGGGCCTGCGACATGAGGCGCGCCTGGAGTCCGACGTGGCTGTCGCCCATCTCCCCTTCGATCTCAGCCTTCGGCACGAGGGCCGCCACGGAGTCGATGACAACGAGGTCGACGGAGCCAGAGCGGATCAGCATGTCCGTGATCTCGAGCGCTTGCTCACCGGTGTCTGGCTGGGCCACGAGGAGAGCGTCGATGTCGACGCCGAGCTTCTTCGCGTACTCGGGGTCGAGCGCGTGCTCCGCGTCGATGAAGGCCGCGATGCCACCGGCACGCTGCGCGTTCGCGATGGCGTGGAGCGTCAGCGTGGTCTTCCCCGAGGACTCCGGCCCGTAGATCTCGACGATGCGGCCGCGAGGGAGCCCCCCGATGCCGAGCGCGACGTCGAGTGCGACGGATCCGGTTGGGATGGTCTCGACGGGTGCGCGCTCGTCGCTCCCGAGGCGCATGACCGACCCCTTGCCGAACTGGCGGTCGATCTGGGCGAGTGCGGCGTCAAGAGCCTTTTCGCGGTCTGCTGGGTTTGGCATGGTGGTGGTCCTCTCGGAATGTGGCGGTCGCCTCTCGGCTGTCGCGCGCTGATGGAGAGCGCTGACGACAAGGCGGATAGGGTTCCTTGGCTACTCGACAATCACGCTAGAGGCGACCACCGACATTCTGTGATCGAGGTCCCTCATCTGTGGACAAGTCTCCGAGGAGTCCGACGTGAACACCCTACGCGCTTCGAACACGACTTCGAACATCCGACAGGCGTGTCGGATGGAAGGCAGTGGCTCAGGAGGTCGAGGTCAGTCCCGAGTCCGGGGGTCTATCGTGCCGACGCCGTGACGCCTGGACTCTGGCACTCCCGTGTCCGCGCAGAGCGCGAGCCAGATGTCGCGCGGCTCGACTCCGTCGTCAAGCGCCTGCAGCGCCGTGCGGTCCCCGACAGCCCCGAGCACCAGGTCGCGCATCAGGGAGCGCCCGTAGGCGTCACCGAATTCATCGACCACGGCCCTGTCGAACTCGCTCTTGCGCATCCCCCAAGCGTACGCCGACGGCGCCGCAGCTGATGCTGCGACGCCGTCGGTCGCTTCTCTCGACCAGGGGAACCCTGCGAGAGCGTCGCGCTAACGCGTGACGAGTGGCTTGCGAACTCCGAGCAGGAGGTCGTCCGGAACGGTGTCGGGGATGCTCGTGTCGAAGCGTTCGTGGACGGCCAGACGGTCGCCCACTTCGCGATAGATGGTTGAGAGGGGGGTCTCGAGGGCTTCCGCCACCGACGCGAGGATCTCGCTCGAGGCTTCCTTCTGCCCGCGCTCGACCTCACTCAGGTAGCCGAGTGCAACCGAGGCGCGACCCGCGACCTGCCGGAGCGTGTGCCCCTTACGCAGGCGCACATCGCGCAGGACTTCACCGATCTCTTGACGCGCTAGGACCATAGCGGGGTCCTCCTTACTGCCGTATGCCAAGAACTGTAACTTACGAGACTTCGTGGAGACTTCGTCACGCTGAGAACAACCAAGCAAACATCGATGGTATTCCTGAAAGAAAGCCGAATGTTGAGGCGATTCGACTCAACCTTCGAGGAAGCTTCGCTCACGATACCGCGTCAGTGTTCCACGAGCATTTCCAGCACGTTGTGAACGGCTGCCTCGACGGTGGCTCCGCGGACCCGCTGCCGGCTGCCGGCGGGGTCGTCGAGACGGACCAGCGAAGAGAAGTCGAGTTCGACGACCTTGTCGCCGAAGAGCGAGGAGATGCCGATGAAGACCACGCCGGGAGCTCGGCCGGCCTGCGCCTGCGGGCCTGCGACGCCCGTTGTCGAGAGTCCGATGTCGAGGCGCTCGCCACGACCAGCGGCAAGAGCGGTCCGCGCGCCGAGTGCCATGGCGGCGGCGACATCAGGGTCGACCGGTCCCCGCTCGGCCAAGAGGTCCTCGTCGACCCCGAGCAGCGACTGCTTGAGCTCGGTGCGGTAGGCGACGATGCCGCCCGCGAGCGATGCGGAGATGCCAGGGATCTTGACGAGCTCTGCGACGAGTGCGCCTCCGGTGAGGGACTCGGCGACGCCGATGCTGAGGCCGGCCTCGAGCAGCACCCGTCCCAGCTCGATCGTCTGCGGCAGTGCTGGGGTGATTCCGCCGGTCATCGCTGAGTCCCGTCGTCGGCCCGAAGCTCGGGCGTTTTCTTGTTCTGCGGCCGGTAGGCCTGCCAGAGGTAGTCGATCCCGGACCACACGGTGAGGATGAACGCCGCCGACATGAAGACGATGTTGACCCAGTGCACCCAGTCCCCGAAGACGACCCAGAGCGGGAGCAGCGCGAGCGAGATGGCGAACGCCTGGACAAGCGTCTTGAGCTTGCCGCCCCGCCCGGCCGGCAGGACGCGCTTCTTGGCGACCGCCAGTCGCCAGAAGGTGATACCCAGCTCGCGCACGAGGATGATGATCGTCACCCACCACGGGAGCTCGCCGAGCACGGAGAGCATCACCAGCGCGGTGCCGGTGAGTGCCTTGTCGGCGATGGGGTCGAGGAGCTTGCCGAGGTCCGTGATGAGGTTGCGGCTGCGGGCGATGTGCCCGTCAAGGCTGTCGGTCGCGATGGCCACGATGAACAGCACGGCGGCCGCCCAGCGCCAGGCACCATCGGTGTTGCCGTCCAGCAGGAGGAACCACACGAAGACGGGCACCAGCAGGATGCGCGCGATCGTGATGAGGTTCGGCACGCACCAGTTGCTCACCGGCCCGTCGCCTCCACGGAGTATTCGACCGGTCATGGTGCTGCCTCTCGCTAGTCGCGCCCCGTCAGACCCCAGGCGTCTTCGTCGCCGCTCTCGCCTTCGACTTCTTCAAGCCCATCGTATTGGGCGGCGACTGCGTCGAACGACGCGGCCATGCCGTCAGGCTCGGCCAGCGGCACTGCGGCCGCCGGCGCGGCGGCACTCATGGCCGGGTCCTGTCCACGGATGCGCGCGAGAACACCGGGCAGCTCTTCGGCCGTGACGAGCACGTCGCGGGCCTTCGAGCCCTCCGATGGCCCCACGATCTCGCGGGACTCCATCAGGTCCATGAGGCGTCCGGCCTTGGCGAAGCCGACGCGCAGCTTGCGCTGCAGCATCGAGGTCGAGCCGAACTGCGAGTTCACGACGAGCTCCGCCGCCGCGAGCAGCAGCTCGAGGTCGTCCCCGATGTCGGCGTCGATCTCCTTCTTCTCCACGACCTGCGCCACGTCGGCCCGGTACTCGGGCTGCGCCTGACGCTTGACGTGAGCGACGATCTCCATGATCTCTTTGTCGTTGACCCACGCTCCTTGCACTCGAGCGGCCTTGTTCGCCCCAGACGGCAGGAAGAGCGCGTCACCCTGCCCGATGAGCGACTCGGCACCGACCTGGTCGAGGATGACGCGTGAGTCGGTGGAGCTGGTCACGGCGAACGCGAGGCGGCTCGGCACGTTGGCCTTGATGAGTCCCGTGACGACGTCGACGCTCGGACGCTGCGTGGCGAGCACGAGGTGGATTCCCGCGGCGCGGGCGAGCTGGGTGATACGGACGATGGAGTCCTCGACGTCGCGAGGGGCGACCATCATGAGCTCGGCGAGCTCGTCGACCACGACGAGCAGATACGGGTAGGGCTTGAGCTTTCGCTTCGACCCTTCAGGCAGGATGATGCCGCCGGAGCGGATCGCAGCGTTGAAGTCGTCGACGTGCCGGTAGCCGAAGCTCTCCAGATCGTCGTAGCGCATCTCCATCTCCTTCACGACCCACTGCAGCGCCTCCGCTGCCTTCTTGGGGTTCGTGATGATGGGCGTGATGAGGTGGGGGACGCCACTGTACGGGGTCAGCTCGACCCGCTTCGGGTCGACGAGCACCATGCGCACCTCGGCAGGCGTCGCCCGCATCAGGAGCGACACGATCATCGAGTTGACGAAGCTCGACTTTCCGGCTCCCGTGGCACCGGCCACGAGAAGGTGCGGCATCTTCGCGAGGTTGGCGAGCACGAAGCCGCCCTCGACGTCCTTGCCGACGCCGATCGTCATGGGGTGCCTGGCGGCGATCGACTCGGGCGACTGGAGGACGTCACCCAGGGACACGACCTCGCGGTCGGAGTTGGGGATCTCGACGCCGATGGCGCTCTTGCCGGGGATCGGAGACAGGATGCGCACCTGATTGCTCTTGACCGCGTACGCGATGTTGTTCGAGAGCTGCGTGACTCGCTCGACCTTGACGCCGGGGGCCACCTCGACCTCGTAGCGCGTCACCGTCGGGCCCCTCGAGAAGCCGGTCACCTTGGCGTCGACCTTGAACTGAGCGAAGGTGGAGTTCAGCGCTTCCACGATGAGGTCGTTCGCCTCGGTGCGGGCCAGCGCGGGCGCACCCCTGGACAGCATCGACTGCACTGGGAGGCTGTACCCCTGGCCGGACGAGTCGGCGTCGCGGGAGTCCCACTGCTCACCGTCATCATCCGCGGCTGCGGGCGCAGCCTCCGGGGACGGGGTCGTCACGACTGCCGCCGCAGAAGCCGCCGGCGCCCCGAAGAGGTCGGCGAACTCGTCCGGGTCGGTCGGCGTCGAGTCGTCCTGGATGCCGGTCGCGGAGAAGAGGGTGGGATCGGCGACGTCGATGACATCGGTCGCATCGTCCATACGCAGGCCAGGGAGCACCGCGGTGGGCTGCGGTCCGGTGACGGCGTTGTCGGGATCTTCCGAGGTGAGCCCTCGCAGCACGGTCGTCGTCGCCTCGGGATCAATGCGGTGGTGCTCGTGCTTCTTGGTGTCGGCGACCGCCGTCTCGTACGGCTGCTCCTCGTAGTCGACGTCGTCTTCACGGCCGGACTCGTTCCGGCGCCACCAGGGAAGTCGCTCGGCGTCGGCGGAACGCGAGCGGTCGTCGTCACCGAGCAGGCTCTCGTCATCAGCACCGACTGCCTTGCCAGGCTTCGCGGAGCGTGCGTGCGCCGCGGACTCCTCGTCGATGCCGAACATCCACTCCCAGAGCTCGCGCAGTCGAGAGACGACCTTGTGCGGTGGGGTCTTCGTGATGATGAAGACCGAGAGCAGGACAAGCAGGCCGGCGACGATGGCCGCGCCGATCGGGGTGATGATGACCCCGAGGGTGCCACCGAGGAGCCACCCGAACACCCCGCCGCCAAGCGCAAGCGCGGGCATGCCGTTGGCCGGGTCCGGGTTGTCCGCGATGACGTGGCAGATCGCGGAGCTCGAGACCAGGCCGAGGAACAGGCCGACCCCGATGCGTCCGTTGTCGCTGACCGACGAAGGGTGCCGGAACAGCCACAGCGCGAAGAAGGCCAGCACCACCGGAAGGGCATAGGAGATGCGGCCGAAGAGCCCGCCGAAGGTGAAGTCGTTGAGGGCTGTGGCGACGCCGTTGCCCGGGAAGAACCAGACGACCACGCCGCCGATGACCGCGAGCAGGAAGAGCAGGAACGGGAATCCGTCGCGCCGCTGATCCTTCTCAAGCGTCTCGGGCCCCAACGCACGAGCTGTCTGGCCCGCGACGTTCGCCGCTGCCATCCAGGCGCGGGTGGCGATGCCAGGCTTCTCGGTCTCCACCGGAGCCTTGGCAGCTGCCGCGCTCGCCCGCTTCTTGGGCGCGGGGGTTCGCTTCGTGTTGGACGAGGTTGTGGCCATGGTGCCCAAGGTACCTGCGGCCACCGACAGGATCGAGGATGACGCCCCGAGAGCCGCCGAGATCGGCGGCCCCCGGAGCATGACGTCAGGCTTCGATGACCACCGGGATGATCATCGGGTGACGGCGGTGCTTCGTGTTGACCCAGCGGCCGATCGTGCGACGCACGACCTGCGAGAGCTGGTAGGAGTTCGAGTTGCCTGCCTCGACGGCCTCCTTGAGCGCCTTCTGGATGCCGGGGATGATGTCGTCGAAGACAGCCTCATCCGGAGCGAAGCCTCGCGCGTGGATCTCAGGTCCGACGAGGATGTTGCCTGTCGCCGCCTCGACCACGGTGAAGATGGAGATGAATCCTTCTTCAGCGAGGATGCGGCGGTCCTTGAGGTCCGCGTCGGTGATCGTCCCGACGGTCGAGCCGTCGACGTAGATGAAGCCGATGTCGAGCTGGGCGACCTGACGAGCGACGCCGTCCTTCATGTCGATGACGGCACCGTTCTCGACGATCAGCACGTTCTCGTCGGCGATGCCGGACTTCTTCGCGATCTCGGCGTTGGCGACGAGGTGACGGATCTCACCATGCACGGGCATGACCTGACGCGGCTGCAGGATGTTGTAGCAGTAGAGCAGCTCGCCCGCCGCGGCGTGGCCCGAGACGTGGACGTTGGCGTTGGCCTTGTGCACGACGTTCGCGCCGAGCTTGATGAGCGCGTTGATGACGCGGAACACCGAGTTCTCGTTGCCCGGGATGAGGCTCGAGGCGAGGATGACGGTGTCGTCCTCCCCCACCTCGATGGCGTGCGTCTTCGACGCGATGCGACTGAGGACGGCCATCGGCTCGCCCTGCGACCCCGTCGACATGAAGACGATCTCGTTGTCGGGGAGCTTCAGCGCCTTCTTGTGGTCGATGAGCACACCCTGCGGCACGTTGAGGTAGCCGAGCTCGGACGCGATGCCCATGTTGCGCACCATGGAACGCCCCATGAGCGCGACGCGGCGACCGTTGGCCGCCGCCGCGTCGATGACCTGCTGCACGCGGTGCACGTGGCTCGAGAAGCTCGCGACGACGACCTTGCCCTTGGTGCGCGAGATCACGTCCTCGATGACCGGGCCGATGTTGCGCTCCGTCGGCGTGAAGCCCGGAACCTCGGCGTTCGTGGAGTCGGCCATGAAGAGGTCGATGCCCTCTTCGCCGAGTCGCGCGAACGCGCGGAGGTCCGTCAGGCGACCGTCGAGCGGCAGCTGGTCCATCTTGAAGTCGCCCGTGTGGAGCACGGTGCCCGCGTCCGTCGTGATGTGCACGGCGAGCGCATCCGGGATCGAGTGGTTGACGGCCACGAACTCGAGCGAGAACGGGCCGAGCTCCTCGACCTGCCCCTCCGCCACCGTGAGCGTGTACGGCTTGATGCGGTGCTCTTTGAGCTTCGCCTCGACGAGCGCGAGCGTCAGCGTCGAGCCGATGAGTGGGATGTCCGGCTTGAGGCGGAGGATGTACGGCACCGCTCCGATGTGGTCCTCGTGGCCGTGGGTCAGCACGATGCCGACGACGTCGTCCAGACGAGCGCGGATCGAGTCGAAGTCCGGGAGGATCAGGTCGACGCCGGGCTGCGTCTCTTCGGGGAAGAGCACGCCGCAGTCGACGATGAGGATCTTCCCGTCGATCTCGAACGTCGCCATGTTGCGGCCGACCTCGCCCAGGCCTCCGAGCGGGATGATCCGCATGGAGCCTGCAGCGAGCTTGGGAAGGTGTTCGGTCTTTGTCATATGAGCCTTAGAGAAGTCAGCGTTGCCGCTGGTGAGATGGTCGAATCAGCGGGTTGTGCCTGGGATGCGCGGGAGCGCACCACCCGCGGCCGCGTTGCGGTCAGGCCGGAAGTTCGTGAAGCTCGCGCCTTCGACGTCGCGAACCAGGTCGAGCTCGTCCTCGATGAGGGCGGCTTCCCACTCCTCCGGACCGACAAGCGGCAACCGGACTCGCGGGGACTGGATACGGCCGAGGCCGTGCAGGATGTACTTGGTCGCCACGGTGCCCGGAACGTGGGTCATGGTGGCCCGGACGAGCGGCTCGAGGCGCTTGTGCGCATCCGTCGCCGTCCGGAGGTCGCCCGCGTTGACGGCGTCGACCATCGTGCGGTACGGCTGCGACGCGATGTTCGCGGTCACGCCGATGAGGCCGGTCGCGCCGATCGAGAGGAGCGGCAGCGTGTTGGCGTCGTCGCCCGAGAAGTAGAGCAGCTCCGTCTGGTTGAGCACACGCGACACCTGGGCGAGGTCGCCCTTGGCGTCCTTCACCGCGATGATGTTCGGGTGCTTCGCGAGGCGCAGGATCGTCTCGTACGTGATCGGGATGCCGGTGCGGCCCGGGATGTCGTAGAGGATGAGCGGCAGGTCGGTCGCGTCCGCGATCATGCGGAAGTGCGTGAGCACACCCGCCTGCGTCGGCTTGTTGTAGTACGGGGTGACGGCCATGACGCCGTCGGCACCCGCATCCGCCGCCTGCTTCGCGAGCTGGATGGCGTGCGCGGTCTCGTTCGACGGGCCACCGGTGATGATCTTGGCGCGCCCTGCCGAGACCTCCTTGCCGACGACGACGAGCTTGAGCTTCTCGGCGTCGGTGAGCGTCGACGTCTCGCCGGTCGTCCCGGTGACGACGATGCCGTCAGCGCCAGCCGAGATGACGTCGTCGATGTGCTTCTCGACGCCCGCCCAATCGACTTCTCCGTCGTGCGTCATCGGGGTCACGAGTGCGACGAGCACCTGGCCGAAAGGGTTGTCCTGTTCCATCACGTCTCTCAGGCTACTTCCACTAGGTAAAGACTGCGTCTTCTTGCTACTTCTTCTTCTCGACATCGCCGCTCAGGGCGGCGATGAACGCCTCCTGCGGCACTTCCACGCGGCCGACCATCTTCATGCGCTTCTTGCCGGCCTTCTGCTTCTCGAGCAGCTTGCGCTTTCGCGAGATGTCGCCGCCGTAGCACTTGGCCAGCACGTCCTTGCGGATGGCGCGGATGGTCTCGCGGGCGATGATGCGGGCGCCGATCGCTGCCTGGATCGGCACCTCGAACTGCTGGCGCGGGATGAGCTTGCGCAGTCGCTCGGTCATGAGGAGCCCGTAGGCGTACGCCTTGTCCTTGTGGATGACGGCGCTGAACGCGTCGACGCGCTCGCCCTGCAGGAGGATGTCGACCTTCACGAGGTCGGCGACCTGGTCGCCCATGGGCTCGTAGTCGAGGGAGGCGTACCCCTGCGTCCGGCTCTTCAGCTGGTCGAAGAAGTCGAACACGATCTCGCCGAGCGGCATCGAGTAGCGCAGCTCGACGCGCTCCTCGCTGAGGTAGTCCATGCTGATGAGCGTTCCGCGCTTGCCCTCGCAGAGCTCCATGATCTTGCCGACGTAGTCCTTCGGCGCGAGGATCGCCGCGCGCATCATCGGCTCCCGCACCTCGAGGATCTTGCCCTCCGGGTACTCGCTCGGGTTCGTGACCGTGTGGAGCTGCTTGTCCTCCGTCTTGACCTCGTAGACGACCGACGGCGCGGTCGTGATGAGGTCGAGGTCGAACTCGCGCATGAGGCGCTCGGTGACGATCTCCAGGTGGAGGAGGCCGAGGAAGCCGACGCGGAAGCTGAAGCCGAGCGCGACGGACGTCTCCGGCTCGTAGTTGAGGGCGGCGTCGGAGAGCTTGAGCTTGTCAAGCGCCTCACGCAGCTCCGGGTAGTCGCCGGCGTCGATCGGGTAGAGGCCGGAGAAGACCATGGGCTTCGGCTCGGTGTAACCGGGCAGCGGGTCCTCGGACGGCCGCGTGCTTCCCGTGACGGTGTCGCCGACCTTCGAGAGACGGACGTCCTTGACGCCCGTGATGAGATAGCCGACCTCGCCGACGCCGAGGCCCTTGGCCACGGTAGGCTCTGGCGACGAGACGCCGATCTCGAGCATCTCGTGTGTGGAGCCGGTCGACATCATCTTGATCTTGTCGCGGGCCTTGAGCTCGCCGTCGACGACACGGACGTAGGTGACGACGCCGCGGTAGGCGTCGTAGACCGAGTCGAAGATCATCGCGCGGGCCGGTGCATCCGCCACCCCGACGGGGGCTGGGACGCGCTCGACGACTCGGTCGAGGAGCTCCTCGACGCCCATGCCCGTCTTGCCGCTCACTCGCAGCACGTCGTCGGGGTCGCCGCCGATGAGGTTCGCGATCTCGGCCGCGAAACGGTCGGGGTCGGCGGCAGGCAGGTCGATCTTGTTGAGGACCGGGATGATCTCCAGGTCGTTCTCCATCGCCAGGTACAGGTTCGCGAGCGTCTGGGCCTCGATGCCCTGCGCGGCGTCCACAAGAAGGATGGCGCCCTCGCAGGCGGCGAGCGAGCGGGAGACCTCGTACGAGAAGTCGACGTGGCCGGGCGTGTCGATCATGTTCAGCGCGAAGGTGTCGCCCTCGACGGCCCACGGCATGCGCACGGCCTGGCTCTTGATCGTGATGCCGCGCTCGCGCTCGATGTCCATGCGGTCGAGGTACTGTGCACGCATGGCGCGCTCATCGACGGAGCCCGTGAGCTGCAGCATCCGGTCGGCCAAGGTGGACTTGCCATGGTCGATGTGGGCGATGATGCAGAAATTGCGGATCCGGGCGGGGTCGGTCTGAGCCGGCTCGAGCGGAGTGGAGGCGCGTGGTGACATGGTGTCGCCTATCCTCCCATGAGCCGCGAGTCCGCCGCTCATCGCCCGGTGATCGCGCGCGCTGCCAGCGGCACGCACCGCCCGAGAACGCCCAGGAAGGCACCACTGCATGAGTCTCATCCGCCTCAACGACGTCGAGGTCGGCTTCGGCCCCTCCCCCGTACTCAAGGAGGTCTTCCTCACGCTCGACCGGGGCGACCGCATCGGGCTCATCGGCCAGAACGGCTCGGGGAAGTCGACGCTCCTCAAGCTCATCCTCGAGCAGGTCTCGCCCGACAACGGGACCGTGTCGATCGACGACGGCGTGCGCATCGGCTACTTCTCGCAGTTCTCCGAGCTCGACGGCTCCTCGACGATCCTCGAGACGCTCGAGACGCTCTTCGCTCACGTCCACGAGATGGAGGCGGAGCTCGCGCAGATCGACGCCGCCATCGCGGCCGAACCGGACGCCGACTCGCTCGACCGCCTCATTCTGCGTCAGTCCGAGCTCTTCGAGGAGATGGACCGGGCGGACGGCTGGGACTACAAGCGCCACATCGACACCGCCCTCACGAAGCTCGGCTTCAACGACGACCACCGCACGAGCCCCATCGAGAAGCTCTCCGGCGGCTGGCGCAACCGCGCGGCCCTTGCCAAGCTCCTGCTCGAGCAGCCAGACGTGCTGCTGCTCGACGAGCCCACGAACTTCCTCGACGTCGCCGGCGTCGAATGGCTCGAGACGTGGTTCCGCTCGTTCCGCGGCGCCGCGATCATCGTGTCGCACGACCGCACGTTCCTGGATGCAGTGGTCACGCGCATCCTCGAGGTCGAGAACCTGCACCTGCACGAGTACCCGGGTGACTTCGGCGAGTACGTCATCCAGAAGCAGTTCAGACTCAAGACCCTCCAGGCGCAGTTCGTGCACGAGGCGGAGCTGCTCGCCTTCGAGGCCGAGGGCATCTCCGACCGGCGCGAGGCCGCGAAGGCGGGCGGCAAGGGGCTCGGCAAGCGCCTCTCGAGCATCAAGAAGAAGCGCGCGCCGCGGCCGGTCGACGAGATCGTCACCGAGATCTACGGCTCACTGCACGTCAAGGATGTGCTCGCGCGCGTCTCCGGCCTCGGCAAGAGCTACGGCGAGCACACGCTCTTCGACGACGTCACCCTCGAAGTGCACCGCGGCGACCGCATCGCGGTCATCGGCCCGAACGGCAGCGGCAAGTCGACGCTTCTGCGCGTGCTCACGGGCGAGGAGAAGGCCGATACCGGGCGGGTCGACTGGCCGAACGGCGTCAAGGTCGTCTCCTACAACCAGGTGCTCGCCGAGCTCGACGAGTCGGACACCGTCTCGCACTCGGTCAACGCCATGCCGGACAGCATCGCGCTCCGAGCCACGAAGAAGTCCGTAGCCCGGTTCCTCAGCATGTTCCGCTTCAGCGAGGCGGAGCTGAAGTCCCGGATCGGGACCCTCTCCGGTGGCCAGCGCGCCAGAGTCGCGATGGCCCAGTGCCTGCTCTCCGGCGCCTCCGTGCTCGTGCTCGACGAGCCGACCAACCACCTCGACCTGCCGAGCACGCAGGTCATGGAGCGCGCGCTCGTGCACTTCCCCGGCGCCGTCATCGTCGTCAGCCACGACCGGTTCTTCATCGACAAGGTCGCGACCGGTACGGTCGTGTTCGGCACCAAGACGGATGCGCCAGCCGAGCTCGAGATCACCATCGCGGATCCGGCATAACCACTGCCGGGTACCGACGTCGCCTGAAGCCTGGTAGAGTTTCTGTTTGGCTTACGCGTCGCCCACTCGGCGCGGATTGGCGGCACGGCCCTCTTCCGTGCGGCACCGTTCCAGTACACCTTCCTGTAAGAAAGAAGCAACGTGGCAAATATCAAGTCGCAGATCAAGCGCATCGGCACCAACCGCAAGGCGACCGAGCGCAACCGCGCTTACAAGAGCGAACTCCGCACGGCTATCCGTCGCGTGCGTTCGGCTGTCTCCGAGGGCAACAAGGAGCAGGCTGAGCTCGCGCTCACCTTCGCTGCCAAGAAGCTCGACAAGGCCGTCTCCAAGGGCGTCATCCACAAGAACCAGGCAGCGAACCGCAAGTCGGCCATCGCCAAGACGGTCGCAGCGCTCTAAGCCTCCCGTCATGCCGACATCGACCCCCGCATCCTCGTCCGAGGTGCGGGGGTCGATTCGTCGTATCGCCCTGCTGCAGAGCATCAACCTCGGTCAGCACCGGAAGCTCCCGATGGCGGACCTCAAGGCCGCGCTCGAGGCCGCCGGGCACACCGGTCTCGCGACGATCCTGCAGACGGGCAACGTGCTGTTCAACGCTCCGCCAGCGAAGTCGAACGCCGAACTCGAGACGAGGCTCCGCGCAGAGATAACGGCTGCCTTCGACCTCGACGTGCCGGCGCTCGTGCGCGACGCGGACGAGTGGCGAGCGGTGGTCGAGCTGGACCCGTTCAGGCATCTCGACCCGCATCCGAGCCGCTACGTCGTCGTGTTCTGCGCGGAGCCACCGGAGGAGCGCGTCGCGGCCGCGCTCGAGGGCGTCGACCTCGAGGACGACCGCTGGGCCGTGCACGGTCGCGAGATCTACGTCTCCTGCCCCAACGGGCAGATCCAGTCGCCCGTGCTGCAGCGCCTCGGCCGGCCGAAGAGCTCGGACCCGTCGAGCGGACCGGCCACGGTCCGCACCTGGGGCACCGTGCTGCGGATCGCCGCGAAGCTCTAGGGGCCGCCTCTCGGGCCTGCCCTGGGGCGACGGTCCGGCCTCGTGACCAACTTGCGTGCTCAGGGTCACGCCGCAGAGCGCTGTTGGCCCGCGGGCACGGTTCGATCACGGAAGCTGGTCAGCCGAAGCCGGCCAGGGTACGCGGATGCGGTCAGACGTCGCGAAGTGCGATGCAGCGGAGCATCCGCTCCACGGCGAACTGCGGGTCCTTGCCTCCGCCCTTGACGGCGTGGTCGGTCTCGGCGACGAGCGTGATGGCGCGTCCGAGCGACGAGTCATCCCAGTCGCGCAGCTCACGACGGGCCTGGCCGACTTGCCAGGGGGATGCCCCGGCACGGCTTGCGATCTGAGCGTCCGACCCGCTGAGGCCCTGCACCTTCGCCATGATGCGCAGCTTCGAGGCGACGGCCGAGACGATGGGCACGGGGTGCAGTCCGGTCGAGAACCCGTGCCGGACAAGCGCGAGCGCGTCGCGGACTCGCCCCGCGAGCGCCGCATCCGCGATCTTGAAGCCGGTCGTCTCGACGCGGCCTCCGAAGTACTTGTCGACGTGCTCGTCGGTGATGGTGTCGCTGGTGACCGTCAAGAGCTGACGGGCGGCTCCGATGAGCTCGGCGAGGTCGGTGTTGAAGGCGGCGACGAGCAGCGCGGCCGCCTGCGGCTCGATGCGACGGCCGGCGCCGCGGACCTCGGCGACGACGACGTCGACGAGCTCGCTCGGCTTCGGCTTCTGGCAGTCGATCTCAACGGCGACGTCCTTGGCGGCGCGGACCGCGTCGAGAAGCTTCTTGCCGCGGACTCCCCCGCCGTGCCTGAGCACCAGCGTTGCGCCGTCCACGGGGATCTTCGTGTAGTCGACGACGTCTGCGATGAGCGCGTCGGTGCACTGCTGCACACCGCGGATGATGACGAGGCGCGGCTCGAAGAACAGCGACGGGCTCACGAGCGTGGTGAGGTAGCCGCTCGAGTAGCCCGAGGCGTCGATCTCGGTGATCTCGAGATCGGGCGACTCGGCGCGGAGCACATCACGCAGCCGCGTGATCGCGGTCTCGGCGAAATAGTCTTCTGGGCCGCTGACGAGGACGATGCCAGCCGGCCGCACCTCGCGATGGGTGAGGACGGGGATCGCCCTCTTGGGGGTGCTCGCCCGCTTCGCCTGTGCCATGGGTCAATGGTAGCGACGACCGGTCCGGGCTCGGGACCAAGCGCTCCGGTGCCAGCGCGGTCGAAGCCTCGTGCGTGCGACCGTCTCGATCCCGGCGACCACCGGCTCGTCCAGACCGCCGCCGGCCCCGACCGTGCCCCCGACCACGATGGTGCCGAGCTCGTCGGTGCGCAGCGGCTGCGTGCCAGCTGCGGTGAGCATCGCGAGCGCGGCATCCGTCGGATGCCCGTAGCCGTTGTCGGCGCCGACCGAGACGAGCCCGATCGACGAGCCGAGCTCCTGGTACAGCTTGGCGCTCTGGTCACGCGAACCGTGGTGCGCCATCTTGACGATGTCGGCTCGCGGATGCGGGTGCTCGCGAAGGAGGTCGCGCTGCGCCTCCTCCCCCAGGTCGCCGAGGGCCGCCAGGGACAGGCAGACGGACACGCACGCCGTCGTCGGCTCGAGCACCGTCACTAGGCTGCCATCGTTGCCACCCCCGCTTGACGGCTCTCCACTCCGTCCACGCTTTGGCCAGAGCGCGTTCCAGGTGAGGTCGCCGAGTGCCCACGAGTCGCCGCTCGCCGCGTACGTGACCTGAGCCCCGGATGCGCGGAGGTCCGCGACGAGCGGCTCCTCCCGGGCCTCGCTCGTGTCAGGGACGACCAGCACCGCGACGGTGACTCCAGACTCGACCATCGCCATCGCGGCCCCGGTGTGGTCCAGATCGAAGTGCGACAGCACCAGCATCGACAGGTGGCCGACGCCGAGCGTCTCGAAGCAGGACAGCAGCGCCTCGGGCTCGGCACCGGTGTCGATGAGCGCCGTCCCGGTATCCGTGCGCACGAGCAGCGCATCCCCCTGGCCGATGTCGCACGCCGCGTACCGCCAGTTGCTCGGGATGCTCCGCCTCAGGTGGACAGCCTGCCCCACGAGTGTGCCGAGGTAGGCGACGAGGGCCACGCAGAGCAGGAGCGCGAGCCACGTTCGCCAGCGCTGGATGAGCAAGACGAGCGCGAGGACCGCGAGAAGGCAGAGGAGCGCGCCGAGAAGACCGCCTGGCCACGGGAGGAGGGCGTCCGGCCAGGAGCTGACCGCGCCGGCCACGAGCCCGATCCACTGGGCCGGGACCCACGCCGCCCAGAGCAGTGCATGACCCAGCCAAGGAGCGAGCCCGAGCAGGAGACAGCCGACGAGACCGATGAGTGTCGCGGCGGGCGCGGCCGGGGCGGCGAGCACGTTCGCGACAACGCCGTAGAGCGGGAGCTGTGGCGCGAGGAGCAGGAGGACGGGCTGACAGGCGAGCTGCGCCGCTGCCGGCACCGCGAGGACCAGGGAAAGAGCTCGGGGCATGAACCTCGCGAGGCGGTCGCTCATCGGACTCGCGAGGGTCAGCAGCCCCAGCGTCGCGAGCGCCGAGAGCGCGAAACCGTAATCGCGGCTGCGCCACGGATCTGCCACGAGCACGGTGAGGACCGCGAGTGAGAGCAGCGCGAGCCCGCTCGCGCGACGAGACGTGGCCTCGAGCGCCAACACGACGCCCGCCATGACGCTGGCCCTGACGACGCTCCCCTCCGGTGTCACGAGTGCCACGAAGGCAGCGAGGACCACCGAGGCGAGAGCCAGTCTCACCCCGCGCCTGGCTCCCAGCAGGCGCCCGACCACCAGCACGGCAGCGACGACGATGGCGCAGTTCGCGCCGGAGACGGCGGTGAGGTGCGTGAGGGCGGCGGCCTTCATCTGGGCGTCGAGCTCGTGCGTCACGAGGCGGGTGTCTCCGACCGAGAGACCGGGCAGCAGCTGCGCACCCGGCCCCGGCAGCCCTCGCGCAGCGTCCACGAACGCATCCCGCGCGCCCGCGGTGACCTTGAGGAGCCCGCCGGGGCTCTGCACGACCTCGGCGGGACCGTCGAGGAAGACCATGGCTGCCACGCCGTCACCTGCCTCCGCCGGACCCAGTTCGCCGTGCAGCGCGATCCGCGACCCGATTCCGGGGATGCGCGCGTCCGCGCCCTCCGGCATGCTCAGCTGACCGAAGACGAGCAGCGAGGCCCCACCCCCTCCGGAGCTGCCCGCAGCCGTGAACGAGTCGAGGAGCACCTCGAAGTGCGGTGCTTCCTCGAGCTGCACCCCGGCCCAGTCGCCGCGCTGCTCACGGTCGTCGACCCCGCTCTCACCCACGAGGGTTGTGAGCGTCCCAGTCGCGCGGAGCGTCGCCCCCTCGGCCGCTGCGGCCCGCAGCGTCTCAGGCGCTCGGACGGGGAGCTGGGCAGCAGCGCTCACCGCCACGAGCGTCATCGCCGCGGCCAGGACAGCCAGGGTCGCCAGCACCCCGCTCGAGGAGGTCGATCCGGGCTGACAGACGAGCGCCGCCGCCAGGCAGCAGAGGGCGAGGAGCGCCGCCCCGACCGTGATCGCCCAGGCGGTCCCTGGGAACGTCACGCACAGCCAGGCCACACCCCAGACAGCGCTCGCCGCAGGGACGAGTCGAGCATCCCTGATGCCGAGGCGCTCGGCCTGCAGAGGAGGCAGAAGCGCACCGCTCTGCGCCGGGTCTCGCTCGACGCCGCCGCTCTTCACACCGTGACCAGGTCGACGAGACCCTCATAGGTCGCGTCGCCGACGCCCGCGACCTCCTTCAGCTCTTCGACGGCCGTGAACCCGCCGTTCTGCTCGCGGAAGTCGATGATGCGGGCCGCCATCGCCGGCCCGATACGAGGCAGTTCCTCGAGCTCTGCCGCCGTCGCCGTGTTCAGATTCACGACCCCGCCCGCGGCGGGGCCTCCCCCCGCGCCCGGCGGCTCGGCACCCGCCCCGACCGGCGCCACAGGGGCCTCGCCGACGCGAGGGATGTGCAGCTGCTCGCCGTCGACCAGCAGGCGAGCCATGTTGAGGAGCGAGGGGTCGGCGTCGGCCGCCAGACCTCCGGCGGCGGCGATGCCGTCGACCACGCGTGCGCCTGGCGGAACCTCATAGACGCCAGGGGCCCCGACCGCCCCGACGACGTGCACCAGCAGCGTCTCGGTGGTCGCCCCCTCGCTGCCAGCGGGCGCCTCCGTCGAGTCGAGCTCGAAGCTGGCCGACGGAGATGGCACTCCGACAGCTCCCAGGCTCGGCGTCGGCCGGAACGCGGCGATCGCGATCGCCCCCGCGAGCACGACGAGCACGAGCACGACCGCGGCGCCCACCCCGATCCGCAGGCGCGGTCGGGGCGGACGCTCGAAGAGGTCGGCCAGCTCGGATTCGGACACGCTCGCACGCTACGACCGCTCGGGCATCCTGGTGCCTTCGAAGTCGCATCCTGTGGAGAGCTGATTCCCCTCAGCGGACATGTCTGCAGAGTCGCCGAGCGACTCGTGACCGACTCTCGGGATGGCTTTCTCGCTTCGGGATGGGAAACAAACCATCCCGAAGCGAGAAAGCCATCCCGAGATGGAGGAAGGAGTCGGAGTGAGGAAGGCGGTCAGACGCGCAGACGCGCCCCCGCTCGGGTGAGCGGGGCGCGTCGGGCGCCTCTCAGCAGGGGGCTTGCTACCCCTTCACGGCGATGTTCACGAGCTTCGGGGCCCGAACGATGATCTTGACGATCTCGCGCCCGTCGATGGCGGCCTGCACCTTCGGCGACGAGATCGCGAGCTGCTCGAGCGACGCCTCGTCGATGGTCGGGGGCACGTCGAGGCGGTGCTTCACCTTGCCGTTGACCTGGACGACTGCCGTCACCTGGTCCTGCGTGAGCAGCGAGCGGGCGGCCGTCGGCCACTTGACGTGCGAGATGCTGCCCTCGTGGCCGAGGCGCTCCCACATGTCCTCCGCCGTGTGCGGTGCGTACATGTCGAGCACGACCGCAATGGCTTCCGCGGCCTCGCGCACGGCGGGGTCGGCCGGGCCTGCGCCCGAGTCGATGGCCTTGCGGGTGGCGTTGGTGAGCTCCATGAGCCGCGCGATGACGACGTTGAACTTGAACCCGCTCGCGAGCTGCGGGACGTCGGCGAGGAACCGGTGCGTCTCGCGACGCAGGCCCCGGTCGCCCTCACCGAAGTCGACGCCGAGGGGGCTCGTGACCTCGCCGGAGATGCGCCAGGCGCGCGCGAGGAACTTGCCGGAGCCCGCGACCGACACGTCGGCCCAGTCGACGTCGTCCTCCGGCGGGCTCGCGAAGAGCATCGTCAGGCGGACGGCGTCGACGCCGTACTGGTCGAGCTCCGCCGAGAGGCTCACGACGTTGCCCTTCGACTTCGACATCTTCTTGCCGTCCATGACGACCATGCCCTGGTTGAGCAGCGCGGAGAACGGCTCCGTGAAGTCGACGTGCCCGAGGTCGTAGAGCACCTTCGTGATGAAGCGCGCGTAGAGCAGGTGCAGGATGGCGTGCTCGACGCCGCCCACGTACTGGTCGACGGGCGCCCAGCTCGAGGCGGTCTTCTCGTCGAAGGCCGCGAGCTCGTTGTTCGGCGACAGGAAGCGCAGGAAGTACCAGGAGCTGTCGACGAACGTGTCCATGGTGTCCGTGTCGCGCAGCATGGGCTCGCCCGTCTCGGGGTCGACCGTGTTCACCCAGTCGGTGGCGCCGCCCAGCGGCGAGGCGCCCTTGGGTCGCAGGTCGAGGCCCTCGGCCTCGGGCAGGCGCACGGGCAGCTGGTCGAGCGGCACGGGCACCTCCTTGCCGTTCTCGCCGTGCAGGATCGGGATGGGCGTGCCCCAGTAGCGCTGGCGGGAGATCAGCCAGTCGCGCAGCCGGTAGTTCTTGGCGGCGCGCCCCGTGCCGCGCTCGTCGAGGAGCTCGATGGCGGCCTGGATGCCCGAGCGCTTCGAGAGCCCGTCGAGCGGCCCCGAGTTGGTGAGTCGGCCGTCGCCGGACAGCGCCTCGCCCGTCTTTGCGGGGTGCAGGTCCTCGAACTCTGGCATTGAGCCGTCTTCGGGGATGATCGGGATGACGCCCGTGACGGCCTGCGTGACGTCGACGACCACCTTGACCGGCAGGTCGAAGGCGCGCGCGAAGTCGAGGTCGCGCTGGTCGTGCGCGGGCACGGCCATGATCGCGCCGGTTCCGTAGTCGGCGAGCACGTAGTCGGCCGCCCAGATCGGCAGGCGCTCGCCGCTCAGGGGGTTGATGGCGAAGCGCCCGAGGTCGACGCCCGTCTTCGGGCGGTCGCTCGACTGGCGGTCGATGGAGTCGAGCGCGCGCGTGTCGGCAAGGTACTTCGCGAAGCGCTCGCGCACCTCGTCGCTCGCGCCTTCGGCCAGCTCTGCGGCGAGGTCGGAGTCCGGAGCGACGACCATGAAAGTCGCGCCGTAGAGCGTGTCTGGTCGCGTGGTGAAGACCGTGACGGGCTCATCCCGGCCCTCGACGACGAAGTCGACGTCCGCACCGAGCGAGCGCCCGATCCAGTTGCGCTGCATCGTGATGACCTTCTGCGGCCAGTGACCCTCGAGCTGGTTGAGGTCGTCGATGAGCCGGTCTGCGTAGTCGGTGATCTTGAAGTACCACTGGTTGAGCTTCTTCTTCACGACGATCGCGTCGCAGCGCTCGCAGTGCCCGTCGATGACCTGCTCGTTGGCCAGCACGGTCTGGTCGTTCGGGCACCAGTTCACGTCGGAGTACTTGCGGTAGGCGAGGCCCCGCTCGTACATCTGCAGGAACAGCCACTGGTTCCAGCGGTAGTACTCGGGGTCGGAGGTGTGGATGACGCGGTTCCAGTCGAAGGACGCCGCGTAGCGCTTCATGGAGGCGCGTTGCTGCCCGATGTTCTCGTAGGTCCAGTCCTTGGGGTCGCCGCCGTTCTTGATGGCGGCGTTCTCGGCGGGCAGGCCGAAGGAGTCCCAGCCGATGGGGTGCAGGACATTGAAGCCCTGGTGTCGCCAGTAGCGCGCGACGGCGTCGCCGAGCGCGTACTGCTCAGCGTGGCCCATGTGCAGGTCACCGGAGGGGTACGGGAACATGTCGAGGACGTACTTGCGCGGGCGGTCGTCGCCCGCGAGGTTCGTCGCGAAAGGCTGAAGCTGATCCCATTCAGCCGACCACTTCGCCTCGAGAGCCTTGAAGTCGTAGTCCTGGGGCTCAGCGCCTGTCGCTTCGGTCACAGATTTCCTCTTCCATTTTCTTGCAGGTCGCTCGGCGGTGAGGAGATCTCATCGCGTTGCCGGTTGCTGCACGGAGGGTGGGTCTCGCCGCGAGCGACGGGATTCCCGCGAAGCACGGGGCTCTTCGCGTTGCACACCAACGCCCAAGACTACTCGCAGCCGAGGCGAAGCGCGCGAGTCACGAGGGATGGGTCGACGGGGGTGTGCGAGATGATCACGACCGAGCGTTCGGCACCGGATGCGTCGAGCAGCTCAGCCACGAGCCGGTCGGCGAGCGCAGGGTCGACGTTGGCGGTCGGCTCGTCGAGCACGAGCACCGGGAAGTCTGCCAGGATGCCGCGCGCGAGGGCGATGCGCTGCGCCTGCCCGCCGGACACGAGCGAGCCGTGCTCGCCGACTCTGGCCTCGAGTCCGCCCCGCTCTTCGAGCCATGCTCCGAGCCCCACTCGGCGGAGGACGGCCTCGAGTTCGGCGTCGTCGGCGTCCGGCTTCGCGAACAGCAGGTTCTGTCTGACGGTCTCGTCGAAGATGTGGGGCCGCTGCTCGACGAGTCCGACGACTCCGCGCACCTGCGCGGGCGCGTACTCCTTCGCCTCGACGCCGTTGAGCTGGTACGAGCCCTCGTAGTCCAGGAACCGGACGAGCACGTTGGCGAGCGTCGTCTTGCCGGCACCAGACTCGCCTTCGACGAGCAGCCGGTCGCCGGGTGCCAGTTCGAGGGAGATCTCGCGGATCGCGGGCTCGGGGTCGCCGGGCCAGAACGCGGAGACGCCGTCGAGTGCCAGCGTCACCGGTCGGGTCGGCCCCTGGCGCGGTTCCGGAAGCAACTGGGCGTCCGGCAGGCTCTTCGGTGCATCCCCCGGTGCCACGTCGGCGACACGAACCGCGCTCGCCCTGACCTGACGCCAGGCGGCCACCGCCTGGGGCACCTGCGCGAAGATCTCGAAGAGGGCCATCGGCACGAGTGCGATGAGGGTGAGCATGGGCGCGAGCAGGGTGCCGTCGACCGTCGGGTTGATGCCGACGGCGAGGGCGCCGGCCGTCGCGAAGCCCGAGAAGAGCATCACGGACCCTGCGACCGCACCGCTGCCCCTGGCGCGGGAGACCAGCGCGTCGCGCAGGCGCGCGTCTGCCGCGTCGACCTCCGCGAGCTTCGCGTCGAGGGCTCCGTAGGCCTCGAGCGTCTCGAAGTTGGAGACGGTCTCGTAGATGCGGTCGTTGAGCGCCGCGCGCAGCGGCGCGGCCTCCCGGTCGGCGCGGCCGGAGATTGCCAGGTTCGTCGTTGTCGCGACGATGCCAGCCAGCAGGAGGCAGAGCGCGAGCACGATCGCTGCGGGCGCGCTCACGAGCCAGATGCCGACGACGGCGAGCGTCGACGTGAGCCCCGCGATGATGAGGGGCTGCGCGACTCGGAGCGGCAGGAACTGCAGCTCGTCGACGTCGCTCACGAGCCGGGTCAGCAGGTCGCCGCGACGATGCGTGGCGAGGCCGGCGGGTGCGAGCGGGATGAGCCGCTCGAGCACCCCGACGCGCAGTTCCGCGAGCTGCCGGAAGGAGGCGTCGTGTCCGAGCAGCCGTTCGACGTAGCGGAAGACCGCACGCCCGATGGCGAACGCGCGGACTCCCACGATGGCGATGCCGAGCAGCAGGATGTGGATGATCTCCGAGGCCCGCGTGAGCAGGTAGGCGCTCGTGGCGAGGAGGGCCACGGCGCAGATGGCGCTCAGGAGCCCCATCGCGATGGACGGCCACAGGCGACGCGCAGACGGCATGGCGAGGCGCAGGATCCGGCGCTCATCGGCGGACGGGCGCTCCTGGAGACGGGTCATGAGCTGACCACCGCATCGATGCGTTCGACGGCGTGGACGGAGTCCGCGGACGCGACGAGCGCTCGCCGGTGGCTGACGACGAGGACGACGCGCCCTTCGTCGGCGAGGGCCCGGAACGCCGCCGCGATGCGACGCTCGGTCTCGGCGTCGAGCGCCGAGCTCGGCTCGTCGAACAGCACGACAGGGCAGTCGAGGCGACGCGCTCGCAACAGCGTGCGGGCGAGGGCGACGCGCTGGGACTGCCCGCCGGAGAGACCCGCGCCGGCGACGCCGAGCATCCGATCTGCGTCAAGGGACGCGAGGCCAGCGGCGCTGAGCGCGGCGCGCACCTCTTCCGGGCTCGCGTCCGGTTGACCGAGGGCCACGTTCTCGGCGACGCTTCCTTCGATCAGCGACGGCGACTGGCCCATCCACGCGATGGCCGCCCGACGCGCCTCACCGGTCAGGTGCTCGCCGCCGACACTCACGGAGCCGACCGAGTCGACCGTGCCACGCACGACGGCGAGCAGCGTCGACTTGCCCGCGCCAGAGGGGCCGACGATCGCCGTCACTTCCCCAGCCGGGGCGACGAGGCTGTGATGCCGCAGCACGGACCGACCCTCGTAGCCGGCAGTGACATCGTTGAGCACGAGGTCTCCCAGGGTTCTGCCCGGGCCCGGGCGTCCCGCGTCGGATGCACCCCGCGCAGCGGTCTGCGAATCACCGGGGGCCGCGTCGGCCTCCTCGATCACCGCGAACACGTCCTCGGACGCCGCGACGCCATCGGCCGCCGCGTGGAACTGGGCGCCGACCTGGCGCAGCGGAAGGTACACCTCAGGCGCGAGCAGCAGCACGAAGAGTCCCACCTCGAGCGACATCTCACGGTTGATGAGCTGGATGCCGATCGTGACGGCGATGAGCGCCACCGAGAGGCTCGCGAGGAGCTCGAGCGCGAACCCGGACATGAACGAGAGGCGGAGGACCTTCATCGTCGCGACCCGGTAGTCGTCGGTGACCTGTCGTATACGCGTGGGCTGCCGCTCGGCTCTGCCGAAGATCTTGAGCGTCGAGAGCCCCTCGACGACCTCCAGGAACCCCGTCGCCAGCGTCGAGAGCGCCGACCACTGCCGCTGCTGCACCTTCTGCGTCGCCCACCCGATGAGGATCATGAAGACGGGGATGAGCGGCAGGGTGATGATGACGGTGATGGCGGAGGGGAGGTCCCAGATCGCCATGACGACGATCAGCACGGGCGCTGCGATGGCCGTCAGGATGAGCTGTGGAAGGTACTTCGAGAAGTAGGTGTCGAGGGCGCCGAGCCCCGGTCCGGCAAGTGTCGTGAGCCGGGAGCTCGACGTGCTGGCCAGCCAGGCCGGGCCGAGCTTCGCGATGGATGCCAGCAGCTTCGAGCGCAGCTCGCTCTTCACCTTCGCCGCAGCCCGAGCGGAGACCGCCTCCATGCCCCAGGTCGCGGCGCTGCGCGCTGCGATGACCGCGAGCAGCGCCCCGAACCAGGGCAGGAGCTCGTTGACGCGCTCGCCTGCGATCGCCGACACGATGAGGTGGGTGACCAGCCAGGCGAAGCCGATGACGGATGCCGTCTGCACGACCCCGAGGGCCGCGCCGAGCACGAAGAAGCTTCGTGCCGACGCGGCGTGGCTCAGGAGTCGGGGGTCGAGGGGTTTCACAGGCTAGGCGGCCACGGCCGCTGGCTCCTTGGGCGCTTCTCCCGTGATCATGGTGCGGCTGATGCGCTTCCGGAAGACCCAGAAGGTCCACGCCTGGTACCCCAGCACGAACGGCACGATGATGAGCGCGGCCCAGCTCATGATCGTCAGCGTGTAGTCGCTGGAGGAGCCGTTGATGATCGTCAGCGGGTTGGCCGGGTCGAGCGTGTTCGGGATGAGGTTGGGGAAGAGCGACGCGAACAGCGTGAGCACGGCCGTGGCCACCGTCAGAGCACCGAGCGCGAAGGCGATGCCGTCGCGACGCAGCAGCGTGCCGACGTACGAGCCGACGAACGCGAGCACGGCGACCATCGCGAGCATCATGCCCGCGATCGAGAAGTTCGCGGTGACCGTCCAGCCGAGGAACGTGATCGCGAGCACCGCGACGAGCACGCCTACCTTCAGGGCGAGCGCGCGAGCACGGTCGAGGATCTCCCCCTCGGTCTTCCTCGTGATGAACACCAGCCCATGGTAGAAGAACAGCGTGAGCGTCGTGAGCCCGCCGAGCAGCGCATAGGGGTTCAGCAGGTCGAAGAACGAGCCGACGTAGTTGAAGTTCTCATCGAGCGCTAGCCCCTGGGTGATGTTCGCGAACGCGACGCCCCAGAGGAAGGCGGGCACGATCGAGCCGACGAAGATCATCCAGTCGAACCATCTCGTCCATTCGACGCCCTTGCCCTGGTGCCGGTACTCGAACGAGACCCCTCGGACGATGAGCGCCAGCAGGATGAGCAGCAGGGGCAGGTAGAAGCCGGAGAAGATCGTCGCGTACCACTCGGGGAACGATGCGAACAGCACGGCCCCGGCGACGATCACCCACGTCTCGTTGAGGTCCCAGATCGGGCCGATCGTGTTGATGAGCACTCGCCGGTCGGTGTCGTCCTTGCCGATGAACGGGAGGGCGATGCCGACGCCGAAGTCGAAGCCGTCGAGCACGAAGTACCCGATGAAGAAGAACGCGACAATCCAGAACCAGAGGACGGGCAGATCCATCAGTAGACGCTCGCTTTCACCTTGACATCGGCAACGTCGTCGACGGTGCCATCGGCATTCGAATCGAAACTCGGCGGCTCGGACTGAGCCGCCTTCAGCAGCAGCTTCACCTCGACGATCGCGAGGATCGCGTAGACGACCGTGAACGCGATGAGCGAGATGAGCACGCTCAGGCCGCTCACGTTCGGGGAGACTCCGGACTCGGTCTTGAGCAGCCCGAACACCAGCCAGGGCTGGCGTCCCATCTCGGTGAAGATCCATCCGACCGTGATGCCCAGCGTCGGGAACAGGACGGTGAGGATCGCGACGTTGAACATCCACTTCCTCGGCGGGTTCTTCGCCTTCTTGCGCGTCACCCAGAGGCCGGCCATGGCGACCGCGATGGACGCCATGCCGAAGCCCATCATCCAGCGGAAGGACCAGTACGTGACCCAGATGATCGGCGCGTAGTCGCCCGGACCGTAGAGCGCCGTGTACTGCGCCTGCAGATCGTTGATGCCCTCGACCGTTCCGTCGAACGTGTGCGTCGACAGGAACGAGAGGAGGTAGGGGATGCGGATGGAGAAGAGCTCGGACGAGCCGTCCGGGGTTCCCCATGTGAAGACCGAGAAGGATGCGTCCGCGCCGGTGGCAGTCGTGTACAGAGCCTCGGCGGCCGCCATCTTCATGGGCTGCGCCTCGACCATGGCGAGGCCGAGCTGGTCGCCGCTGAGCATGGTGCCGACGCCGCCGACGAGCATGAACCAGAGGCCGAACTTGAGGGCGGGCCACATGACGTCGTGGTTCTGGTCGCGCTTGAGGTGCCACGCGGCGGTCGCGATGATGATGGCCGCTCCCACCATGAGCGAGGCGAAGATCGTGTGCGGCAGCGCGGCGAGCGCAACCGGGTTGGTCAGCACGGCACCGAAGTCGACGAGTTCAGCTCGCCCGTTGGCCTCGTTCATCTCGTACCCGACCGGGTTCTGCATGAACGCGTTGGCGGCCAGGATGAAGTAGGCCGAGGTCCACGTTCCGATCATGGTCATCCAGATGGTGGCGAGGTGCAGCTTCGGCGGCAGCTTGTCCCAGCCGAAGATCCACAACCCGATGAAGGTCGCCTCGAGGAAGAACGCCACGAGTCCTTCGAACGCGAGCGGGGCCCCGAACACGTCGCCGACGAAACGCGAGTAGTCAGACCAGTTCATGCCGAACTGGAACTCCTGCACGATGCCGGTCACGACGCCCATGGCGAAGTTGATGAGGAACATCTTGCCGAAGAGCTTCGTGAGTCGCAGGTACGTGACCTTGCCCGTGCGCACCCATGCCGTCTGCCAGATCGCGATGGCGAGGACCAGGCCCAGCGTGACGGGCACGAAGAGGAAGTGGTAGATCGTCGTGACACCGAACTGCCACCGCGCGAGAATGAGTGGATCCAGCAGGGCGTCCACGGGGCCTCCTGATGCGTCTCGGGTTGGGCGCGAGGCCCTGGAAGCGCAGCGCGATTCCTGAACTCGATGGTACGCCGACTTCTCCTACATCTTGTCGAATAGGAGCCCCTAAGTTGGCGCCCTTCCTCTCCGCGACCAGGCTTTTCTACATTATGTAGTAAGTGTAACGAAACGGTAACGGTGGAGAATCCCCAGAGACGCCAAACTTCTGGCTCTAGAGTCGCGGACATGAATGCGGGGACGAGATCATGAACGAGCTGATCGAGACCGCCCTCGAGTACATCGAATCCGTGCCTCCCGTCTGGCGGATCGTGCTGGTGGGCGTCGCGATCCTGCTCGAGACCAGCGTGCTCATCGGGCTCATCGTTCCCGGCGAGACCGTCCTGCTCGCACTCAGCACGGGCATAGACGCCCCGCTCCCCTGGGTCCTGACGATCGCCGCGTCGATCGTCGGTGCGCTGCTCGGCGAGTCCTTCGGGTTCTGGCTCGGCCGCACGTTCGGACCACGGATCCGCGCCTCGCGAGTGGGCCGTTGGCTCGGAGACGAGCGCTGGCAGCGAGCAGAGCTCCTCATCCAGCGTCGCGGCGGCCCCGCGGTCCTCATCTCTCGATTCCTCCCGGTCCTGCACTCCCTCGTGCCGCTCACCGCAGGCATGGGCGGCATGCGCTACCGACGATTCCTCGCCTGGACCATTCCGGCCTGCGTCATCTGGTCGACCGCCTACGTGAGTGCCGCAGCTGGGGCGTCGGCCGGCTTCAGGGAGCTCTCCTCGTCGCTGCACTGGGCCGGCTACCTCTTCGTCGGCGTCATCGTCGTGTTCCTCTTCATCATGTGGCTCGTGAAGCGATCCATCGGGAAGGTCATGAACCGCGACCTCGACGAGGCGACAGCTCGAGCAGCCGACGAGCAGGCCGGGCCGGATGGCGGCAACACGGACGCGGACAACTCAGACGCCGAGACCGCCGGCGTGCGAGGATGAGCGGGTGACGCCGACCTCCGACGCCCAGTCCCCGCTCGAACGCTGGATGCTTGGGCTCAGGCCCGTGCGGGCCGTCATCGAGAACGCCTTCCGAATCGAGGACCGCGTCCGCCTCGTGCGAGTCAAGCTCGTACGCAAGCGCGGCTACCTCACCGTCCTCGAGCCCTACACGGGGTACGGGACCACGACGTGGGTCAGAGCGCTCGCGCGCGTCCACATGGCCCCTCCCGGCAGCAGGCGCCGCTTCAGCCTCTCGAGGCTCCTCAGGCGCAAGCGCCGTGAATCGGTCGTCCGCGGCTGGCGGAGCTTCGCACGGGTATCCGCCGGGAATGTGCCCGCGACCGTCATCATCGATGGCGTCCGGCACGCGGTCAAGGCCGACCGGGGCGGCATCATCGACATCAACCTGCCCGCGAACCTCGCGCCGGGCTGGAACACGATCACCTTCGAGAGCTTCGACCGGCAGACGAGCACGGCCCCGGTCTTCATCGTCGCCGACGAGCAGCGCGTCGGACTCCTGTCCGACATCGACGACACGGTCATGGTGACGGCACTCCCCCGCCCCATGCTCGCAGCGTGGAACACCTTCGTGCTCGATGTGCACGCGCGCACCCCGACGCCCGGCATGAACGTGCTCTCCGAGCGCATCCTCACGTCCTTCGGGCGCAGCGAGACGCCCGTCGTCTACCTGTCGACCGGTCCGTGGAACGTCGCTCCGACGCTTGCTCGCTTCCTCGGTCGCAACCTCTACCCCGCCGGTCCCCTGCTGCTCACCGACTGGGGGCCGACCCCGGAGCGCATCTTCCGGTCCGGTCTCGACCACAAGGTGTCGAACCTCGACCGACTCGCCCGTGAGTTCCCCGACATCAAGTGGATCCTCGTGGGTGACGACGGCCAGCATGACGAGCAGATCTACGGCGAGTTCACGAGCCGCCACCCTGACCGCGTGCTCGCCATCGCCATCCGGCAGCTGTCGACGAGCGAGGCTGTGCTCGCGGGCGGCCGCGCGGCAAGCGCGCACTGGCGCAAGAACGCGCCGGTGCCGTGGGTGTACGCGCCGGATGGCGCTGGCCTCGCCAAGCAGCTCACGGAGGCGGGCATCCTGCCGGACCTGACGCAGGCGCCGGGCACGAGGACGGACGAGGCCCCGGAAGAGACCGTCGTCGCAACCGTGGACTAGGCGCGTTCCTCTCGAGGGGACTGCGTGCGCCCCAGGGCGAGCGTGAAGTTCAGCGAGTCCATCTCCGAGTACGGGCGGTACATGCCGTTGAAGACGCTCGAGCCCGCCGGGGTGAGGATCACGCGCACCCCGAGCCATTCGGCCACGTCATCGCGGATGAGCGGCGTCCCGACCTCGCAGCTCGCGAAGTCGATCAGCGCACCGTCCTCACCCTGCACGACGAGCCTCGCGCCATCGCCGTCGAAGACGAGCTGCGGGTTCCGGAACGTCACGTCGAGCATGCCTCCGTGCCCCGTGAGCCTCACCGAGCCGACGAAGCTGGCGCTTCCCACCGGCGATTCTCCAGCCAGCCACGCCGAGTCGGTGGCGCCTCGCGGATAGGCGAACTCATCGTCGTCGACGAACGCTCCGCCCTCCACGCGCACGTCGCCACCCGAGCGACGCACGTACTCCACGAAGGACGACTTGATCGGCCATCGCAGTTCTCCACGCCAGAGCTCCATGCAACAAAGCTAGCCCGCCTCGAATTCGAAGCGCCAGCGGCAATCTGCGCGCGCTACTTCGAGAGCAGCAGGGTCACGACGAAGATGACCGGAACCGAGAGGAAGGTCGTCGCCAGAATCGTCTCGCGCGCGACACGCATCCCGACCCCGTAGTTGCTCGCATAGGTGAAGACGTTCTGCGCGGACGGCAGCGCCGCGGTCACGACGACGATGAGCAGCGCCGCACCGTCGAGACCGAACAGCCACGCTCCGATGAGCCAGGCCAGAGCCGGGTGGACGAACACCTTGAGCACGGTGGCGACGATCGCGGGCGCACGGTCGGGCTCACGGAAGGGGATGGCGTTGCCCCAGAGGGACATGCCGAACGCCAGGAGCATCGCGGGGACGCTCATGCCTCCGAGGAGCTCGATGGGGTCGAGCAGGAACCCAGGGATCGTGACGCCGGACGCGCTCACGGCGATGCCAGCCAGCGCTCCGATGACGATGGGATTGCGGAAGGGGCGGAGGACGATCTGCCACCACCGGAGTCGGGGCGCGTCGTCGTCCCTGGACGCGATATCGAGGAGCGTCATGAAGACCGGACCCATGATGAGCTGCTGCCCGAGCATCACGGGTGCGACCAGTGTTGCGTCGCCGAGCACGTAGACCGCGATCGGGATGCCGAGATTCCCGGCGTTGACGTAGCTGGCCGCCATGGCGCCGGACGTCGTCGTCCCGAGCCCCCATCTGCGGAGGGCGCCGACGGCGGTGTAGATGAGTGCCACAGCGGTCATGGCGATCGCCGTGACGACGAACTGCCTGGAGTAGAGCACCTCGAGGTGCGCGTCGGCCATGAGTGTGAAGAGCAGAGCTGGGGTCGCGACGTTGAATGCGAGCTTGGACAGGCCGGTCTGCCCGGTCTGCCCGAGTACACCGCTGCGTGCCAGGAACACGCCCACGGTCACGATGACCGCGATGACCGCGAATCCCTGAAGAACATTCATAGCTTCCGCGATCGTATCCTGCCCGCCGCTCTCGGGTGACGCTGGTGAGTGCGACCACGCGCTCCACCGACGAATTCACGAGGAACTCGGATGCGAACCGAAATGACTTCGGGAGACTTTTCTCTCATCGTGTCGCCACCTAGCTCACGCAGTGCATAGGGCGCAAACTCCCCAGCCAGAAGAAACCTGGATTCAAATCACCGGATAATCATCTAACATGTCCTCGGTCTGCAATTAACGAAGGGGATCCCATGGCTCGGAAAGTCATCTACCAGCTCGTCGACGACATCGACTCGAGTTCACTCGCCGAAGGCGAAGGCGAAACGGTTCAATTCGCTCTCGACGGAACCGACTACGAAATCGATCTCTCGGACGAAAACGCCAAGAAGCTCCGTGACGCACTCGCCGACTACGTCTCGGCCGCCCGCACGGTAGCCAAGTCGCGCAAGTCCAAGTCGGCCGGTTCCACCTCGAACCGCCCGAAGAAGGACCTGGCCGCTATCCGCGCCTGGGCTCGCGCCGAGGGCCACAAGATCTCCGACCGGGGTCGCATTCCCGGTTCGATCATCGAGGACTACGAAGCAGCCAACGCGTAAGCACGAACCCGAGAGGTCTCGTGGGTTCACCTCTCGAGACCAGACGCAGGAAGAGGGCCAGACGGCGGAAGCCGTCGGGCCCTCTTCCTGTACCGGCCGTCGCTATCTGGCGACGATCGTCGGCGTCTCGAGGTGCGCGAGGACTCCATGACTCACGGAACCGAGCAGGAGCCTTGCGAAGGCACCCCGCCCCCGGCTGCCGACGACGACCAGGGACGCCGAGTGCGCGGCGTCGAGGATGGCCATGTCCGGAATGCCCTCGACGACAACCGGGGTGATCTCGAGGTCTGGGTAGCGGCCCCTCAGGCCCGCAAGGGCGAGCGAGAGTGTCTCCTCTGCGGCGAGACGCAGCTCGTCGAAGAAGTCACCCGTGACGATGACGCCCCCTCCGTAGACGTTCGGGGCATGCCAGGCGTGCACGGGGATGAGAGGCTCCCCTGCGCGACTCGCCTCCTCCGCAGCCACCGCCAGGGCATTCTCCGAGAGGTCCGACCCGTCGACACCGACGACCACGCCGCGTCGGGCCGAGAGATCGGTGTCCGGGACGACCGCAACCGGAGATTCGCTGGCAGCGGCGACGCGAACGCTGTGCGTGCCACTCGCGCGTCCAGGAGCGTCACCACGGTTGCTGCCCACGACAAGCAGGCCGGAGGACTTCGAGAGCTCGGCGAGGGTCTCGATGACCGGACCCGTCAGCACGACGGTCTCCACGTCGAGGCCGGCGTCGACGGCGAGCGCCGCCTCGGTCGCCTCCTGCAGGATGCGCGCCGCAGCCGACTCCGCTTCGATCATGAGGTCTGGATTCCCGGCACCCGCAATTCTCGGATCGACGATATGCGCGAGTTTCAGGCGTTTCCGTCCGCGTGACGCGCGGGCTGCCGCCCACCGCGTCGCGACGATTCCAGGATGGTTACCAGCGACTCCGACGGTGATGTTCTCGCTCATACCCGAATGCTAGCCCCACCCACCAGTGGAATCACTGCGTAGCGGCGTACTCGCGCTTGAGGTCGCTGAAACCGACCAACCGGAATGGACCCTCCGTCTCGTTCGGGAGCGTGAACTCCCCCAACTCGGTCGGATCCCGACGTTCATGCCACTCCAGGTATTGTGCGGCATCTATGGGAACGCGATTCGCGAGCGTTGCTCGATTCTCTTCGGTTCGCAAGTGCTCTCGATATCCGGGTTGAACCGTGCCGCCGAAGAACTCCGCCACGCTTCCGGAGCCGTAGCTCAGGAAGCCGATACGGCTGCCTTCCAGCTCTTCCTCGCTGTCGAGCAGGCTCAGGAGCGCAAGGTAGATCGATGCGGTGTATGTGTTGCCGATGACCCTGTTGTAGCGCAGTGTGGGCGCGATCTGGGCGTCGAGAGCCGCCGGTTCGAGGTCACCTCCTGCTGTCTTGATGAGGTGGCGGTGCGCTTTAGCGGCCATCTTGGTGAACGGCTGGTGGTAGCAGAAGCGGTGGAAGTCGCCGATGGGGAATCCGCCCTGCTCGGTGTAGTCGTTCCACGCGCTCTCCACGGCCTGGAGGTACGCGCGAATCGAGTACTTGCCGTCGACGAGCGCGGTGACCTGGCCGTTCGGACGCCAGAAGTCCATGATGTCGCTGGTGAACACCCCTGAGCCTGGCTCGATGACGACAAGATCCGGATCGGCAGCCACCAGCATGGCGACTGCGCCGGCCCCCTGGGTCGGCTCACCGCTCGAACCCAGTTCGTAGCGCGCGACGTCGCTCGCCACCACGAGCACGCGTTGCCGCGGGTCGCGTGCGACGAGGGCCGTGGCGAACTGCAGCGCGGCGGTGGCCGAGTAGCAGGCCTGCTTCAGCTCGACGACTCGGCAGGTGGCCGGCAGACCGAGCAGCTGGTGCACGTACACGCCGGCCGCCTTCGACTGATCGATGCCGGTTTCCGTCGCGAAGAGAACCGTGCGGATGCCCTCGGTGCCGTGCCGGTCGATGATCTGCTTGGCTGCCGCCGCTCCCATCGTGACGACGTCCTCGTCGGCGGCGGTGATGCTCATCCGCTCCTGGCCGATGCCGATGGTGTACTTCTCGATCTCAGTGCCGAGCCGCTCGGCGATCACCGAGAGGTCGAGCACTCGGGACCCCGTCGCGAAGGCGAGGTCGTGGATGCCGATTGGTGTTGTCATAGTGTTCGCTCGTTTCCGCGCGTCGCTCAGTTCGCGGCGCGTTCCAGCTTGATGTGCGAGGCCATCAGCTCGCCCTGGTTCGTCTGGGCTGCCATGAGGGAGAGCTCGCCGCAGAGAACGGTTGCCGCACACAGTACGGCCAGTCGCCGAGCGTTCGCTCCGGGCTCGCGGTCTTCCTTGCAGCCGAGGCGTTCGAGATTCGCCTCGATGAAGTCGAGCCCCTTGCCGTTGCCGACGCTCCCGACGATGAGGTTGGGCAGCGTGCACGAGAAGTAGAGGTCTCCGTCGCGCACCTCGGCGTGGGTGATTCCCTGCGAGCCCTCGACGATGTTCGCCGCATCCTGCCCCGTGGCGAGGAAGAAGCCGAGGAGCATGTTCGCGTAGTGCGCGTTGCCCGTTCGAAGGCCGCCAGCCAGCATCGTGCCGATGAGGTTCTTGCGCACGTTGAGCTGGGCGATCTTCTCCGGAGTCGACCGGAGCCAGCGCTCGACGGTGCGCCGCGGGAGCACGAGCTCCGTGACGACGTTCTTGCCCCGGCCGAGGATGCCGTTGACCGCGGTCGCCTTCTTGTCGGAGCAGAAGTTGCCCGAGATCGACTCGTAGCGGAGCTCTGGCCAGCGACGCAGGATGAAGTCCATGAGTCGCTCGGAGGCGAGCGTCACCATGTTGTGGCCGGACGCGTCGCCGGTCGTGAGCTCGAACCTGAGGAAGAGCAGGTTGCCGGCGATCTGCGCGTGCAGGTCGATGAGGCGAGCGAAGCGGCTGCTCGTCGCGACCACCTCCTGCAGCAGGTGCATGTGCGACTGGATCTCGTGGAGCGCCGTGAGCGCGACGCCGGCGTCGTCGGCCTCGAAGAGCACCGAGCGGCTCATGCGCTCGTCGATCAGGGTCGCCTTGATGCCGTCCGGCACGAGCATGGACATCTTGGCGCCGCGGCCGACCGAGGGCCAGAGCGGCTGCTCGTAGGTCGCGAGCGGGACGAGCTGCTCACCCTCCATGACGTTGCCGGTCACGCGGACTGGACCCACCCATTTGAGCGGAACTGGTGCGTGGTCGAGGAGCTCGGTGCTCATCGCTGTCCTTTCGATGGGAGGGTGCCGCGCCCGCGGGCTCGCGAGACGACGGCCGGGTCGATGCCGCGGGAGGCGCAGAACTCGAGGAGCGCGCCGTGGAGGATGAGCTCCTGCTGGCCCAGAGCCGCAGGAGTGGGAGCGCCGAGCATGGTCTGCAGCGCAGCGAGCTGATCCTGCCAGGAGCGGATGTGCTCGACGAGCGCCTCCAGGCCGTCCTCGACGAGCACCTCGAGGAAGTGGCCGGATACGCCGACGGCGCGCGCGCCGAGGGCAAGCGCCCTCAAGACGTCGAGTGGCGTTCGCACGCCTCCCGAGGCGAGCAGGACGGGCGTGGGCGAGGTACTGGCGTCCGCCTCGATGAGCGCCTCAGGGGTCGACTGTCCCCAGCCGACCAGAGAGGCGTAGTCGCCCAGGCGCCGTCTGGAGTTCTCGATCCTGGCGAAGTCCGTGCCACCCCGGCCGCTGACGTCCGCGTATGGCACTCCGAGCTCGGCGAGGCGTGCGAGCGTCTTCGAGCTGAGCCCGAATCCGACTTCCTTGACGATGACCGGAACGCCGACTCGCTGCACGATGGCCTCGATGGCCCCCGGCCACGCAGCGAAGTCCCGGTCGCCCTCCGGCATCACGGTCTCCTGCACCGAGTTGATGTGGATCTGCAGCGCATTCGCCTCGAGCAGGTCGACGGCGCGCCGCGCGTCGTCCGGGCTGACGGTGGCGTTGACGTTGGCCATGACGAACCCGTGCGGGTTCTCATCGCGGATGACGCGGAAGCTGGGAGCCGTGGCGGCATCCTTGAGATAGGCGGAGAGCGAGCCGGCGGCCATGGCGATGCCGGTCTCGCGAGCCGCCACCGCGAGGTCGCGGTTGATGGCGCCGGTGCGGTCGCTGCCGCCCGTCATGCCGTTGAGGTAGAACGGCACAGGCCAGCTGGCACCGGCGACCTCGACGGCCGTCGAGACGGACCCGCGGTCGATCCCGCCGAGGGCGTGGTGGACGAAGCGCACGTCGTCGAAGTCGTTGCGCGTGATGCCTGCCCGCTGCTCGAGGGCCAGGTCGACGTGCTCGTCCTTGCGGTTACCCATGTTCGCGAACTCCAACTCGACGGTGCGGTATGACGTGCAGGTCCAGGACCTCGATGCCGGCGGCGCGCCATGCGGCATCGAGTGCCTCGTTGCGGGCCGGCGCCAGCGCGATTCCGCAGTCGCCGCCACCTGCCCCCGAGGTCTTCGCCGGTATCCCGACGCCGCGTGCCGCGGCGATGAGATCCAGCAGCGCGGGGGTGCGGATGCCGATGCTGCTCAGCTCGTCCAGCGCCTCGAGGTTGTCGGCCGCGTCGCGGATGGCCAGGAGGGCGTGCTCGACGCTGTCGGCTCGGACCGCCGCGACGAGAGCCGCCGTGATCCTGTCGCTCTCCCCGAGGAAGGCCGCGTATCCGGCGCTCGATCGCCAGTCCCCCGCGTGGAGTGTACCGACGAGCTCGGCCGTCGAGGCTGGCGCTGAGGTCCATCCCACGTGCAGCACCATGGAACTCGGATCTGGCAGCGACTCGAGCACGAGCCCTGGCCAGGCCTCGCTCAGACTCGCCTCGACCCCGCTCGCACGACGCAGCTCGCGAACAGCGAGCCGGTCGGGCGACGCGTAGTGCACCCATCCCCCGAGCGTGCTCGTCGCGATGTCAGCGCACGAGGCGGCCGGCCGCAGCTCGATGGTCGCGAGGCTCGCGAGGCGGAAGACCGCGTCGTCGTCGAGGCCGAGACCGAGGTGCTCGGCGACGGCGCGCACGGTGACGACAGCGACGGCACCGCTCGATCCGAGTCCGAACTTGCGACCGTGCTCGTCGTCGAGCTCGCTCTCGATCTCGAGCGCGAACGGCGAGGTCTCGATCCCCCGCTCACGTGCCAGGTCGTGGACGACGCGGATGCACTCCTGCACGAGCTCGCCACCGGCTGCGTCGATCGAGACCGAGTCGCCATCGATGGCAACCGGGACGGGCTGCGAGCCGAAGTGCAGCGACCGGACCGAGCTGACCGCGTCGTTCGCGGCGGCGTGCAGGCGGGCACGGATGAGCCTGGAGACCCCCACGATCACGGCGTGCCTGCCTGGTTCGACAACCGCGTACTCACCGGTGACGAAGAGCTTGCCCGGGGCTTCGGCGACGATCACCGCGTTGCTCCGGGGATGCCTGGGACCGCGGCCCGGTCGTCCGGACCGGAGACGGCCACGCCTGGACCTGACTCGGCGATCACGAACTCGGTGCCGGGAGCTGCGGCTGCGAGCGCTGCTCGGACCGCGGGGGCATCAGCGGAGCGGCACAGCGTCTTGACGTTCGGCCCGGCGTCCATGGTGGCGTACGCCTCGAGGCCGCCGCGGCGAAGGTCCGCCACGGCGTCGATGAGGGCCATGCTGCCCGCGGTGAGGTATCGGACGGGAGGCACGGCGCCGAGCATCGCGGCGTGCATGCGGAGCGCGTTGCGCTCGGTGATCTCACCGACCTCGGTGAAGTCGCCTCGACGCAGCGCGTCGCGCATGAGCGCGAGCTCGGTCGGGTTCGTCTCGACCCACGGCGCGTTGTACGGCGAGGTCTCGACGGTTCGGCGCATGGCGTCGCGGCTCGAGATCGGCTTCTCCCCGGCGTTGACGATGCCGAGCACCATGGCCGCGTCGACGTGCGCGTCGTTCACGGGCTCCGCGTAGGAGCTGAGGTCGTCGGTGCCGGCGTTCCAGACGGCGAAGCCGCCGAAGATCGAGCGCGAGGCGGAGCCGGAGCCACGCCTGGCGAGTCGCGAGAGGTCGCGTGCAGAGAGGTCGAGCCCGTACGCCGCAGTAGCCGCGGCAGCGAGGGCAGCGAAACCGGAGGCGGACGACGCAAGGCCTGCTCCGGTCGGTCCCGCGTTGCTCGTCTCGACGCGCGCGGCTCTCGCGCTGCCGGCCAGCTGACCGACGTGGTCGAGGAAGCGGGCCACCTTGACGGACGCCGCCTGCGGCATGGGGGCGCCGTCTTGCAGGACCTGGTGCTGCTCGGCCTCCGCCGCGAGCGTGACGGTCGTCGTGGTCGGGTAGACGGCGAGCGTCAGCGAGAGGCTCGAGGTCTGCGGGATGATCAGCGCTTCGTCGCGCTTCCCCCAGTACTTGATGAGCGCGATGTTCGGGAAGGCGACGGCAGTCGACCTCACAGCGGGGTGCCCGTGCTGGTGATGCTCCAGGTCTGGATGGCCCCCGCGCCCTGCAACGCTGCGGCGACCGCCGACGCATTGCCGCGCTCGACGACGGCGACGATGCATCCACCGAGGCCTCCGCCCGTGAGCTTGGCCCCGAGCGCCCCTGCACCCGTCGCCGCGGCCACGAGCTCGTCGAGTGCTGGGTGGCTCACGCCGAGCGCTGACAGGAGCTCGTGCGCCTGCGTCATGCGGGCGCCGAGCGAGCGTGCCTCGTTGGTCTCAAGGTCGGTGATAGCCAGGTCCGAGAGGTCACCGAGGGTGTCGATGATGGTCATCGTCGCGTCGTGGTCGCGTTCGAGCGAGGTGCGCACGTCATCGACGGCCTGGCGCGTCGAACCGTGCACGCCCGTGTCTGCGATCACGAAGCACGCGTCGAGGGCGACAGGCACCGGCACGGCGCTGGCGTTCTGGAATCGGATGGGCGACGGGATGGTCGTCGCCAGCGCATCGAGTCCACTCGGCTTGCCGTGCGCCACCTGCTCCGCCAGCTGGACAAGCGCGAAGTGCTCGCCGCCGGAGAGCGTGACGTTGTGGAGCCGCGAGACCGCGTCGACGATGGCTCCGGCCGCTGCGGCGCTCGACCCGAGGCCGCGCCCGAGCGGGATGTTGCCGCGAACGGCCACTGTCAGACCCTCGAGGTCGCCCCCGATGGCCCTGAGGGTCTCCTCGATCGCCGTGCGTGGCGCCTCGACGATCTCGGGGGCGGCAGCGAGCGGGCCCGTGTAGTGGTCCGACTCGAAGCGGGGCTCTGTGCCCTCGCGCCATGCGGTCGCCCGCATGCGCATGGCACGGAGCGGAAGCGCGACGGCGGGCTTTCCGTAGACGACGACGTGCTCACCGAAGAGGATGAGCTTGGCGTGGGCGCTCCCGCGCCCGACGGCTCGTCCGATTCGCGGCAACGCAGAAGTGTCGAGAGAAGCAAGCGACGTCACGTCGAAACTCGATGGCACCAGGGTCACTCACCTCGCAGTAGGTCGGCGTCAAGTGTACGGCGCAGTCAGGCTGATCGCATGCAGCGCACTCGTCAGCTTCCCAGGATGTTGATCATCCACGCGATCCCGAAGCGGTCGACGAGCATTCCGAACGTGTCACCCCACGGCGCCTGCACGAGGGGCTGCTCGATCTCGCCGCCATCGGCGAGCTTGTCCCAGTAGCCGCGCAGCTCGTCCGCTGCATCGCCACTGATGGAGATCTCGACCGTTCGTCCCGGGTTGGGCTCGATGAAGGACGGGGTGTCCGAGGCCATGATCGTGAAACCGCTCGTGGTCGTGAGCTGGCCGTGCATGATCTTCTCTGATTCGGAAGGGTCCATGGGCATGCCAGAGCCACCGAAGGTGCTCATGACGAGCTCTCCGCCGAAGACCAACCTGTAGTACTCGAGCGCCTCGCGCGCGTTGTCGATGAGGTGGATGTAGGGGTTCAGGATGACTGCCATGGTCGGGCCTCTCATAGGTCGCGACGACGGTCATCGTCGCTGAATCTGATCGTGGCACAAGCCGCCGACAATCCGACGCCTCCGGGCAGCGAATCTCGCTGAACTCCTGCCTCACGACCGTCACCGCGCCGACCAGCACCCCGCGGTGCGCGAACGACGCGTCGTCGCCTTCGTCGAGTCGCTCGCCTGACTCGAGCCTCACATCGAGACCGTGGCTGAGGCGCTTCAGCGCCGAAGCGACTCGGCGATCGCGGGCCTGATCTCAGCACGGGTGAGATGCCCCGCGATCACCAGACATGCGAGTCCCTGCATGGTCGCCCAGAGGGCCGTCGCGCGCGCCTCGATTCGCCCAGCGCCAGCCTCGGGGTCAAGTCCCGCCGCCGCGTCGCCGAGTGTGTCCTCGAGCTGACGGATGAGCGGGGCCATGGTCTCGCTCGGGGAACCTGGCACACACACCTCCGGGTCGTAGATCAGCGTGAACGCATGCGGGTTGTCGACGGCGAACTCGACGTAGGCGGCGCCAAGCGCAAGCGCGCGCTCCTGCGCGTCGAGGCCTGGCGCATCCGCGGCCAGGAACTGGTCGACGAGCCGCTGCATGCTCACTTCGCCGAGCCGCTTGAAGAGCCCGGTCTTGTCGCCGAAGTGGTGGTACGGCGCGTTGTGGCTGACGTCAGCCTCCCGCGCCAGCTCGCGCAGGCTGATCGATGACTGCGGCTTCTGCGCCAGCAGTTCGACGCCGGCTGCTTCGAGGACGGGGCCGAGGTTGCCGTGGTGATAGGGCGCATCCGATCTTGACATGAGCAACATTGTAGCTAGGCTGACTCTCGCCACATCTTGACACTGTCCACTTCAGGGCTCAGGAGCCACCATGCACACCCTCGTCATCGACGGCCACCCCAACCCGAACTCCCTCTGCGCCGCGCTCGCGACGCGCTACGCCGACGCGCACGGCGACGCCAGGATCCTCGCCGTGCGAGACCTCGCGTTCGACCAGAACCTGCGCTTCGGCTACACCAAGCGGCAGGAGCTGGAGCCCGACCTGCGGGAGGCCTGGACTGCCATCCAGGAGGCGACGAGGATCGTGCTCGTCACCCCGGTCTGGTGGGGCTCCGTGCCGTCACTGCTCCAGGGGTTCTTCGACAGGCTCCTGCTCCCTCGCATGGCCTATGACGCCTCGGGCACGTTCCCCAAGGGCCTCCTCAAGGGACGCAGCGCGCGCATCATCATGACTGCGGACAGCCCCGGCACCTACCTGCGGCTCACGGGGAACACACCTGTCCGGTAGCTCAAGACGCACGTGCTCGGCTTCATCGGCCTCTCGCCCATCGCGGTCACGCGTTTCTCCCCCGTCAAGACCTCGACGGCCGAGAAGCGCGAGCAGTGGCTCGCCGAAGCGTCCACGCTCGGCGAGAACGACGCCAGGCGCTACTTGCCGGCGCCGAGTCCCGCCCTGATGAGCTGACCCGTCGTCGCGGTCGGGAGGTACGCACGCGTCAGGCCGATGCCGATGCGCGGCAGGTCGGCCTCGTCCCGGTAGAGCAGGTACATGGGCTCGTACCTCGGGTTGAACTTCGTCTTGAAGTTGTGCAGGGACGAGAAGCCGTAGAGCGGCTCGAGGATCTCCGAGACCTGGCTCAGCACCTGGTCGAGCGCCGTGGCCTGAGCCTCGCCGGACCCCGCCAGTGGCGCCCCCGACAGCGAGGCGAAGGCGGCACCCTCATCCCGGAAGGCCAGCGCCGACGAGATGATGAGGAACTCCATGACGGGCTTGAAGCCACCGTCGCGTCGACGCATGAGATCGAGCGTCCAGCCGCGGACCTCGCCCTCGCTGCCGTAGACGGGCAGCCACGAGGTGACGCCGTGCACGCTGCCGTCGTCATCGATCGCGATGCCGAGCCGCACGGCCGGGTCGAGTGCCTCGTCGACGCCGCCGAGGGTGAAGCCCATCTCGGGCAGCCCCTTGTCACCCACCCAGTCCTCGGAGATCGCGCGCACCTGCGCGAGCACAGCCCACGGCTCCTCGGCGAGGGTCGTCATCTTGAAGCGGATGCCTTCGCGTTCGGCCCGGTTGACGGCGGAGCGGACGGGCTGCCAGGGCTTCCCCTTGAGCTCGAGACCGGGGAGGTCGATGATCGTGTCCTCCGCCACCTGAACTCGCTGCCAGCTGGATGGGGCGGCGTCCACGGTCGCCTGCGTCGCTGAGAAGAACGCCGGCGTGTGCCCGGCGAGCTCGGCGCGGGAGGCGAAGTCGTGGATGAGGTCGCTCAGCTCCGTCGCGGGCGCAACCGGGTCGCCGAGCGCGAGCGCGACCCCCGAGTACTCCTGGTAGGCGATGTAGCCATCCTTCTTGGGGCTCATCAGGTAGTGGTTCCGGGGCCAGAGCGTCATCCAGGAGATCGTGCTGCCCCCGACTCTCGGGAGGATCTCGCGGGCTTCCTCGACCGTTCCCCGCCGGTCCCCGGAGATCGAGTTCTTCGACGGGCGCACGCGCACGGCGAAGGACCTGCGGGCAACGACGAGGAAGAGCACGACGAGCACCCAGAGCAGCGAGCCCGTGAAGTTCATGGTCAGGCCGTCGTCGAGGCTGCCGGACGTTGCGACGTCGAGGACGATGAGCGCGAGCTCGAGCAGGTTGAAGATGCCGAGGGCCACGGCGACGATCCACGCGAAGCGCTGTCCTCGCCTGATGCCGTTCGCGACGAGGAGGATCACGACGACGTCGATCGCGACGCCGACCCAGGTCTCGGTCTCGGCGGTCGACTTGCCGAGCGGTCCGTCGAGCGTGAAGAGGGCAGCGACGACCTGCGCCGCACCGAGGCCGATGAGCGCCGTGAAGGCGATGAGGCGGTCTTCGCGCGTGCTCGTGGCGAGGCCCGTCTTGCGGTGCCGTTGCACGGCGTAGATCGTGAAGATGACGGCGACCGGCAGGAAGTGCTCGAGGTCCGCGAGGTCGCCCACATAGAGGAGGCGCAGGGAGACGAGCGCCCCGAGCGCGAGACCCAGTCGCAGGCGCCATGGCGGTCGGAGGACCCAGACGAGGGCGGCGGTCAGCGCTGCGATGCCACCGGATGCCCCCACGTCGAGGCTGCCCGCGAGTCTGGTCGCCCACTCCCACCCGGTCGGGGCGAGCGCGGCGACGATGGCGAGCGTTCCGAGCACGGCGAGTGCCTGACCGGCGAGGAAGACCAGGGCGGTTCGCTTCCAGCCGAAGCGGAACTCGAAGACACCGCCCACGATGAGCAGCTGCACGATGAGGAGCGCGTAGTGCCAGGCGCCGTTGCCGAGCAGCGACCCCGTGATGGGGGTCCACCACATGCCGGCCTGGAGCGGCGGCAGGCCGAAGGCCACGTCTCCGTACCAGGGCTGCGCTCGTGACAGGTGCCACATCGCGCCGGTGGCGACGCCTCCGACGATGAGGACCAGGACCAGGATGGTCGTGAACGGAGCACGACGGGCGAACGTGACGAGTGGGCGGACCGCCGCCCCGATGGCGTCGCGACCCGCGGCCCCTCCCGGAGCGGTCTCCTGCGCATCCTGGGCGGCAGGGATGAGCAGGTCGAGTTCCTGCTCGGTCTCGCTGCTCGCATCCGCCCCCTCAGGTCGGTTGCGGGCTCGGTAGACGACGACCGCGACGATGACGATGACCAGGACGACGGCGACGGCGAGCGCGGCCCAGCCGAACGCGTGGATGAGCGCGAGGGCGCTCTTCCCGAGGGCGACCGTGATGGCGGTGACACCGGCCGCCCAGGCGACGCCACCGAGGGCGTTCGCGACGAAGAAGCGACCGTACGGCATGGCCATGGCGCCCGCGAGGGGTCCCGCGAAGACGCGGAGCAGCGCGATGAAGCGACCGAAGAAGACGGCGTACGCGCCCCATTTCTGCATGAGCCCGACGGCGGCGTTGATGCGCGCGACGCTGAAGTGCTTCGGGAACCGCTGCGAGAGGTAGCGCAGCAGTCGCGCTCCCCAGCGCTTGCCGATGTAGTAGCCGATCGAGTCGCCCACGATGGCGCCGACGGCGGCCGCGGCGGCGAGCAGCCACGGGTCGACCCCAGTGCCTGCCACGCTCATGAGCACCGCGGCGATGAGTACGCTCTCGCCAGGGAAGGGCAAGCCGAGACTCTCGAGCGTGACGATGACGGCCACGAGGAGGACAACGAGCAGCGGGGGGATAGCTATCAGCCAGTCGAACACGCGTTCAGGCTAGCTGTGAAACGACCGAGAGGCCTCGGATTGTTGCCAAACCGCCGCCAGACGGGTTCCGAAGGACTCTTGTGACCAACCCGGCACACAGCGAACTGAGGAGCAAGACAATGAAGAAGACGACGACGCGCACCATCGCCAGCCTCTCCACGGCCGCGGCCCTCTCTCTCGGCGCAGTCGCCCTGACGGCCGCCCCCGCGAGCGCAGCCGATCTCGCACCGGCGAGCTCCGTCTCGACGACGGCGAGCGGCGCGCTCATCAACGGCCCCCTCATCGACGGCCCACTCATCGACCTCGGCGGCCTCCTCAACTCCCTGCAGATCGGCCAGTTCCAGTAGCGGCCGCGCCTCCGTCTGAGGGGGGCCAGCCGCGGCGACCAGCCGCAGCACAGCAGGAGACCAGGTGCCGAGGGAGACCTCGGCACCGCTATGAGGAGCGCACAGTGACGAAGGCCAGCCAGCAGACGCAGACCAGCCAGCAGACCCCGAAGGGCCAGCGGGGCCCGAGCAGCCAGCACGATGACGGCGCGGCATCGGATCGCCTGCGCCTCACCCCGGCGCAGCTCGGCATCTGGTACGCCCAGCAGCTGGATCCCGACAACCCGAGCTACCAGATCGGCCAGTACCTGGACCTGCGAGGGCAGCTCGACGAGCGCCTGCTGCGGATCGCGTTCACGAAGACCGTGGCCGACCTCGACGCGATGAGCCTCGTGCTCGCCGAGGACGGCGACGGGCCGTACGCGATCATCGAGCGCCCGTCGCCCACCGCGGACCTCCTCGCGGTGACGGACCTGCGCGAGCTCGGCGAGGATCAGGCGGTCGAGGTCGCCCTCGAGCGCATGGACCGCGAGCTCGAGACGCCGCGGCCGATGACGGGACGCGAGCTGCTGGGCACGACCCTGTACCGGGTCGCGGACGCTCGCTGGCTGCTCTTCCAGCGTGTGCACCACGTGCTCCTCGACGGCTACTCCGCCGTCGTGGGCCTCCGCTACCTCGCCGGCGCGTACACCCGGCTCGAGAAGAGCGCCCCCCGCGGGGTGCTCGGCGCCCTGCTCGCCGGCCCGATCGCGCACCTGGCCGCGCGCACCGCGTCTCCCCTTCCCGGATTGCCCGAACTGCTGGCCCACCTCGACGAGTACGCGGTCTCCGATCAGCACGCGGCCGACGCCGACTACTGGCGCGAGCAGCTCGCCGATGACAGCGTCGTGACCGGGCTCGAGGGAACCACCGGCCGGGCGGCCAAGCGCGTCGTGCGCGTGTCGACGAGCATCCCCGACGCCGACGCCAAGCGCCTGCGCGCGCTCGGTCGCGACATGCCGAAGACGGCAGTCGGACTGGTCGCCCTCTACCTGTCGAAGATGACCGGCCAGGTCCGGGTCTCGCTCGGCCTCCCCGTCACGGCGAGGCGCGGGAAGCTCGCGAAGACGACCCCGTCCATGCTGTCGAGCATCCTGCCCCTGCGCGTCGACGTCACCCCGGGGCTGAGCCTCTCCGAGGTCATCACCAACGCCGGCAACGCCGTGAGCGGCGCCGTCGCGCACCAGCAGTTCCGGGTCGAGGAGGTCGCGCAGACGCACGCCCTCGCCGGCCCCTCCGTCAACCTGCTCCCCGTCATCGACGAGCTCGTGTTCGGCCGCGCGCGCGGCACCGTCAACATCCTCTCGACCGGTCCGGTGCACGACCTGTCGGTCGTCATCTCCGGGCTGACGAGCGAGGCCGCCGAGCCCACGCTCCAGCTCGAAGGCGACGCCGAGCTCTACACGGCCGAGATCCTCAGCGAGCACGCGGGGCGGATGCTCGAGCTGCTCTCGCAGGTGCTCGACGATCCGAGCGCGACCACCGTCACGGACGCCAACGTGGTGCGAGCGGACGAGATCGCCGGTCTCCTCGGGCAGGGCTCCGGCGACGACGTGCCCATCGGCCAGGAATCGGTGCTGCGCGCGTTCTCGAAGGTCGCCGCGGTCCGCGACACGGCTCGTGCGGTCGTCGCAGCTGACGGCACGCTCACCTTCTCGGAGCTCGACGAGCTCTCGACGCGCCTCGCGCACCACCTCGTCGGCGAGGGCGTCGGTCCAGGGCGCACGGTGGCAGTGCGCATCGAGCGCAGCAAGCACCTCCCGATGCTCGTGCTCGCCGTGCTCAAGGCGGGTGGCGTCTACGTCCCCCTCGACCCCGAGTACCCCATCGACCGCGTCGGCAACATGATCGAGGACGCATCGCCCGCGCTCCTGCTGACCAGCAAGGCCCAGGAGCAGCGCGACCTCGCCGATGGCGCGTCCTGGCGCGTCGCGACCCTGCCGATCGACGCCGACACGTCCATCGCCTGGCGCAAGCGACCCGCCGACCCGAGCGGCCTTGCACCCGTCTCCCCCTCAGAGCTCGCCTACGTCGTCTTCACCTCGGGAAGCACCGGGCGCCCCAAGGGCGTCGGCGTGGACCGCCTCGCCCTGCGCAACCTCTTCGAGCACCACCGCGCCGAGATCTTCGACCCAGCGGCAGAGCGCCTCGGCCGGCCCGTGAGGGTCGCCCACACGGCCGGCCTCTCGTTCGACGCCGCGTGGGACCCGCTGCTCTGGCTCTTCGCCGGCCACGAGCTGCACCTCATCGACGACGACGTGCGCCGCGACCCGCAGCGCCTCGCCACCTACCTCGCCGAACACGGCATCGACGCGATCGAGACGACCCCGTCGTTCGCCGAGGCCCTCATCGCGGGCGGACTCTTCCAGCAGGACAGGTACCCGACCGAGATCGCGCTCGGCGGGGAGGCCGTCGGGCCCGCCCTCTGGGACGCGCTCGCGGCCCAGCCGGACGTCTCCGCCCTCAACCTCTACGGCCCCACCGAGACGACCGTCGACAGCCTCATCGCGCCCATCGTGCAGGGCTCGGAGCCGCACATCGGCAGCTCGGTGCGCAACACGCGCCACTACCTCCTCGACGCCTCCCTCACCCCGGTGCCGGACGGCGCCATCGGCGAGCTCTACCTCGCCGGCGCCAACGTCGCGTCCGGCTACGTCGGCCAGCCCGGCCTCAGCGCCGAGCGCTTCCTCGCCGACCCGTTCGCCGGGGACGGCACCAGGATGTACCGCACGGGCGACGTCGTCCGTCGCCGTCGCAGCGGCTCGCTCCGCTTCCTCGGCCGCATCGACGAGCAGGTGAAGATCCGCGGGTACCGAGTCGAGCTCGCGGAGGTCGAGGCCGCGCTGCGCAGGCAGCCCGGGGTCTCAGCCGCCGCCGCGATCGTGGTGGGCGACGGCGCATCCGCCCGCATCGTGGGGTACGTGACCGGCGAGCGCCAGCAGGAGAACCTCGCGGCGCAGACGAAGGCCGCACTCGCCGCCGACCTGCCCGGCTACATGGTCCCGAGCAGCGTGCTCGCGCTGAGCGAGCTGCCCATGACCCCGAACGGCAAGCTCGACCGGCGGGCACTCCCAGCCCCGGAGCAGCGCCCGAACGACCCCGTGCAGCAGCCGCGCACACGCGCCGAGCGCGTCACCGCAGAGGCCTTCGCCGAGGTGCTCGGCATCGAGTCGATCGGCGTCGACGAGGACTTCTTCGGCGCGGGCGGCCACTCGCTCCTCGCCACCAAACTCGCCTCGCAGCTCACGGAGCGCCTCGACCGGCAGATCACGGTGCGCGACGTCTTCGAGCGCCCGACCGTCGCCGGGCTCGCCGCGCTCGACGACGACAGCGCCGACGCCGCCCGCACCCGCCCCCTCGCCCCAACGCCCCACGGCGACGAACTCCAGGTCTCCCTCGCCCAGCGGCGCCTGTGGTTCCTGAACAGCCTCGAGCCAGGCTCCAGCGCCTACAACATCCCCATCGTGCTGCACCTCGATGGCACGCTCGACGAGGCGGCGCTCCGGGCCGCCTTCCGGGACATCGCAGAGCGCCACGAGCCGCTGCGCACGGTCTTCCCCTACGTCGATGGCGAGCCGAGGCAGCGCATCCTCCCGATCGACGCCGGCGCCCCCGCCTTCACCTCCGTCGACGTGCCAGAAGACCGGGTGGACGACATCGTCCGCCAGGAGTCGCTGCGCCCCTTCGACGTGACCCGCGAGGTGCCGCTGCGCGCTGTCCTCCTGCGCACCTCGCCGACGAACCACGTGCTCGTCACGACGATGCACCACATCGCCTCGGACGGCTGGTCGCTCGCCCCCTTCGCCGCCGACCTCTCCGCGGCGTACTCGAGCCACGTCGCCGCGGCCGCCGGCGAGAGGCGCGCCCCGGCCGACGACGTGCTGCCCACGCTCCCCGTCTCCTACGCCGACTACACGCTGTGGCAGCGGGAATCGCTCGGCTCAGAGGACGACCCATCGAGCGCCATGAGCACCCAGCTCGACTTCTGGCGGCGCACGCTTGCCGACGCACCCGACGAGATCGCCCTCCCGCGAGACCGCGAGCGCGGCGCGCGGCGGAGCGACATCGGCCACCTCGCCTTCGAACTGGATGCGGAGCGCCACCGCGCCCTCCGCGAGGTCGCGGCGCAGCATCGGACGAGTCTCTTCATCGTCCTGCACGCGGCAGTCGCGGCGGCGCTCGGCCAGCACGGCGCCGGCACGGACATCGTCGTCGGCACCCCCGTGGCCGGACGCGTGGACCCGAAGCTCGAGCGACTCGTCGGCTTCTTCGTCAACACGGTCGCGCTGCGCACCTCGCTCGCGGGGAACCCGACGCTCGGCGAGCTCATCGAGCGTGTGCGCGTGGGCAACACCGAGTCGTACGCCCACCAGGACGTGCCGTTCGATGCGGTCGTCGACGCCCTCCGGCCGCCGCGCGTGGCCGACCGCCACCCCGTCTTCCAGGTGCTCCTCACGCTCCAGAACACCGAGCCGGCGAAGCTCGACCTCGGCGAGGTCGTCGTCACCGTCCCGAGCCAGGTCACGACCGCCGGCGTCAAGACCGACCTCATGCTCGACTTCTCGACCCCCGCCGGCGACGAAGGCCCGCTCGAGGCCGCCCTCGCCTACGACCTCGCGCTCTTCGACGAGTCGACGATCGGGCGCATGCGCGACACCGTCGACCGCATGCTCTCCGCCATGATCGACACCGTCGAGCTCGCCCTCTCCGATCTCCCGGCCCTCGACCGGGCGACCCAGCAGCGGATCGACGCGCAGGCCCGCGGCGAGCGCCTGCCGATGGACGGGACGATCCTCGATGAACTCGCCACGAGCATCCGCCGCCTCCCCGGAGAGCTGGCCCTCGAGGACGACACCGAGCCTCTCACCTTCGCCGAGCTCGGCGAGCGCATCGACGCCGCCACCCGCGGCCTCGTCGCCTCAGGCGTACGCCGCGGAGACCGGGTGGCCATCGCGCTGCCCCGCTCCGGCGACGCCGTGACGCTCGTGCTCGCCGCGCTCCGAAGCGGTGCCATCGCGGTGCCCGTCGACATCGACTACCCGGATGCCCGCATCACGCAGATCCTCGACGCCAGCACCCCCGTGCTGCTCGTCGCGGTCGACGAGACGCGCCTCGGCTCGCTCGCCGACGAGTCAGGGACTCGGACCGTCGCCCCCACCTCTCTCGTCGAGCTCGGCGCCAGCGAGTCGGACCTCGACCTGCCCGCCCTGCCGCTCCCCGAGCAGCCCGCCTACCTCGTGTTCACGTCCGGCACCACCGGTGTGCCCAAGGGCGTCCAGGTGCCGCACTCCGCCCTCGCCAATGTCCTCGCGCAGCACCTGCACGCGATGATCTCCCCGCTCCGCGAGCTCCTCGGCGGGCGCCCCCCGCGCGTCCTGCACGTAGCCGGCCTCGGCTTCGACGCCGCCTGGGACCCGATCCTCTGGCTTGCCGCGGGGTCGAGCCTCGTGATGGCGTCCGACGCCACGCGGCGCAACGCCGACGAACTGGTGCAGCGCGTGTCCGGTTCCTCGATCGACGTGCTCGAGACGACGCCCTCGTACGTGCGCCAGCTCATCGGCACCGGCCTCCTCGAGCAGAGCGCCGAACGCGAGACGCCGCTGCTCGTCGCCCTCGGCGGCGAGGCCGTCTCGTCCGACCTCTGGGACTCCCTGCTCAGCGCTGACGGAATCGAGGCCTGGAACCTCTACGGCCCGAGCGAGTTCGCGGTGGACTCCGTCGTGACGCGCCTGACCGAGCCGGGAGGTGTCCGCATCGGCCGCCCGGTCGCCAACGTGACCGCTCGGGTGCTCGACGGCTACCTCCGCGACGTGCCGGACGGCGTGCCGGGTGAACTCCACCTCGCTGGCGCCTCCGAGGCCCACGGCTACCTGGGACGCACCGCCGAGACGGCGAGCGCCTTCATCGCCGACCCCTCGGGAGACGGCACCCGCCTCTACCGGACCGGCGACATCGTCCGCCGCCACCCCTCCGGCGAACTCGAGTTCCTCCACCGCGACGACGACCAGGTGAAGCTCCGCGGCTACCGCATCGAGCTCGGCGACGTCGAGCGCAGCCTCGAGCGCGCTCCGGGCGTCGAGGCCGCCGTCGCGACCATCCACGCGCCGGCAGGTCCGGACAGCGCGAGGCTCGTCGCCTGGGTCGCCGGGGCAGCCGACGCCGACGCCGTCCTCTCCCTCGCCCGCGCCGAGCTGCCGGAGTACATGGTTCCGGCCACCGTCACGGTGCTGGAGAGGCTCCCGCTGACCCCGAACGGCAAGGTCGACCTCGCCGCGCTCCCCGCCCCGGAGTCGGCCGCGGGCTCCCGCAAGCCCGAGACGGACGACGAGCACAGCATGTGCGAGGCGTTCGCCGCCGTCATCGGCCTCGACGAGGTCGGCCTGGACGACGACTTCTTCCGGCTCGGTGGGCACTCCCTGCTCGCCGTGGCGCTCGCCGGTGAGCTGCGCCAGCGCTTCGGCGCCGCCCCTCCCCTGCGCGCGATCTTCGACGCCCCCACGCCGGCCGCCCTCCTTGCCGTGCTCGGCCGCACGGGCGAGCACCCGATGGCCGACCCCACCGGTGGGCCGAGCTCGCACCCGCCGCTCGCCGAGTGGACCGCAGCCAACCCGCGCGTCCACGGCGAAGCCCTGCCGCTCTCGCCCGGCCAGGCACGCCTCTGGTTCCTGAACCAGCTCGCCCCCGAATCCGGCGACTACAACGTCGTGCTCAGCGCCCGCCTCGACGGCGACCTGGACCTCGAAGCGCTGTCCGGCGCGGTCGACGACCTCGTCGCGAGACACGAGGTGCTGCGCACCACGTACCCCGAAGTCGATGGGGCTCCGGTGCAGCGCATCCATGAACCCGCCGCCGGTGTGCTCCAGCACGAGCCGGTCGATGCATCGGCCGGCTTCGACCTGACGAGCCAGCTTCCCCTGCGCGCAGGCCTGACTCCCGCCGGCGACGACTCGTGGCTGCTCGAGCTCGTCCTCCATCACATCTCCACCGACGGCGCCTCCCTCGCGCCGCTGGCGCACGACCTCGCCACGGCCTACACGGCACGGCGCAGCGGCTCGGTGCCGCTCCGGCGCCCGCTGCCCGCACAGTTCGCCGACTTCGCGCGCCAGATCCGGGCGAGCGAGGCGCCAGCGGATGAAGCAGAGCAGGTCGGGGCGTGGACCGCCCACCTCGAAGGCGCCCCGTCGGTGCTGCAGCTCCCTGCCGACGGCGCGCGGGCCGCGCAGAGCGCGCAGCCTGCCGGCCAGCTCGACTTCAGCATCCCCGCGAAGGTCGCGGGCGCGCTCGGCTCCGTCGCGACCGGCAGGTCGGCGAGCGTCTTCCACGGCTGGCTCGGCGCGATCGCCGGCTTCCTCGCGCGGACCGGTGCCGGCACGGACCTCGTCATCGGGGCCCCCTCGGCCGGCCGCCAGGACGCCGATCTCAGCGACCTCGTCGGATTCTTCGTCAACACGCTGCCGCTCCGCGTGCAGCTCGGCGACGAGGCGACACTGGCCGACGCCGTCGAGGCGGCCCGCACGGCGGCGCTCTTCGGCATCGACCACGAGCAGGTGCCGTTCGAGCGCATCGTCGAGGCGATGGCCCCGGAGCGTGTCCTCGGACGCCACCCCCTCTTCCAGACGATGCTCGCGGTCGAGGAGCGCAGCGAGCTCCCCCTCGCCCTGCCAGGCGTCGCCGTCACCCCGGTCGCTCCGGAGAGCACGGGCGGCGCGAAGTTCGACCTGTCCTTCACGCTGCGCACCGCAGAGGCCGGCGCCGACGTGCCAGGCGTGCTCGAGTACAACTCGGCGCTCTTCAGCGCAGCCGCGGCCGGCGGCCTCGTCGAGCGGCTCCTCGCCTACCTCGCGGCGGCCACCGAGACGCCGGATGCGCCCCTCGAGGCGATCCCGGTGCCAGGCACGCCAGGGCGCCTGCGTGCCTGGCCCTTCCAGGAGGCGAGCGACGCCGGCACGACGTCCGAGCCGAGCGCGGTGCTCGCCGCCTTCACCGCGTCTGCCGCGCGCACGCCCACGGAATTAGCGGTCGTGGCCCCAGACGGAGCGCTCGACTTCGGCACCCTCACGGCTCGCATCGACCGGCTCGCCGGCGCGCTCCGCCGACGCGGCGTTGGCCGCGGCGACGTCGTCGCCTACCGCCTGCCGCGCTCGGTCGACACGGCCGCCGCCCTGCTCGCCGTATGGCGGGCCGGCGCAGTCGCCATGCCGATCGACCCCGAGTACCCGAGCGAGCGCGTCGACGCGATGATCGAGGCCGCAGAGCCAGCCGTCATCCTCGACGGCGGACTCGAGGAGCTCCTCGCCGACAGCTCCACGGAGCACGAGGCCGCCGGTCTCCCCGAGGTGTCGCTCGACGACCCCGCCTACCTGATCTTCACCTCGGGGACGACGGGTGTGCCGAAGGGCGTCCAGGTGCCCCACCGCGCCCTCGCGAGCCTGCTCCGCAGCCACCGATCGACCCTCCTGCCGCCGGATGCGGCGACGCGTCGCATCCGCGTGGCGCACACCACGGGCGTCGGCTTCGACGCCGCCATGGACCCGATCCTGTGGCTCGCGAGCGGACACGAGCTGCACATCGTCGCCGACGACGTGCGCCGTGACCCCGAGGCGCTTGTGCAGCTGTTCGCGGACCGGCGGATCGGCGCGTGGGAGACCACCCCGAGCTACGTCGAGGCGCTCATGAAGCAGACCCGACTCGAGAGCTGGCTCGACTCCCTCCCCGACGGCGACGGCGACGGATTCACGATGCTGCTCGGCGGCGAAGCGATCACCGCTGAGCTGTGGAGCTGGCTGCGTGGACGAGCGACGGTTCGCGCGTGGAACCTCTACGGCCCGACGGAGGTCGGCGTCGACTCGATGCTCGCCGATATCGGCGAGACGGCGGCCCCCTCGCTCGGGGCGACGACGGGTGACGTCGTGGGCTACGTGCTCGACAGCCAGCTGCGTCCCAGCCCCGTCGGCAGCGTCGGCGAGCTCTGGCTCGCCGGCACGCAGCTCGCCCACGGCTACACGGGCCGGTCGGAAGCCACCGCCGACAGGTTCGTCGCCGACCCGTTCGCCCGCGACGGCAGCCGCATGTACCGCACGGGCGACCTCGTCGTCGTGCGGGATGCGCTCGACGGCGAACCGCGCCGAGTCGTGTCGCTCGGCCGCAGCGACGCCCAGCTCAAGATCCGCGGCCACCGCGTGGAGCCGGAGGAGCTGGCTCGCGTGATCGGCGCCCAGCCGGGCGTCGCCAACGCCGTGGTCCTTCCCGTCGACTCGGCCGGGCAACTCGCGCTCGGCGCCTGGATCGTGCCGAGCGACCCCGGCATCGCTGGCGGCGACCCGGACGCAGACGACGAGGCCCGAGCACAGCTCGCGAGCCGAGTGCTCGATGCCGTGCGCGGCACGGTGCCCGACTACATGCATCCCGTGGGCCTCGAGATCATCCCGCGCATCCCCCTCACCCCGAACGGAAAGCTCGACCGGGATGCGCTCCCCGAGTTCCAGACGACGGGCGGGGCCGGTCGCGAGCCGAGCACGCGGGCCGAGCTGGCGGTCGCGGCGGCCTTCGCCGAGGTGCTTGGCGTCGAGGACGTGCGGGCGGACGACTCGTTCTTCGCGCTCGGCGGCCACTCGTTCGTGGCGCAGCCGACCATCCGCGCCATCAACGAGGCCCTCGGCGTCGAGTTGCCCGTGCAGGCCATGTTCCAGGCGCCCACCGTCGAGGGGCTCGCTGCCCTCGCCAGCACCGGAGGCGGCGACATCGCGGAGAGCCTCCGGACGATCCTGCCGCTGCGGCCCGCCCGCGAGGACGGCTCCCCTGCCGCCCAGGAACCGCTCTTCGCCGTGCACCCGGCCAGCGGCATCTCCTGGAAGTTCGCCGGGCTGCTCGCACACCTCAAGGGCGACCGCCCGCTCTACGGCCTCCAGCTGCCCGGCATCGCCCCGGACGACGGCGAGCAGAGCAACCACGACACGCTCGCCGAGCTGCTCGACGAGTACGTGGACGCGATGAAGACCGTGCAGCCGGCAGGCCCGTACCGGATCGTCGGCTGGTCGTTCGGCGGCCGCCTCGCTCAGCACCTCGCCGCCCACCTGCAGCGCCGCGGCGACGAGGTCGCGCTCCTCGCGATCCTCGACGCCTACCCGACCGAGCACTCCTCGGTCGCGGGCGTCGACGGTGGCGACCGCATGTGGCGTGCTTTCCTCGACGCGAACGAGGTGGAGGCGCCAGCAGACGAGCTGGATGCGGATGCGGTCCGCGCCCTGCTCGCAGGGGCAGGCAACCCACTCGCGGACATCCCTTCGGCAAGTATCGAGCGGATGGTGCGCGGCTTCCTGCGCGTGGGCGCCCTCCTCGACACGACGCCCGTGCCGACCTTCGACGGCGACCTGCACGTGTTCGAGGCGAGCGTCGATGTCCCGGCTGACCGGCCCGGACCCGACGCCTGGGCACCGCACACGACTGGCACGGTGACCTCGAGCCCAGTCCACGCGCGCCACTCCGCGCTCCTCGACGAATCAGCGCTCGGCGAGGTCGCTCCGGAGCTCGATCGCCTCATGTCGGATTCACACGCGCGATTCCCCAACCGATAGCGAACGGGCTCCGAAGCACTTGGAGAACCATTCGCGCCACCTCCATCAGGAACCCCCGCGTGACGAGAGAAGGGAACATCTTGACCAATCCGTTCGATGACACATCCGCAGAGTTCCGAGTTCTTGTCAACGATCTGCAGCAGCACTCCCTGTGGCCAGACTTCGCCGACGTCCCAGCAGGGTGGGTCGTGGTCTACGGACCGGCCCCGAAGCAGGCCTGCCTCGACTACGTGACCGAGAACTGGCGAGACATCACGCCGGTCCGCGAGCGCGACCTGGCGGTCTCGTGATCTCGATTCGCGGCCTGCGCAAGCGCTTCGGCGACTTCACCGCGCTCGACGGCGTCGACCTCGAGATCCCCGCCGGCTCCGTCCACGCGCTCCTCGGACCGAACGGCGCCGGCAAGACCACCACCGTGCGCGTCGTCACGACGCTGCTCGACCCCGATGAGGGCGACGTCGAGGTGGCCGGCCACTCGGTGCGGCATGAGGCCCAGGACGTCCGCCGCAGCATCGGGGTCTCCGGGCAGTACGCGGCCGTCGACGAGAAGCTCACCGGAGTCGAGAACCTGACGATGGTCGGCCAGCTCTACGGCATGCGTAGGCGAGACGCCCGCGCCAGGGCCCACGAGCTGCTCCGCGACTTCCGGCTCGACGACCTGCCGGCGAAGAAGCGAGCCGGCGAGTACTCCGGCGGCATGCGCCGACGCCTCGACCTGGCGGGTGCGATCGTCGCCCGACCGCCCGTCGTGATCCTCGACGAGCCGACCACCGGCCTCGACCCCCGCGGGCGCCGCGACACCTGGGACGCCATCCAGACCCTCGCCACGGCGGGGACGACCGTGCTCCTCACCACGCAGTACCTGGAAGAGGCCGACCAGCTCGCCGACTCCATCTTCGTCATCGACGCAGGCAGCATCGTCGCGGAGGGCACGGCCGCCCAGCTCAAGGCCCGAGCCGGCGGGGCGTCGATCGACCTCGTCCTCGAATCGTCCGAGGATGGACACCGCGCGCTCGACCTCGTCACGATGATCAGCGGCGGGGCGTCCATCAACGACCGTGGCGTGCGCATCACCGCCAAGGCACCGCGTGGCAGCCACGACCTGTCCACGGTCCTACGTGCGCTCGAGGACGCCGACATCGCCACGAGCGAGGCCGCTCTCCGGCAGCCCACGCTGGATGAGGTGTTCCTCCAGATCACGGGCCAGCGGCCGGATGAACCGGCCGAGGATGCGACCGCACACGACGAGCGAGAGGCGGTCACCGCATGAGCGCCATCACCGCGGCATTCCGCGACGGCGGCATCGTCGCCCGCCGGAACGTCCTCAACGTCCAGCGCACGCCGGGGGCGCTGGTCACCGGCATCGCGCAGCCCATCATCTTCGTGCTCATCCTCGCGTTCGTCTTCGGCGGGGCGCTCGGCGGAGCCGACTATCGGCAGTTCCTCATCGGCGGCATCCTCGCGCAGACGCTCACCTTCAACTCCTCGTTCACGGCCGTCTACCTCGCGAAGGACCTCCAGTCGGGCCTCATCGACCGGCTCCGCACGCTGCCCATGTCACGCGTTGGTGTCATCCTGGGTCGGACGAGCTCCGACCTCGTCACGAGCATCATCTCGATCGCCGTGATCCTGACCTGCGGACTCGCGATCGGCTGGCGCGTCGAATCCGGCCCACTCGAGGTGCTCCTCGCGTTCGGGCTGCTCCTGCTGTTCGCCTTCGCGACCTCCTGGATAGGCGCGACGATCGCGCTGACCGCCAAGAGCGTCGAGGTCGCGCAGAGCCTCGGCCTCCTCTGGCTCTTCCCCGTCTGCTTCATCTCGGGCGCCTTCGTCTCGGCCGACATGCTTACCGGTCCTCTTCGCGCCTTCGCCGAGTGGAACCCGGTGACCGCGGTGGCAAGCGCCGTTCGAGAGCTCTTCGGGAACGCGGCTCCGAGCGGCTTCACGGCCGCCGGCGGATGGCCGGCCGAGAACGCCGTGCTGTATGCGTTCCTCTGCAGCGTCGCCATCATCGCGATCTTCGCGCCGATCGCCGTGTGGCAGTACCGCCGCATCAGCCGCCGATGATCGCCGTGCTCGCCGCTGGCATCGACGAGGTGCTCGACGCCGCGTCGCAGTGCGCGAGCGAGGACGACCGCGTCACGGCGAGCGCCAGGCGCAGCGAGGAGCTGCGCCGGCGAACGCTCGCGGGACGCGCCGCGCTCCGGCTGCTCGCGGCCTGGGGGCGTGGCCTGCCGCTCGAGCAGGCGAGCGAGCTCGAGATCCTGCGCCTCTGCCCCGACTGCGGTCGAGCGCACGGGCAGCCGCGCAGCGCCGACCTGGCCCTGAGCTCCTCGACGAGCGCTGGACGGGTGCTCGTCGCGATCGCGGACCCAGCGGATGCGATCGGCGTCGACATCGAGACCGTTCCGCGGCAGCTGTGGGCCGGGTTCGATGCGTATGCGCTGCACCCTGACGAACGCGCGCGGGTCGTCAGCGATGCCGGCCAGCCGTCGGGTGTCGCCGCCCGCATCGGCACCTGGACCGCCAAGGAGGCGGCGCTGAAGGTCTCCGGCACCGGCCTGCGGACCGAGCCCGCCTCGCTGCGCGTCGACGCGCATCCGGACCCGCAGCACGCCGGCTGGCACCGCGTGCACGGCGCCCCTTCCCCCAGCTCCGCCGGTTCTCGTGGCCCCGGTGACCCTGCCGCACCGACCCCATCGCCCGTCAGCGTGCGGATGCTCGCGGTACGAGGCAGCGCAAGAGCCGCGGTCGCGACGAACCGCCCGCAGGAGGTGCGCCTCTGGACGATGCCGGAGCTGCTGACGGAACTCGGCTGCCTGCCCGACACCGGCTACGACGAGGGCGAGCTCTCCCACCTCACGTGAGACGCTGCGCCTGCCTCCGCAGACGCTCCGCCTCCGGAAGGCCTCGTCCCCACTGCCCGCGGCAGCCGGAGGTTCCCCAGGTGAGAGAAACCTGTGTCTCGGTGCGAGCGCGGGCGGGCTTCTTCCCGTACCCGCCGTCGCCGGAGCAGAATGTGCCCATGCGGAGAGTCAACGTGATCGTGTCCGGGAACGTGCAGGGCGTCGGCTACCGCTTCAGCGCCGCGCAGGAGGCTGAGCGCCTCGGTGTGAGCGGCTGGGTGCGTAACCTGCACGACGGCCGGGTCGAAGCCGAGCTCGAGGGTGAGGAGAGCCGGGTCGACGCGCTGCTCGCGTGGATGGCGGAGGGGCCGCAGTTTGCAGAGGTCACCTCCTCGCGTCTCTCCGAGCGCACCCCGAAGGGCATCGAGGGCTTTCGCGTCGTCCGCTGACGCCGTTCACGCGCCCCGCTCGAGGGCCAGCCTCGTCTCGAGCTGGTCGAGGATCATCTCGAGGCCGACGTCGAACTCGTCAGCGAAGTCGTACGCACCACCGATGATGCGTTCGCCGACGAGCTCCGCGAGGTGTGGGAACTCGTCGGCGGGGAGCTCCATCGCTGCGACGAACTCCTCCGCGTTCTGGCCCTGCTCGAACGGCAGGTTCTGCTCGGTGAGCACGAACCCGAAGACGTACGCATCGAGCAGCGAGTAAGCATGTGAGGCCAGCAGCACCGAGAACCCGCCGGCGCGCAGCGAGCCGAGCGTCGCGTCGTGGTGGGCGAGCACCGCCACCGCCGGGTTTGAACGGGACTCGAGGAGGCCGAGCGCCCAGGGATGTGCGCCGAGCACCTCGCGAGCTGCGCGCGCCCTTGCACCCATCTCGGCTCGCCAGTCCCCGCCGCCAGGTGGCAGGGGAATCTGCTCGAATGCCCACCCTGCCAGCGCGTCGAGGACAGCCTGCTTGTTCGCCACGTGGTGGTAGAGCGACATGGCCTCGACTCCAGCCTCACGCGCCACACTGCGCATGCTGACGGCGGCGAGCCCGCCTCCATCAGCGACGCGCACCGCGGCGTCGAGGATGCGCGTCCTGCTCAGCGGTTGACGGTCTGCCATTTCTCCTCCTTGCAGGCTTACATCCGTAAGGCTACTCTGAGATCATCAGACTTACAGGCGTAAGGGATCTCATGAGAGCTGCAGTCGTCACCAGGTACGGACCACCCGAGGCCGTCGTCATCACCGAGGTTCCGAACCCGACACCCCGCACGGGCGAGGTCGTCGTCCGAGTGGAAGCCGCTGCCGTGACCTCCGGAGATGCGCGAATGCGCGCCGGGCGTTTTCCCGCCGGCTTCGAGATGCTCGCGCGCCTTGGTATCGGGGTCAGCGGGCCGCGCAAGAAGGTGCTCGGGATCGCCGTGGCGGGCACCGTCGAATCGACGGGCGCGACGGACAGCGGCTTCCCACCGGGCACGAGGGTCGCCGCCATGATCGGCGGCGGACTGGGCGGGCACGCAGAGCTGGCCCGGGTTCCCATCGCGCGCCTCGCCCGCCTCCCCGAGCAGGTGTCGTTCGAGGATGCGGCCGGCCTGCTGTTCGGGGGCGGCACCGCCCTCCAGTTCCTGCGCGAGCGCGCACACCTCCAACCCGGCGAACGCGTCCTCATCAACGGAGCCTCTGGCGCAGTCGGCTCGAGCGCCGTGCAGCTCGCGAAGGCCCTCGGCGCGCACATAACTGCCGTCTCGAGCGCGCGTAACCGGAGCTTCGCGCTGCGCCTCGGCGCCGACGAGCACGTGGACTACGCCGTCACGCCCGTCGAAGACCTCGATGCGCGGTACGACGTCGTCCTCGACACCGTCGGGAACCTCAGCAGGCGGTCGGGCCGGCAGCTGCTCTCCCCCACGGGACGACTCATCCTCGCCGTCGCGGGCCTCGCAGACACGGTCACCGCACGCGGCAACGTCATCGCCGGGCCCATTCCCGAGCGCACGGCCGACATCACGGAGCTCCTGACGCTCGCCGCAACCGGCGCCCTCGACCCCGTGACGAGCGTCGCAGGCGGCCTCGAGAGCATCCAGGACGCCTACGCCGTCGTCGACTCCGGTCGCAAGGTCGGCAACCTCGTCATCCTGCCGAGCAGCTAGCTCGTGAGGCCGCCGAAGAGCACCGACACCATCATCGCGACGATGACCGAGTTGAACGAGAACGCCAGCACGACGTTCGTGCGCGCGATCCGCCAGCCTCGGCGGGACGTGATCTCTGCCGAGGCGGTCGCGGCCATCGTCGACATCAGCACGGCGAGCGTCAGATAGTCGCCGAACCGCGGCTCCTCCTCGAACGGGAACACGATCTCCGGGCGACGCGCCCGCTGCTGCTCGGTGGCGGATGCGCCCTCGAGCCCGACCGCCGGCGCCGTCGCTGCTGTCGCGTCCAGGCGCAGGTACTCGAGCGCGAAGGCGTAGACCATGAGCGCCCACGACGCGGCCACCGTCGCGAGCCCGAGCACCACGAAGACCGTCTGGTCCCGGAAGGCGGGTTCCTGCGCGATCGCGATCGTCAGAGCGACGGCGACCATGGCGCCGGCGGTCGTCCAGTCAGTCGCTCCCCCGTAGCCGACAAGCCGATGCCACCATCGACGCTTGGTGATGCGCTCCTGCCGGGACGCCACCCGCAGCTGCACGGTATCCGCGTTGCGGTACGCCAGGTGCGTCCAGACCAGGTAGACCGCACCGAACAGGGGCCAGAAGACGATGAAGATGCTCACCAGGTAGCGCACGGAGTCACCGATCTCGACCCCGAGCCTGCTCGCCACGAAGATGTAGAAGGCCGCTGCGAAGGGTGTCGCGATCAGCGCGCTCCAGTTCGCGCGCGCGTTGTCGCTCGTTATGCGTCTCGCCATGCGGACATCCTGCCCCATGCCGACGTCGCCAGTTCGGGGAGAGGAGCACGTACGCCCGCAGCGCGATCGAGAAAGCCCCGGTCAGCGTGTGCTGACCGGGGCTTCTTGGTGGATCTGAGGGGATTCGAACCCCTGACCCCCTGCATGCCATGCAGGTGCGCTACCAGCTGCGCCACAGACCCGCACCCGTTTCCGGGAACTCGAAAATAGTAGCTCAGAACCTGAGGCGTACCAAATCGAGGCGGCCGGCGCGTGTCGCTACTGCGCGCGACGGCGTGGCCACGCGTCGATCCCCATGCGAATGGCGGTCGCCGCGAGGAACACGGCGAAGAGGATGTTCGCGAGCGATGGCGAGATGGCCGCAGCGCTCAACCCTCCGAGGGTCGTGGTCAGGCAGGCCGACCCACCGACGGCGAGGCCAGCACCCACGTCGACGTTCTTGCGGCGGAGGTTGCTGATCGTGCCGGAGATCGCCGTCGGAATCATCATGAGCAGCGAGCTGCCCTTCGCCAGCAGGTCACTGGACCCGAACAGCACGACCAGCATCGGGACGACGACAACGCCGCCGCCGATGCCGAGCAACCCGGAGAGCACGCCCGTGCAGAGACCGAGGACGACGAGCAGCACTCCCCCGAGGACGTCGATATGAACGGCGGCGTCCCTCGAGGGCACGACCAGGAAGAGGGAGATGATGACGACGACGATGAAGGCGATGAACGACCACTGCAGGGTGCGCTTCGAGACCTTCTGCAGGAGCCAGGACCCGATCGGCGCCCCGACGATCGCACCCGCCGCCAGCAGCAGGGCGAGGAGCAGATCGACGTGGCCGCCGATCGCGTACGTCACGACGCCGACGATCGCCGAGGGCAGGATCGCGAGAAGCGAGGTGCCCGCTGCCAGGCGTGGGTCGAGTCGCACCAGGTAGATGAGGGCCGGCACGATGAGGATGCCCCCACCGACGCCGAAGAGGCCGGAGAGGAAGCCCGCCAGCAAGCCGGTGACGACGAGCCATGCCCATCCCCCCGGGGACCTGCGGGTGGTCACGCCGGTCAGCTCTGTGCTTCCGGAGCCGAGTCCGCGGATTCCGCGTCGTCGGCGCCGATGTCGAGCTTCACGACGGGGGCGTCGTTCCACAGGCGCTCGAGCCCGTAGAACATGCGCTCCTCCTCGTGGAAGACGTGCACGACGATGTCGTTGAAGTCGAGGAGCACCCAACGGCCCTCGCGGCGACCCTCACGGCGCAGCGTGCGCTGCCCGATGTCGCGCATCGCGTCTTCGATCTCGTCGGCGATGGACAGCACCATGCGCTCGTTTCGGCCGGAGACGAGCAGGAAGATATCCGTGAGCGGCATGTTGTTCGAGACGTCCAGGGCGACGATGTCGAAGCCGAGTCTCTTGTCGGCAGCCTTCGCTGCGACGTGTGCCAGTTCGATTGCTCGCGTACTCGCGGTCATTCGGTCCCTTTCATTGAGAGCCCCTGAGAGCTCATCGTGGTGTCCGAGAGGCGATGCGCTCGCCAGCTGATCAGAACCAACCCTGAACGATACCCAGGATCACGGCGACAACGCCAGCCACAGCGACGGCGATCCCGCTGACGACGGCCCAGATCGAGAGGCGGATGCCGTGTCCGCGACGAGGCGCGAGCGGCATTCCCGGCTCGCGGACCGCGCGACTGGCAGCGACCGGCGTGTGCTCTTCGACGACTCTGGTCTGCTGCGGCTCGTCGCCGTCGTCGTCCAGGTCGATCTCGGGCGAGTCGAGGCCGCTGGTGAGCGTGCCGAAGTTGGAGAGCTCGCGGGAGACCTGCATCTTGCCCGTCACCATGAGGTCACCGGCGCCGCTGAGGGCACCCGTGATGTCTGGCGAGCTCATCTCAGGCATGACGATCATGCCCGTCGGAGTCTCGTCTGTGGAGTGGCTCGCCATCACGAGGCGACGGAAGTAGTCGCCGCTCGTGCCGTCTTCCTGGGCTTCCTGCTCGACGGCTGCCGGGCTGCGGTTGAACGAGTCGCCGGGCAGCTCCGCGGGCTCCGCCGTATCAGCGGTCTCGATGGGCCGCTCAGGCGAGAGCCCGTCGATCTGCAGAGGAGCCTCGAGGGCGACACCGGATGCGGGAGCAGGCGCTGAGGGCTGCCCTGGAGCGTCAGCGCTCGTGGCATCAGCGCTCGACACGTCAGCGCTCGGAACTCCCGCGTCGACCGAGACGGTCGGCGTGCGGTTCGGCAGCGGCGTCTCCTCGCCCTTCTCGCGGCGCCGTTCGAGCTCTCGCAGCTCGCGGCGGGTCAGTGGGGCGTCACTCATATCGCATCAATCTCTTCAGCCGTGTACAGCCGGTGCTTCGCCATGTACTGCACGACGCCGTCCGGGACCAGGTACCAGACCGGTTTCTCCTCGTAGGCGCGCTCCCTGATATCGGTCGAGGAGATCGCCAGCGCGGGAATCTGGAGGACGGCGACCTTGTCAGCCGGGATCCCGTCGGTTCGCAGCTCGTGACCGGGTCGAGAGACGGCGACGAACTGCGCGAGCTCGAAGAGCTCGAGCGAGTTCTTCCAGCCGAGGATCTGCGTGATGGCATCGGCTCCCGTGATGAAGTAGAGGTCCGCATCAGGACGGAGGCGCTGCACGTCGCGGAGCGTGTCGATCGTGTACGTGGGACCGTCGCGGTCGACGTCCACTCGACTGACCTTGAAGCGCGGGTTCGAGGCCGTCGCGATGACCGTCATGAGGTAGCGGTGCTCGACGGGCGTCACGTGCGACTTGTGCGAGGGCTTTCCCGTCGGCACGAAGAGCACCTCATCCAGCTCGAAGTGCGCCGCCGCCTCGCTCGCCGCCACGAGGTGCCCGTGGTGGATGGGGTCGAAGGTGCCACCCATGATGCCGACACGACGGCGCGCGGCTGCAGGGGAGGTCTCGACGGTATGAGGCATGGGGGCGGCGCGGCTCTTCGCGCTAGTGCTTCGAGTGGACCGAACCGGCTTCGATGACACCAGCGTGGTTGAACGGCTCGTACGGCACGACCTTCGAGTCGACCGGGTGGCTGTGCCACGTGTTCCGGAACGCGTACGTCACGGCGATGAGGACCACGAAGGTGACGAGCGTGACGACGCCGAACATGATCGGGGGCATCGCCAGCTCGTTGACGACGTGGTGCCCCTCTTCAGCTAGCACAGCGTTGGCAAGCACGGCAGGAATCAGCTCGATCATGCCGTCCATCCTACCCATGTTCGAAGGGTCACTCGTCGACCTTCCATACGCCGCCCTCGCGCTCACGCTCGAGCTCGGCGCGGGCCGCGGCCTTGCCGTCCATCCGCTCGTAGTAGCCCTCGCGACGCTCGCGTGTCGTCGTGCGAGCGTTCTCCTCGAGGCGACTGTCCGTGCCACGGGGCGAGACGGTCAGCTCGGCCGCGCTCGTGAGCGTGGGCTCCCAGTCGAAGACGATGCCCTGCGAGCCAGGTCCGATGATCACCGCGGACCCGGCGACGGCCCCCGCCTTGAAGAGGGCATCCTCGACGCCGATCTTGTTGAGACGGTCGGCGAGGTAGCCGATCGCCTCATCGTTGGCGAAGTCGGTCTGCGCGACCCAGCGCTGCGGCTTCTCGCCCAGGATGCGGTAGGTGTTGCCGTGCGTTCCACCCTCGACGCGGATCTCGAAGTCCTTCTCGTCGACGGGGCGCGGGCGGAGCACGATGCGCGGCTTGATGGCCAGCTCGGCCAGCTTCGCCTCGCGGTCGCGTTCGATGAGCTCACCGAGCGCGAAGGAGAGCTCCTTCAGCCCTTCGTGGCTGACCGTGGAGATCTCGAAGACACGGTAGCCGCGCTCCTCGAGCTCGGAACGGACGAAGTCCGCGAGTTCGCGGCCGTCCGGCAGGTCGATCTTGTTCAGCGCGATGAGCTGGGGGCGCTCGAGCAGGGGCGTCTGCCCCTCGGGCACCGGGTAGCTGCGCAGCTCCTCGAGGATGACATCGAGGTCGCTGATCGGGTCGCGACCCGGATCGAGCGTTCCGCAGTCGAGCACGTGCAAGAGCGCAGAGCACCGCTCGACGTGCCTCAGGAAGTCGAGGCCAAGGCCCTTGCCCTCGCTCGCGCCCTCGATGAGCCCGGGGACGTCGGCGACCGTGTAGCGGTACTGGGCCGCCTGCACGACGCCGAGGTTGGGGTGGAGGGTCGTGAAGGGGTAGTCGGCGATCTTCGGCTTGGCGGCCGACATGGCCGCGATCAGGCTCGACTTGCCGGCCGACGGGTAGCCGACGAAGGCCACATCAGCGACAATCTTGAGCTCGAGCTGCACCTGCAGCTCCTCGCCGGGCGTGCCCAGCAACGCGAAGCCGGGAGCCTTGCGCTTGGTGTTCGCGAGCGATGCATTCCCCAGGCCGCCCTGGCCGCCCTCGGCCGCGACGTAGCGCATGCCGGGCTCCGAGAGATCGGCGAGCTCGACCCCGTCCGCGTCACGGACAACCGTGCCGACGGGAACGGGGAGGTCGAGCGGCTGACCCGTGTAGCCGTTCCGCCAGTCGCCCATGCCGAAGCCGCCCTTGTCACTCGAGCGGTGGGGCTTGTGGTGGTACGACAGCAGCGTCGTCTCCTGCGGGTCGGCGAAGAACGTGATGCTTCCGCCGTTGCCACCGTCACCGCCATCGGGGCCGGCGAGTGGCTTGAACTTCTCGCGCTTGACGGAGACGCAGCCGTTGCCACCCTCTCCAGCGCGCAGATACAGCGTCACCTGGTCGACGAAGGTGGCCATGAAGAGCTCCTGTAGAACGATTGGTCCTGAAAATACGGATGAGGGGCGGACCATGGCCCGCCCCTCATCCTGACACCGCCCTGATATTCAGGGACTGTGCTTGCTGCTATTCGCCAGCGACGATGTTGACCACCTTGCGGCGGCCCTTCGCACCGAACTCGACGATGCCTGCCGAGAGGGCGAACAGCGTGTCGTCGCCACCGCGGCCCACGAGGGCGCCGGGGTGGAAGTGCGTGCCGCGCTGACGGACGAGGATCTCGCCCGCGCTGACGGTCTGGCCCGCGAAGCGCTTCACGCCGAGGCGCTGAGCGTTCGAGTCACGGCCGTTGCGAGTCGAGCTCGCTCCCTTTTTGTGTGCCATTGAAGTCTGCTCCTCGACTTACTTGATGTCGGTGATCTTGATGCGCGTGAGCTCCTGACGGTGGCCCTGACGCTTCTTGTAACCGGTCTTGTTCTTGTACTTCTGGATGACGATCTTCGGGCCACGGAGGTCGTTCAGGACCTCGGCAGTCACCGTGACCTTAGCGAGCTTCTCTGCGTCACTCGTGATGGTCTCACCGTCGACGAGCAGCACAGCCGGAAGCGTGACGTTGCCCTTCTTGTCGGCAACAACACGGTTCGTGGTGAGCACAGTGCCCACCTCTACCTTCTCCTGCCGTCCACCGGCGCGCACAACTGCGAATACCACTTCAGTACCTTTTCTCCGAGCCCGACAAGGTCGGACGCTGTGTGTTCAAACTCTGGAAGCCCTGCTCGCTGCGGCGAGCTGACTCTGCCCTGCTACCGGGCGAGGGAATGCCAGCACGAATGCAAACGTGCAACAGCGAACCACTTTACCCGGCAGGGTCGGTACGCGCAAGCGCACCCACCCGGTGGGCGCTCTCGCGCCCGGCCGCCCTGCTCTGGCCGCCTATTCGGCGGAGAGCGGAGGCGTCGTGATGCGGCGGCGGCGCGGACGCCCCGAAGCACCCTTCGGCGGCTCAGCCGTGACCGGCTGGACTGCCTCCGGTGCCGACGTCACCGACGCGTCCTGAGACTCCTCAGGGGCGGCGGGTGTCGTCACCTCGACCGCGGCTGGGGCCCCGGTCGTTTCGCTCGCTGCTGGCTGCTGCTGCTGCTCACCCTCGGGGGCGACCAGTGCATCCAGCAGCGAGTCGAGTTCGCGCAGCGCTGCCGGGTCGGCCTCGCGCGTGGTCTGGGCCGACTCGGCGCTCTTGGCCGAGTCGAAGTCGAAGAGGTTCTCGCTGGCGCGAGCCTTGCGGTCGTCGGTGTCAGACTGCTGTGCCTCGTTGCGATCGACAGGCGCCGCGTCGCCAGACGCCGCTTCCGGCGACTGCTCCTGCGTCGACGCGGGTGCCTGGGCGTCCGTCTTGGCACGCCTGCGCCCACGACGCGAGCGACGAGACTCACTCGGCTGGGCGGCCTGCTCGTCACCCCGCACGTCGGCGGCCGGCGCCTGGGCACCTGGCTGCGACTGCGCATCCGCGGCCTGCTCCTCGCCGTGCTCGCCCGGCTTCTGACCGTTGATGGTGGATGCGGCGATCTTGGAGAGGGCCCCGCGGAGCTCGTCCGTGATGCCATGCGTGGACGTCGACGGCGCCGCCGGAGCTGCGACCGCCCGAGGGCCCTGCTGCTCGCGCTGCTGTCCGCCTCCGCGGCCCTTGCGGCCGTTCTTGCTGTTGGCGGCGCTGTCGGGCGCTCCACCGCGGTGCTTGAGCACTGGGTCGTGGAACACGATGACACCGCGACCAGCGCAGGACTCGCACGGCTCGCTGAACGTCTCGAGCAGGCCGAGGCCCAGCTTCTTGCGAGTCATCTGCACCAGACCGAGGCTCGTGACCTCGGCGACCTGGTGCTTCGTGCGGTCGCGGCTGAGGCACTCGATGAGGCGACGCATGACGAGGTCACGGTTCGATTCGAGCACCATGTCGATGAAGTCGACGACGATGATGCCGCCGATGTCACGGAGACGCAGCTGACGCACCACCTCTTCGGCGGCCTCGAGGTTGTTCTTCGTGACCGTCTCCTCGAGGTTGCCGCCGGACCCGACGAACTTCCCCGTGTTGACGTCGACGACCGTCATGGCCTCGGTGCGGTCGATGACCAGCGATCCACCGGAGGGCAGCCAGACCTTGCGGTCCAGGGCCTTCTCGATGTGCTCGGTGGCGCGGTACTCGGCGAAGACGTCGCCGCCCTGGAATGCCTCGACGCGATCGACGAGGTCAGGGGCAACCTGGCGCAGGTAGGTCGTGATGGTCTCGAGCTCATCGCTGCCCTGGATCACGATCTTCTGGAAGTCCTCGTTGAAGACATCGCGGATGATCTTGATGAGCAGGTCGGGCTCCGAGTGCAGGAGCGCAGGAGCTGGGCCTGCCTCGATGCGGGAGGAGATGTCGGCCCACTGTGCCGTGAGTCGGTTGACGTCGCGCTCGAGCTGGTCCTGAGTCGCCCCCTCGGCGGCGGTGCGCACGATGACGCCGACGCCTGCCGGCAGGGTCTCCTTCAGGATCTTCTTGAGGCGAGCGCGCTCCGTGTCCGGCAGCTTGCGTGAGATGCCGTTCATCGAGTTGCCGGGGACGTAGACGAGGTAGCGGCCGGGAAGCGAGACCTGGCTCGTGAGGCGCGCGCCCTTGTGGCCGATCGGGTCCTTGGTGACCTGGACGAGCACGCGGTCGCCTGGCTTGAGGGCGTTCTCGATGCGACGCGACTTGCCGCCGACCTCCGCGGCGGCCCAGTCGACCTCTCCGGAGTAGAGGACGGCGTTGCGCCCGCGACCGATGTCGATGAAGGCGGCTTCCATGCTCGGCAGCACGTTCTGGACGCGGCCGAGGTAGACGTTCCCGATGAGGGACGACTCCTGCGAGCGGGCGACGTAGTGCTCGACGAGGACCTTGTCCTCGAGCACGCCGATCTGCACGCGGTCGTCCTTGGCACGGACGAGCATGACGCGGTCGACGGACTCGCGCCGGGCGAGGAACTCGGACTCGGTGACGACCTGGCGACGGCGACCGCTCTCGCGGCCCTCGCGACGCCGCTGGCGCTTTGCCTCGAGACGCGTGGAGCCCTTGATCTTCTGCGGTTCCGTGATGAGCACCGGCTCTTCTGCCTGCTGCTCCTCGCGCGGCTGACGGCGACGGGTCGTCGACTGCGAGCGCTCGGCGGATGCCTGCCGGCGGTCGTCACGGGAGGACTCGCGTGAGCGGTCTCCACGGTCCGAGCGGTCTCCCCGGTCCGAGCGGTCTCCGCGATCCGAGCGGTCGCTCGACTCCTGGCGGTCGTAGCGGTCGGCGCGGTCGCTGCGCTCCGGACGCTCATACGGCTCGTCGTCCTGTCGTCGCGTCCGGCTGCGGTCCTCGCGCGGTGCGCGCTCCAGGACCGGTGGCAGGTCGGGCTGCAGGAAGAACAGCGTCGTCGACGAGATGACGGCGGGGATGGGCGAAGTCGTGTCTTCCCCGGACCCCTGTTCCTCGGTCTGCTCTTCCACCGCCTGGGCGGACTCCTGGAGGAGGTCCGCGTCGAGCTGCTCCTGGCCGCTCGCCGACTCCGTGTTGCCGTTCTGGTCTGATTCGTTTGTGGTCACCATTTCTGGTGTGCTCCTACTCCGGCGTGGCGCAAAGCGTGCGCCCACCCCTCCGGGCGATGAGGATGCCACGCATCCTCACCGAAAATGGTCTCCGCCCGTTCGGCGGAAATGTTGTTCGTGCTGTGCCGCGGTTGCGGCGATACTGCCTCCGGCGCGTGCGACGGAGCGTTGTTCTGCTCGTGGCGCGTGCCTGAAAAACTTCGGGTGCCGTGGGACTCTGCCCGGTCGACGATCCCAGTATCGCACGGCCGACGCTTCCGGGCCCTGATTCGGCTGTGGGCCGATCGTCAGGGAAGCGCACGCCTGTGGTGGGCGATGCCGAGGATGCGCTCGGCGGCCGCGCAGTATCCGGCGAGGAATGCGCTGGCCACGAGCCCCACCGCGTCTTCCGTCGGGAGGAAACGCGGGTGGTGCAGCGTCGGCGCGTACGCACCATCTGGACCGGGAAGCCCAGCCGTCTCGACGCCGGCGAAGCACATGATCGACGGCACCTCGTCGCAGTAGTACGAGAAGTCATCGCCGCCGAGCGAGCGCATGGGCTCGGCGCCGTCGACGCCGAGACGCGCGAGCCAGTCGTCGGCGTCGGAGGCCAGGTGGGAGTCGTTGATGAGCACCGGCATGTTCTGGTGCATGTGGACGACAGCCTCGGTCCCGTAGGCCTCCGCCGTGCGCACCGCGAGATGCTGCACCGCTGCGAAGAGCAGCTCACGGTCTTTCGGGGCGGTGGTGCGCATGGACGCGAGCAGCCGCGCGCTCGAGGGCAGCACGTTCGCGGCGCCCTCCCCCGCGCTCAGCGTGCCGACACTGATCACGGCCGGGTTCATCGGGGAGATGGTGCGACGGACGACCTCCGGGAGGCCGAGGGCGATCTGGGCGATCGCCGCGACGGGATCAGCTGCCTGGTGCGGGTACGCACCGTGGCCGCCGCGCCCCTGGAGTGAGATCTCGATCTCGTCGGCGGCCGCGTTGATGTAGCCGCCGCCGATCGCGATGGCACCTCGCGGGACGCCCGGGTGCACGTGTGCGCCGATGACGTGCTCGACCCGGAACCGCTCGAGCCCACCCTCCTCGACGATCTGATGCGCCCCAGACGGATAGGTCTCCTCCCGCGGTTGGAGGATCGGCACAAGACCGACGGGCAGCTCCAGGTGGTCGGCGGCACGGATGAACGCGACCAACGCCGCCTGATGGACGTCGTGGCCGCACGCGTGCATCGCCCCGTTGGCCGAGGCGAAGGGAACGCCGGTGAGCTCGGTCAGGGGCAGCGCATCCAGTTCCGCGCGGACTCCCACCGCACCCCCCGCGCTCGGGCCGAGCCGCCCGATGCGCCCCGAGTCGGCGATGCGATGCATCGCGACCCGGTCGCCGAGCTCGCTCTCGAGACGGGCGGCGGTCTCGTTCTCGTCGCCCGAGAGCCTGGGGTTCGCGTGCAGCTCCTGGCGGAGGCGCACGGCGGCCGGCAGCTCGTCGCGCAGCGCGACGCGCCATGCCGCGGCCAGCTCGTCGAGCCGCTCACTGTGCGCCGTCGCTGACGGCCCTCGCCCAGCCTTCATCCGTGTCTCGCCCCCGAAATCACTCGTCTCGGACCTGCCGGTCCGCGTACTGCGAAGCCTACGACTCCGCCGCCCTGCAGCCCGAGTCGGTCAGGCTGCGAACCAGATGCCGAGCTCGCGCTCTGCCGACTCGACGGAGTCGGACCCGTGGACGATGTTCAGCAGCACGCCGGCATCCCAGTCGCGTCCGAGGTCGCCGCGAATCGTGCCGGGTGCGGCCGTCGTGGGGTCGGTGGTGCCCGCCAGCGAGCGGAAGCCCTCGATGACACGGTGGCCCGCGACGCGGATCGCGACCGTCGGTCCCGACTGCATGAACTCCAGGAGCCCCTCGTAGAACGGCTTGCCCTCGTGCTCGGCGTAGTGCGCGGCCAGGATTGCGCGGTCGGCGTGCACGAGGCGGATGTCGACGAGCGAGTAGCCCTTCGTCTCGATGCGGCGGAGCACTTCGCCCGTGAGGCCGCGCTGGACGCCGTCCGGCTTGACGAGCACAAGCGTCTCTTCGATGGTTGCCATGATTCCTCCATTGGTCGTGGTGGTCTGCCCGTGAGGGCCAGGTCGGTGGATGTGAGCCTGCGTCAGCTGCTCGGTGTGTCGGTCTGGTCGATGGGCTGCCCGTCGATGCCGATCTCTCCCGCCGCGAGGCGACGGTTGTACTCGGCGATGATCGGGGCACGCTGCCGGTCGATCTGGCCGCCCTTCCACATGAAGTACGTCCAGGAGGCGAGGAACAGCGCCCCGACGACGAACATACCGGGGTGGAGGAAGCCGGCGGCGACGAGCAGCACCTGCACCGCCCATCCGAGCCAGATCCCCCACTCGTGGCGGAGGAACCTGATGGTCACGAGGATGAGCGCGCCGAAGGCAGCCCCGAGCACAAACGCGGGGACGGGGTCGAGCACCCGCATCCCGAAGATGAGGAGTGTGCCCAGGAAGACGACGAAGAGCTCGAAGCCCAGGAAGATGGAGCCGATGACCTCGCGGATGCTGCGCTGGCGAGGGAGGCGGTTTCGGTTCCGCGGACTCACGACTCCTGCGCCCAGCCTTCGTCGCGCGACAGGGTCAGCGCCGTGCCGATGAGCGTGACGGAGCCTGTGATCAGGACCGCCGCGTTCTTGCCCTCGTCCGCGCCATCTGCGAGGAGGTCGAGAGCGACCTCGCGGGCGCGCTCGATGGCGTCCTCGGCACGCTCGAGAACCTCGGGTTCGCTGCCCGTGACGTCGCGCACGATGTCGCCGAGCGCTTCGGCGTCGATGGCACGCACCGAGTCGGACTGCGTGACCACGAAGCGCTCGGCGATGGGCTGCAGTGCTCGGATGATGCCGGCGGCGTCCTTGTCCTCGAGCACGCCGAGGACCACGACGACCCGCGAGAAGTCGAACGACTCCGTCACGGCGCGCGCAAGCGCCTCCGCACCGTGGGGATTGTGGGCGGCGTCGATGAGCATGGGGGGCGTGACGCCGATGCGCTCGAGTCGGCCTGGGGACGTCACCTCGCCGAACGCAGCTTCCACGAGCTCGTCGTTCAGGCTCCGGTTCGCGCCGAAGAAGGCTTCGACGGCTGCGAGAGCGACCGCCGCGTTGTGGGCCTGGTACTCCCCATCGAGCGGCAGGAGGAGGTCTTCGTACTTGCCCGCGATGCCGCGCACGGTGATGAGCCGACCGCCGACCGCGAGCTGGTTGTCCGTGACCGCGAAGTCGGTGGGCTCGGCGAAGACCTGGGCCTCGGAGATGCCCGCTGCCCGCTCGATCTCGGCGAGCACCTCCGGCTGCTGCTCGGCCGTGACGACGCGAGCGGCGGGCTTGATGATGCCGGCCTTCGTGCGCGCGATCTCGTCGAGGGTTCGGCCGAGCCGCTGCGTGTGGTCCAGCGCGATGGGCGTGAACACGGCCACCTCGCCGTCGGCGACGTTCGTGGAGTCCCACTCGCCGCCCATCCCGACCTCGACGACCGCCACGTCGACGGGCGCGTCCGCGAAGCATGCGTAGGCCAGCACGGTGAGTGCCTCGAAGAATGTGAGGCGCGGCTCGCCGGCGGCCTCGAGCTCCGCATCCACGATCGAGAGGAACGGCGTGATGTCCTCCCAGTTCGCGACGAGTCGCTCGTCGCTGATGGGGCTCCCGTCGACGGCGATGCGCTCGTTGAGGCGCTCGAGGTGTGGGCTCGTCAGGAGGCCGGTGCGCAGGCCGTGGGCGCGCAGCACCGTCTCGATGATGCGGGCCGTCGAGCTCTTGCCGTTGGTGCCCGTGAGGTGGATGACGGGGTAGGCCGTGTGCACGTCGCCGAGCAGCTCGACGGCACGCCGCGTGGCGTGGAGGCGCGGCTCCGGAGCCGCCTCCCCCACGCGCTCCATGAGCTCGTCGAACACCCGCTCGCCCTCGCTGGCCCAGTCGGTTCCTTCGAGAAGGAGGCGCTCGTCTTCCTCACGCTCGGTCAGGACCTCGTCCTCGTCGTCCGAGACCGCCGGCATGAACGTCTCGGCGATGTCCTCGGGCCGGAGCTCCAGGTCGCCGGAATTCACGGCTTCCTCGTTCCCCTCGGCGTGGTCGTCCCAGTCGCCGGATTCCTGCTGGTCGCGTTCGCTCACGCCACTACCTCCACGTCGATCTCCAGTGCACCATACGTGTCGGCGCTCGCCTCGGCGTCTGCGGGGACAGCGAGTCCGCCGGTCACCTGGAACTCGACGGCGAGCGTCTCACCGGCGATGAGCTCCCGGTGCGCCTCGATGGCTGCGACCGACGCGTCGTCGGCACGCAAGGTGAGGCGGATGCGGTCGGAGACCTCGAGTCCGGCCTCCTTGCGCGCGTCCTGAACGGCACGCACGACGTCGCGGGCGAGGCCCTCGGCGGCGAGCTCGGGGCTCATGTTCGTGTCGAGCACGAGGATCCCACCGCTCGGCAGCAGGGTGATGGCGCGGTCTTCGCTCTCACCGGCGGTGACGAGCTTGACCTCGTACTCGCCGGCCTCGAGCTGCAGGCCGCCTGCCGTGACGACGCCGTCGACCTCGCTCCAGTCGCCGGACTTCGACGCCTTGATCGCGAGCTGCACCTGCTTGCCCAGGCGCGGACCAGCGGCCCGCGCGTTGACCTGCAGGACGCGGTCGATGCCGTACTTGGCCTCCGACTCGTCGACGAGCTGCTCGAACTCGACGGACTTCACGTTGAGCTCGTCGCGCAGGATGCCCGCGAACGGCTCGAGGGCGTCCGTGTTCGGTGCGACGACGGTGAGGCTCGCGAGCGGCAGGCGCACGCGTCGCCCGGCCTGCTTGCGCAGCGACAGGGCGGAGCTGGTGACGCGGCGCACCGCGTCCATCGCGTCGACGAGCGTCTGGTCGCTCGGGAAGACGGAGGCGTCCGGCCAGTCGGTGAGGTGCACGCTGCGGCCGCCCGTGAGCCCGCGCCAGACCGTCTCGGAGATGAGCGGCGTCAGCGGGGCGGCGACGCGGGTGAGGGTCTCAAGCACCGTGTAGAGCGTGTCGAACGCCTCGGTGCTCGTGGCGTCGTCGGTCACGCCTCGCCAGAAGCGGTCGCGGGAGCGGCGCACGTACCAGTTGGTGAGCACGTCGCCGAAGTCGCGCAGGCGCGAGGCGGCGGTCGTCGAGTCGAGCGCCTCGAGGTCGGCCTGCACCTCGGAGACGAGCACGCCGAGCTTCGCGAGGATGTACTGGTCGAGCACGTCGCTCGAGTCGGTGCGGAACCTCGCCTCGTAGGCCGAGGTCGAGCCGACCGCAGTGTTGGCGTAGGTCGTGAAGAAGTAGTACGTCGACCACAGGGGCAGCAGGAACTGGCGGACGCCCTCGCGGATGGTCTCCTCGGTCACGATGAGGTTGCCGCCGCGCAGCACGGGGCTGGCCATGAGGAACCACCGCATGGCGTCGGAGCCGTCGCGGTCGAACACCTCCTGCACGTCCGGGTAGTTGCGGAGGCTCTTCGACATCTTGCGGCCGTCGTTGCCGAGGACGATGCCGTGGCTCACGACGCGCTTGAAGGCGGGGCGGTGGAAGAGCGCCGTCGACAGCACGTGCATGACGTAGAACCAGCCGCGCGTCTGCCCGATGTACTCGACGATGAAGTCGGCGGGCGAGTGCGAGTCGAACCAGTCGCGGTTCTCGAACGGGTAGTGCACCTGCGCGTAGGGCATGGAGCCCGAGTCGAACCACACGTCGAGCACGTCGGGGATGCGCCGCATGGTGGATGCGCCCGTCGGGTCGTCCGGGTTGGGCCTCGTGAGCTCGTCGATGAATGGGCGGTGCAGGTCGGTGGGGCGCACGCCGAAGTCCCGCTCGATGTCGTCGAGCGAGCCATAGACATCCACTCGCGGATAGTTTGGGTCGTCGCTCTTCCACACGGGGATGGGGCTGCCCCAGTAGCGGTTGCGGCTGATCGACCAGTCGCGGGCTCCCTCGAGCCACTTGCCGAACTGGCCGTCCTTGACGTTGTCCGGCACCCAGTCGATCTGCTGGTTCAACTCGACGAGCTCGTCGCGGAACTGCGTGACGCGCACGAACCAGCTCGAGACGGCCTTGTAGATGAGGGGCTTGCGGCAGCGCCAGCAGTGCGGGTACGAGTGCTCGTAGCTGGCCTGCTTGAAGAGCCGGCCGTCTGCCTTGAGGAGCTGCGTGAGCGGCTTGTTGGCGTCGAAGACCTGCAGGCCAGCGACGGGCTCGACGGCGGCGAGGAACTTGCCGCCCTCGTCGACGGAGAGGATCGTCGGGATGCCCGCGGCGTCGCTGAGCACCTTGTCGTCTTCACCGTAGGCGGGCGCCTGGTGCACGATGCCGGTGCCGTCGCTGGTCGTGACGTAGTCGCCAAGCAGGAACTGCCAGGCGTTCTGGGTGCCGTACGTCTCGGTGTCGGCGTAGAAGTCCCAGAGGCGCTGGTAGCGGACGCCGGCGAGCTCGGCGCCCGTGAGGGTGCGAGCGGTCGCGGCTGTCGCGTCTTCTACGGCCTCGTAGCCGAGCTCCTTGGCGTGCGCTGCGACGCGCGCGGTGGCGAGCAGGAACGAGCCCTCGCCCGCCGCGGTGCCGTCGGCCGCGCCGAGCGGTCCTGCGGGCACGACGGCGTAGTCGATCTCGGGGCCGACGGCCAGGGCCAGGTTGGTGGGGAGCGTCCAAGGGGTCGTCGTCCACGCGAGTGCCTTGACGCCGGCGAGGCCAAGCGCCTCCGCCTGCTCGCCTTCGAGGGGGAAAGTGACCGTGACCGTCTGGTCTTGACGCATCTGGTAGACGTCGTCGTCCATGCGCAGCTCGTGGTTGGAGAGGGGCGTCTCGTCGTTCCAGCAGTACGGGAGCACGCGGAAGCCCTCGTAGGCGAGGCCGTCGTCGTAGAGCTTCTTGAACGCCCACAGCACCGACTCCATGTAGGAGATGTCGAGCGTCTTGTAGTCGTTCTGGAAGTCGACCCAGCGGGCCTGGCGGGTCACGTACTCCTGCCACTCGCGCGTGTACTTGAGCACCGATTCGCGGGCGGCGTCGTTGAAGGTGTCGATGCCCATGGCCTCGATCTCGGCCTTCGACTGGATGCCGAGCTGGCGCATGGCCTCGAGCTCGGCGGGCAGTCCGTGCGTGTCCCAGCCGAAGCGGCGGTGCACCTGGCGGCCGCGCATCGTGAAGTAGCGGGGGAAGACGTCCTTGGCGTAGCCGGTGAGGAGGTGCCCGTAGTGCGGGAGGCCGTTGGCGAAGGGTGGGCCGTCGTAGAAGACCCATTCTTCAGCGCCCTCGCGCTGGTCGATGGACGCCTGGAAGGTGCCGTCTTCGCGCCAGAAGTCGAGGACGCGCTCTTCGAGGCGCGGGAACGACGGGGAGGCGGCGACGCTGTCCCGGGTCGAGCCGGCGGGGGTCGAGCCGGCGGGGTCGGCGGCTGGTCCGAACGAGGCCTTCGGGTAGCTCATACGGTGGAACTCCTGGCAGTAAGTGGATGTGCTTGGTCTGCTTCAGGGACGCCGTGCGGCGCGGTACCACCCCGATTGCGGGCTCCCCCGGGCTGCTTCCCGTGCAGGGAAGGCATCCGCTGGAACTCACCACTCGTTCCGAGCTGTGACGGGCTCACCCGCCCGGTTCTACTTGGCGTTCGCTCCTCGAGGGGTGCGCTCGCTGTTCTTCCGGGGACTCCCCGCTGATGGGCGGATCAAAGTCGTACTGGCAACATCGTACGCGCCCTGCTGTCGCGAGTGAAACGGCTGGCGTTGTTCTCGGGGCGGTCCGTCGTGCGCCAGCCCGTTCATGGACAGGCTGTGTACTCTCGCTTCGCCGATGCTCGCCTCGCAGCGGGCACCTCGAAACGAACGGAACGACGCATGCTCACGACCCGCCTTCCCAAGCTCGCAGCGATCTGCGCCTTCGCCGCGATCGCGTTCACCGGATGCTCGGCGGCCGGCAGCGGAGGGGCCGCGACTCCGTCCCCGACGGCGGCCGCGTCCGCGGAGAGCACAACCGCGGAGGGTGGCGGCACGTGCGCGGACGTGCAGGCGGAGATCGACTCGATCCGGACGAGCGTCGAAAGCATCTCAACGCAGGTGCCGGGCGACATCCCGGGTGCCGTCGCGACGCTCTCGACGATCGGTACGAGCCTCACGACGCTGCAGGAGAGTGTCACCGACCCTGATCTCAAGACGCATGTGGACACGCTGGTCACCGAGGTGACGTAGCTGCAGGCGACGGCCGGGGAGCTGGCGAACGGCGAGGGCGGTTTCGCGGCCGCCGCGAGCATCCTGACCCAGCTCGGCGAGGTCGAGTCGGCGCTGTCGTCGCTGAACGCGTACTGCGAGCTGCAGACGAGCTAGGCGCTCCGAGCAGCCGTTCGGCCAGATTCAACACCTCGACTTGACTTCTCGGTACCGCTTGCGGGTGAGGAGTCGGTACTGCCAGCCGGGGCGAAGGACTCGCCATCGGTTGCCGCGGTCCCTCACGAGTTCGAGTTCTTCGCTCTGGGCCATGTGGTGGTGCAGGCTGCAAAGGAGGACGCCGTCGTCGGTGTTGGTGAGGCCGCCGTCGACCCACCTGCTGGTGTGGTGCGCTTCGCACATGCCGACGGGTTTCCAGCAGCCAGGCGTGATGCACCCCTGGTCTCGGACGGCGAGAGCGCGGCGTTGCCCGCGGCTGTACAGCCGCTGTCGGCGTCCCAGTTTCAGGATCTCCCCGTTGCTGCCGACGATCGCTGTCTGCACGAACCCATCGCAGATGGTCTTCGCGACGAGGCTTGGAGGCACTGCAGTGCCGGTGCGCTCAAGGTGCGGCACATCGGCAGGCCGGGTCGGTTCGCCGCTCGCGCCGGCCCGGGTGGTGACGATCACAACAGTGGGTGCTTCCCCGCCCGCGCGAGGCGCGTGAGCGGACTCCGCGTAGCGAGCGAAGACCTCCCCGAGAGCGTCGACGCGCTGCTGCGGCAGAGCCCGCCGGTCCGTGATTCGCTCGTCCGGATGTGCGAGGTCAACCTCGGCCGCGTCCAGGCCGCCAGCTTGCCCATCGTCAGCGGCCAGACCACCCGCGCTCAGCCCTTCAAGCTCGCCGCGATCATCGCCCGCGGTCGTCTCTCCGAACCGTGGGGTGCGGGTCGGCTCGCATTCAACCGCGCGGCGGGGCGAAGTGAGGGTCTCGAGCGTCTTCACGAGCAGCTCGCCCTGCTCGGGAGTGGCGACGAAGCGACCCCGCACCGTCCCGTCCGCGGCCTGCCGAACCCGCAGACCGCGATTGCGCGCGATCGCCTCCGCGCGCGGTTCCGCCCCGTCCGGATCGAGGAACGCAACCCACGCGGACGCCTGCACGCGCAGTTCCTCCGGCGTCGCCGGCACCGCGGCTTCCAGGTCGGCGCCCTCAGCATCGATGCCATCCGAGTCGGCGCTGACCGGAGTCACGCCTTGCGCCGACGCAACAAGCTCCGTCTCCGCAACGTCGACGTGCGCTGGTTCAGCGCGAACTGCGGCGGCCTTCAACCCCTTCACGATCATGAACGCCTGTGCAACGGAAACGCGCGCCGCGGCCAGCGCTCCGGCAACCGCTGGACGTGCGGGCAGCAGCGGTTCTCCAGTGAGCGACCGGCCCGAGCGGGTCGCTTCGGCGAGCTCTACGAGCATTCGCGCGTCTCGCCTCTCCACGCCAAGCAGATGCTGCAGCAGCTCTGCGAGCGACGAGAACCCGGCCGCTCGCGCGAGCGCGTCCGGCACCGACGACTCCTCGTCACGTCGCAGCGCTTCCCCGGCGACCTCCACGAGCGCCGCGTCCAAAGCGCGCCGACGCCCTGCGAGCTCGCTGATCACAACCGGGATCTCCGCCGCGAGCAAGCCCGCGACTTGGCCGGGTGACGCGACCAGCGCATCCACCACCGCCGACTCGGCCATACCCCGCGATCGCGACTCGGCCGTCTCCGTCAACGGCTCCGCACTCGCACGGCGCGACGCAGAAGTGCACTCTGCACCGAGACCCTGGACTTCAAAGACCATGATGACCTCCCCCCGGGATCACCACCAGCCTACCTCTTCGCACGAAGCAGAATGCTGAGATCAGGCATTTTCTACATTCTTAGAACATAGAGACTACAGACGAGGCGTGTACGACATGCGAAGCCGGCCCACGCCCTTAGCCACCGTAGCCGCGCAGGATCGGCGCCGTCGCCTCGTCGACGAGCTCGGCCAGACTGCCGCGAGCTGGGCCAGCCTCGACCCAGCGGTCGCCCGCGGCGACCACCGCTGCGACGATCGCGCCCGCGCAGACGGCCCGCTGCAGCTCGTCGAGGGCGGGTTCGGTGCGCGACAGGTACCGCCGGAGTGCCGCCTGCTGGACGAGCGCGCGCTTAGAGCCCGTGGCCGCGAGGTCCTCACCCGTTCCGGTCATCTCACGAAGCGACGCGGCCCACGGGATGTGCTCAGGGCTGACCGTCTCGGCGATGGCGAGGAGGACCCGGCGCAACTCGGCCAGCCCGCCACCTGAACCGCTGACGCCAGCGTCGGCAAGGTCGGCGGCAGCCGCATCCAGGAGCGAGGGGATGCCTGCCAGCAGCGGGTCGAGGCCGACCCACAGCACGTCGGCCTTGGCGGTGAAGTAGTTGAAGAAGGAGCTTCGCGCGACCCCCGCTCGGCGGGCGATGTCGCTCGCGCTCGTCTGCTCGTACCCCTGCTCGAGGAACAGCTCGAGGGCGGCCTCTTCCAGGGTCTCGCGACTCGACGCCGAGGGCCGACCTCGACGCGCGGCCCGCTCCTCGTGATCCGTCATGTCCGACTCATTTCTGCATGGTGTCCATAAACACGGTTACACTCTGCGAGTGTCAGAATCCCTCACCCGCCGTTCCGCGAAGCCCGCCGCGCTCCTCGCCTTGTCCGCAGCCCTCATCGTGCCACTTGCCGCCTGTTCGAGCGACACCGGCGCCGGAGGCGAGGCTGAAATCCTTCGATATGCCTCGGGCGACGCCGAACCGACCTGCCTCGACCCGCACGTCGGCGGGAACTGGCCCCAGGCGATCCTCGCGAACCAGTTCCTCGAGTCGCTCTTCTCGAAAGACGAGGCCGGCGAGATCGTGCCGTGGCTCGCGACCGGCGCCGAGCCCTCCGACGACCAGCTGAGCTGGACCGTCTCCCTCAAGGAAGGCGTGACCTTCACCGACGGCACGCCGTTCGATGCGGACGCGGTCGTCGCCAACGTCGAGCACATCAAGAACCCGGACACCGCATCGTCGACGGCGATCCTGGCGCTCGGCAAGGTCTCCGAGGCGGTTGCCGTCGACGAGCACACGGTGCGCTTCGACCTCAGCGAGCCCGACAGCGCCCTCGTCGAATCGCTCGCGCAGACCTGGCTCGCCATCGAGTCTCCGGCCGGCCTCGAGCGCGGCACCGACGCGAACTGCCTCGCCCCCATCGGCACGGGAGCGTTCAAGGTCGAGTCGTGGGAGAAGCAGTCGCAGGTCGTGCTGACCCGCAATCAGAACCACACAACGGCGCCGGAGGACGGCGTCTCGACCGAAGACCAGCTAGGAGCGGCCGTCGACACGATCGAGTGGAAGTTCATCCCAGATGCGGCCACCCGCCTCGCCGCCCTGCAGTCGGGCCAGGCAGACATCACCGACTCCGTGCAGCCGGATGCGCTCTCGCAGTTCCAGGCGAACGGCACCGAGGAGACGCTCATCGGAGCGCGCCCGGGCGTGACCGCTCGCATCGAGCTGAACACGACCCGCGCGCCGTTCGACGACCCCAAGGTGCGTGAGGCGTTCGCGGCCTCAGCCGACATCGACGCCGCCGTCGAGTCGCTCTACTTCGGGACGCTCGAGCGCTCGACGTCGGTGCTCTCGAGCGCCACGCCGTTCGCCACCTCCCATCCCGACGCGTTCGGGTTCGACGCCGCTCGCGCATCCACCCTCCTCGACGAGGCAGGCTGGACGGCACGCGACGCCGACGGCGTGCGCACCAAGGACGGCAAGCGCCTCGAGGTGGCGTTCCCCGTCTCCACGAACCAGTCGATCCCCGCCGAGATCTCGGTGCTCGAGCAGATCAAGGCGACAAGCGCCGAGGTGGGCTTCGACGTACAGCTCGAGCTGCTCGACCTGTCGACCTGGTACGAGCGCAGCGGTACGTGGGAGTTCGACGCGATCGTCGCGCCGTACTCGAAGAACTCGGCCGACGTGCTCCGCATCGTCTACTCGACCGACAGCATCACGCCAGCCCCGAGCGGATACCACGCCAACAACACGGGCCTCTCGCTGCCCGAGCTCGACGCGGCCCTCGAGGCCGCCGTCAAGACGACCGACGACGCCGAGCGCGAGCGCCTGTACGGCGAGGCCCAGCAGCTCATCATCGACAGCGGCACCGTCATCCCGCTCTACGACCAGACCGTGCAGTTCGCCTACGGCGACAACGTGCACGGCTTCCGGCTCCAGCCGAACGTCAACGTGCCCTCGCTCGTGAACATCACCATCGAGTAGCGGGACGACAGACGAGCGCGGCACGCGAGACAATCGACGAGTGACGACGGATGCGCGGTCTCGCGCGGCACGACTGGTGCCGCTGATTCCGCGCATCCTCCTCCGTCTCGGCGGCGTCCTCTTCGTGCTGTGGGCGGTCATCACCGTCACGTTCTTCGCCGTGCGGGCCGTGCCGGGCGACCCGGTGCTCGCGATCCTCGGCGGGCCCGGCTCGAACGCCAGCGCCGAGGCGGTCGCGCAGGCGCGCGCAGACAACGGGCTCGACCAGCCGCTCTTCCTCCAGTACCTCTCGCAGCTCTGGCGCACCGCGACGGGCGACCTCGGTTTCAGCTACGCGCAGCGCGAGAGCGTCGCGGACCTCATCGGCGAGCAGCTGCCCGGCACCCTCGCCCTGGCCGGCCTCTCGCTGCTCCTCGCCTGGGTCATCGCGCTCGCGGTCGCCTGGTGGTCGACGGGCGGCGGTCGCCTCGCGTGGGGCATCGCCTCGACGCTCGAGGTCATCGCCGCCGCCGTTCCGCACTTCTGGCTGGCGGCCGTGCTCGTGCTGATCTTCGCAGGGATGCTCGGCCTTCCGGTTGCGGTCTCCGGCCCCGGGTTCTCCGGCCTCATCCTTCCGAGCATCACCCTGGCCCTTCCCCTCGCCGGCTATCTCGGGCAGGTCATGCGCGAGCAGATGCTCGATGCCCTCGAGTCGCCGTTCGTGCTCGCGGCGCGTGCGCGGGGGGAAGGGCGAAGCGGCGTCTTCTGGCGGCACGTCCTGCGCCACGCTGCGATCCCCGCCGTCGGTCTCAGCGGCTGGGCGCTCGGCTCGCTGGTCTCCGGCGCGGTGGTCGTCGAGACGATCTTCGCGCGGCCAGGGCTCGGCCGCTCGCTGCTGGATGCCGTCGGCGCGCGCGACGTGCCGTACGTCATCGGCGTGCTCATCGTCGTCGCGGCCGCCTACATGCTCGTCACGGTGCTGACCGACCTGGTCGAGCCCCTCATCGATCCGCGGGAGCGGGACCGGGCCGGGTCGCGCGAGCGGATCGGGGTGCGCGCATGAGTCTCGAGGCCGCGGCGGTCCGGGATGCGCGTGCCGGCTCAGGTGGGCGTCGCTCCGGGCGCGCCGGCTCAGGCTCGCGGCGCGGCGTGTGGCTCGCGGTCTGGCTCGGGGTCACCGCCCTCTACGTGCTCGCCGCCGTCTTCCCCCAGCTGCTCGCGCCGGGCAACCCGCTTGCCGTGAACCCGGCCGACGCGTTCTCGCGCCCGAGCCCCGAGCATCCGTTCGGCACCGACGAGTCGGGGCGCGGCGTCTACACGCGGGTGGTGCACGGCGCGGCATCGTCGCTCACGATCGGCGCGCTCGCGACCGCGATCGGGCTCGCCCTCGGCGCCGTCTTCGGGCTCGCCGCCGGCCTCGGGCCACGGTGGCTCGACTTCGGCACGACCCGTATCGTCGAGGTGTTCTTCTCCTTCCCCGGTATCCTCCTCGCCCTCCTGCTCATCGTGCTCGCAGGCCCCGGGGTGGTGACGACGACGATCGCCGTCGGCCTCTCGACGGCGCCCGGGTACGCACGGCTCATCCGCTCCCAGGTGCTGCGGGTGCGCGCGAGCGCCTACGTCGAGGCCGACCTCGTGCTCGGCAGGTCGCGCTGGCACACGTTCGCGCGCACGCTCCTGCCGAACGTCGCGTGGCCGCTCTTCTCACTCGCGACCCTCGGGCTCGGGCAGGCGATCGTCTGGGCGGCGGCCCTCAGCTACCTGGGCCTCGGCGAGCCGCCGCCCAGCCCGGAATGGGGTTCGATGCTCTCGGCCGGCCGCCTCTACCTGCCGACCGGCAGCTGGTGGCTCACGATCTTCCCCGGCACCGCGATCGTCGGCGCCGCGGTCACGGCGACGATGCTCGGCCGCATCATGCAGCAGCGCACGAGGCAGGCGTCGTGAGCGGGCGCAGCCCCGCCGAAGGCGGCGTGCACGCCGCGGATGCTCGGGATGCGGGGTCCGTCGTCGAGGCGAGCAAGCTGCGCGTGTCGTTCGGCGACTTCGAGGCCGTCCGCGGGGTCTCGTTCGAGGTGCGGCGCGGCGAGTGCCTCGCGCTTGTCGGCGAGTCCGGCTCTGGCAAGTCGGTCACGGCGCGTTCCCTCCTGGGGCTGAGCGGTGACGGCGCGCGAGTCGACGCCGGAGTGCTGCGCCTCGACGGAGACGAGCTGCCGACGAAGACCTCCGACGGGGCGTGGCGCTCCATCCGCGGCGGCCGCATCGGGCTTGTCCACCAGGATGCGCTGGTCGCGCTCGACCCGCTCCGCCCGGTCTGGCGCGAGGTCGACGACGCGCTCCGGCTGCACACCGACCTCGGGCGCGCGGCGCGGCGCCAGCGCGTGCTCGAGCTTCTCGACCGCGTCGGCATCGAGGATCCCGCGTCGATCGCGAGACGCCGCAGCGGGCAGCTCTCCGGGGGCCAGCGTCAGCGCGTGCTCATCGCCGCCGCCCTCGCCGGAGACCCGGCGCTGCTCATCGCCGATGAGCCGACGAGCTCGGTCGACCAGGCGGTGCAGGCGCAGCTCATCGGGCTCTTCAACGCGCTCAAGGCAGACGGCATGACGATGCTCTTCATCACGCACGACCTCGGCGTCGTGCAGCGCCTCGCCGACCGCGTCGCGGTCATGAGCGAAGGCCTCGTCGTCGAGACGGCACCGACCGAGCAGCTCTTCCGCGCACCCCAGCACGACATCACCAGAACGCTCCTGGCAGCGCAGCCGAAGCCAACCGGCGACTCGTCCGGCAGCGCGTCCGCGGCCTCCGCCGCCGCGACCGCTCCTCGGCTGCTCGACGTGCGCGCCGTGTCTCGGACCTTCCGCACCCTCGGGGCCGCGCCGGTGCATGCCGTGCGCGGCGCCTCGTTCTTCCTCGGCCACGGGGAGACGCTCGGCATCGTCGGCAGCTCTGGCTCAGGCAAGTCGACGCTCGCCCGCATCGCGCTCGGCCTCGAGCAGCCGGACGCGGGGTCGGTCACCTTCCTCGGCGAGGCCTGGAACCCGGCACCCGAGCGCAGCCGCAGGTCGCGTCGGCCGAGACTCGGCTACGTGCCCCAGGATGCACTGTCGAGCTTCGACCCGCGGCGCACCGTGGGCGAGATCCTCGCGGATGCGATCACCGCTGGCAGGTCGAGCTCGGTGCGCACGAACCGGGCGGCCATCGAGGCGGCGCTCGAGCAGGTCGGGCTCGACGCCTCGGTCGCGGGGCTCCGCCCGCTCCACCTCAGCGGCGGGCAGCGGCAGCGAGTGGCCATCGCGCGGGCCCTCGCCCCCGAGCCGGACGTGCTGCTGTGCGACGAACCGGTGTCGTCACTCGATGTGACGGTGCAGGCGCAGGTGCTCGCGCTCATCCAGCGGCTCGTCGACGACCTCGGCCTCGCCTGCCTCTTCATCTCGCACGACCTCGCGGTCGTGGCCCAGCTCTCCCATCGCGTCGCCGTCATGAGCCGGGGCGAAGTGGTCGAGACCGCGCCCGTCGCCGAGCTCTTCGCCGCGCCGAGGCACCCGGCCAGCCGCGCCCTCCTCGAGGCCCACAAGAGCCTCGAGGTGCGCTGAGCTCGCCGGGTGCCGGGGAGTGGTGAGGTGCTGCGTCGACCTACTCGACCGCCCTACTCGACCGTCAGGAAGCCGGAACCGACCGAGACGGAGAGCGTGCTCTCTGCGTCGTCTGACTGCCGGACGTTGACGTTCGCCATCCCGGACTCGCTGAGGTTCGACTCGACCTTGTACGCGCCGTCAGGGAGCGCGACGCTGCCGAAGCCCGATTCGAGCGAGATGTCAGTGCCCCTGGGCGCGGATCCGGTGAAGACGGCGTTGACAGCACCCGAGTTGGCTGCCAGCACCACATCCCCCGACACCTCCGCCTCGATGTTCGTGGCACCGGACCCGGTGCTCACCGTGAGGTTCGCGGCGGAGCCCTCGAAGTTGCTCGCGCCCGAGTTCGTCTCGATGACGAGGTCGCCGAAGTCACCCTCGAGGCTCGCGGCCCCGGAGCTGACGGTGATGTGAGCATCCAGGTCCTCCCCCGACAACGTCCTCGGCAGCGTCAAGGAGAGCTCTTCGTCGCCGAAGGGGCCGCCGCTGCGGCCACCCGCCCGCTCGACGGCGAGCTCGCCGCCCTCGGTCGTGAGCTGCCAGTCACCGGCCTGCTTGAAGCCCTTCGTCTCGACCGCGAGCTGCGCTTCGGAGACGTCGCCGAACTCGATCTCGATGCCTACAGAGTCGACGTCGACGCGCAGCGAGGACACGCCGGCAACCGACTCCGTGATGGTCGTCTCGTCGCGCATGACGTCGCGGAGGCTGTTGAAGACGGCGCTCGTCAGCGTGCCGGCGACCACCATCCCGCCCACGATGGCGACGGTGATCGTGATCCAGCCGAAGCGCTTCGTGCTGTCACCCTGGGCCTCAGGGCGCGTGTCCGGTTCGAGCGTTGGCGTGGTCATCGGAGTTCTCCGTTCGGGAATCGGGCCGCGTGGCCCTGTCCATCGAGGGGTGTCTGTGGGTTCGGGCGGGGCGAGTGCCCCTGCCCGTCGAGGTGCGCGAGGACGGCCAGGACGCGCCGGTTGCCGCCGTCGCCCTGGTCGAGCTCGAGCTTCTGGAAGACCGCCGAGATGTGCTTCTCGACGCTCCCGGCGCTCACGTGGAGCGCCTCGGCGATCGCATGATTGGAACGGCCTTCTGCCATGAGCCCGAGCACTTCGGACTCGCGCGGCGTGAGCCGCTCGAAGCGCGCATCCCTCGTCTTCCTGGCGAGCAGCTGCGCGACGACCTCCGAGTCGAGCACCGTGCCGCCAGCCGCGACGTTGTCGACGCCGGCGAGGAACTGCTCGACGTCGGCGACCCGGTCCTTCAGGAGGTAGCCGAGGCCGCCGCGCGAGCTCGAGATGAGCTCAGAGGCGTAGCGCTCTTCGACGTACTGCGAGAGCACCAGCACGGCCAGGCCGGGGTCGGTGGCGCGGAGCCGAAGCGCCGCGCGGATGCCCTCGTCGGTGAAGCCGGGCGGAAGACGGACATCGAGGATCACAAGATCGGGGTTCGTCTCGGCGACGAGCCGATCGAGGCGCCCGTCGTCGGCCAGGATGCCGACCATCGTGTGTCCGGCGTCCTCGAGCAGGCGGGCGATGCCCTCCCGCAGGAGCGCGGAGTCTTCGCAGATCAGGATCCGCATGGCACGCTCACCTCGATCGTCGTCGGTCCTTCCGGTGGGCTGGAGATCGTGATCCCGCCGCCTGCCGCCTCGATGCGGTCGGTGACGCCGTCGAGCCCGCCGCCGGGGATGAGGCGCGCCCCGCCCCGCCCGTCGTCCTGGATGCGAGCCCACAGCATCGAGCCGCGCATGCGAACTTGCACCGAGATCTCCGAAGCACCGGAGTGCTTCGCCGCGTTGCCCAGCGATTCGGCGACCGCGAAGTACACGGCGGCCTCCGCGTCCTGCGAGCAGCGGCCCGGCAGCTGCGCGTCGAGCACAACCGGGATGTGGGAGCGCGCCGCGAGGCCGGAGAGCGCGGCATCGAGGCCACGGTCGGTGAGCACGGCCGGCTGGAAGCCGCGGGCCAGCTGGCGCAGCTCCGTCACGGCCTCTTTCGTGGAGGCGTGCGCCTCGTCGATGAGCTCCGCCGCACGGGACGGGTCGGAGTCGAGCTTCGTCTTAGCCATGCCGAGGGTCATACCGATCGAGACGAGGCGAGGCTGCACGCTGTCGTGCAGATCGCGCTCGATGCGGTCGCGCTCCGTGGCGGCACCGCGAACGGCGACGGTGCGGCGACGACCCGCGTCGCGCACCTCCTCCTCCAGCTGCTGCTCCCGGTCGCGGGAGAGGAGGCTGATGGATGCGGCGCGCTGCACGTAGGCGAACGCGACGATGAGCGCGACGGCGACGAGCAGCATCCCGATGCCGATGAGGACCCCGACGAACGGGGTGACGGCGAAGTCCATGCCCCACACGCTCAGCGTCTCTCGATTCTGCAGCGGAGAGAAGAGCGCGAAGACGCCCGAGACGCCGAGCTGCAGCGAACCGAGGGTCAGCGTGCCGAGGACGGCGACGATCACGAGGTGCAGCATGGCCTTCCAGTTGGCCCCGTCCGCGAACTGGACGAGCGGGGTGAGCACGAACCGCCAGCCGTCGCGGCGACGCGAGCGGCGCATCCCGGAGTCGTCGAGCGGACGGTCGTAGAGGGCGGCGACGCGGCGACGCTCGAAGGCCGAGACGCCACGGAACGCGAAGGCGAGGCCCGCGAGAACGATGACGCCGACGCCCAGCACGAAGAGGAGTCCGACGCCGAGGCCGAGGAGGCCGAACAGGAGTGACAGCAGGAGCGGCGCGATGACGCCACCGGCGGCGAGGTGCAGCGAGGTGAGACTCAGCTGCTTGACGTTGTTCTTCATGTCCACAACGCTATGGTCGCGCGTCGCGCGGCAACACGGAGCATCCCTCACACCTCAGCGGGGGTTTTCCCCCAGGAAGCGCGCGTCCTGCTTCAGCTGGGAGCATGATCGCATGCCCCTCGACCTCGTGCTCATCGCCGACACTCACCTGCCGAAGCGCGCCAAGGCCCTCCCCGACGCGCTGTGGACGGCGATCGAGGGGGCGGATGTCGTGTTCCACGCGGGCGACTGGGTCGACCTCGCGACGCTCGACGAGCTCGAGGCCCGGGCACGCCGCGTCATCGGCGTCTGGGGCAACAACGACGGGCCGGAGCTGCGGGACCGCCTCCCTGACGTCGCGCGGGTCGAGCTCGATGGCGTCCGTTTCGCGATGACCCACGAGACCGGGCAGAAGACGGGCCGGGAGCGCCGCATGGACGCCGCATTCCCCGACGCCGACGTGCTGGTCTTCGGGCACAGCCACATCCCGTGGGACACGGTCACCCCGAACGGCCTTCGCCTGCTCAACCCCGGCTCCCCCACGGACCGGCGACGCCAGCCGCGGGTGACCTACCTGACCGCGAGGGTGGAGAGGGGCAGGCTCACGCAGGTGATGCTGCGGGATGCGCGCACCGGCGAGGCTGTTCCCGTCTAGGCGTCGGCGGTCGCGCGGTCCGCGTCGATGTCGTGGCGCTCGAGGAACTCGAACACCTCGCGCTGGTCGACACCCGGGAAGTCACCCGTCGGGAGCGGCGAGAAGACGTGCGCGTGCACGCGCGCGCTCGGCCAGGCCTTCGCCGCCCACCGTTCGCTCAGGTCGCTGCTCGGGGTACGACAGCAGGCCCCGTCGGGGCAGGTCGAGGATGCGCGCTGCTTGGTGTCGCGTCCGCGGAACCACCGCGCCTCATCGAAGGGCACCCCGATTGTGATCGAGAACTCCCCAGCGTCGGCGTGCCCGGTCTGCGTCGAGCACCAGAACGTGCCAGCCGGGGTGTCCGTGTACTGGTAGGTCTCCGTGGTGCGGTTCGTCCGCGCGAGCGAGCTGACCGCCGAGAACTTGCGGCACACGAACTGGCCCTCGACGGAGCCCGTCACGTCCTGCGGCAGCGGCAGCCCGTCGTTCTCGTACGCCTTCGAGATGGACCCCTTGTCGTCGACGCGCAGGAAGTGCAGCTTCACGTCGAGGTGCGAGGTGAGCAGGTTCGTCATGCGCAGCGCTGCGGCCTCGTGGGTCACGCCGAACGCATCCCGGAAGTCCTCGACGGCCATGTCGCGGCGCTCCTTCGCGTCGCGGAGGAACGCGACTGAGCGCGCCTCCGGCATGAGGCAAGCCGCCGCGAAGTAGTTGATCTCCAGGCGCTGGCGCAGGAAGTCGGCGTAGTCCTCGGGACGCCGGTGCCCAAGCACGCGGTGCGCCATGGCCTGCAGCGCCATCGCGCGCAGCCCGTGGCCACCGGGAATGGAGGCGGGCGGCAGGTAGATGCGCCCGTTCTCGAGGTCGGTGATGGAACGCGTCGACCGGGGCAGGTCGTTGACGTAGATGAGCTGGAAGCCCAGATGATCGGCCATCTTGCCGACCGAATGGTGCATGAGGGCCCCGCGGGTGTGGTCGACGCGGCTCAGCAGCTCGTCGGCGAGCTTGTCGAGGTCCGGCATGTAGTTGTCGTGCGCCCGCATCGCGAGCCGCAGCTCGGTGTTGGCCCGGCGCGCTTCCTCCGGGGTCGCGCTCGCCTCGGTCTGACGGCGAACGATCTCGCTGTGCATGCCCGCGAGCGCACGCAGCACCTCGTCGGAGAGCGACTTCGTCGAAGGGATGCGCGGCAGCCCGAGCTCCCGGTAGACGGACGAGCTCTGAGCCCGCTCGACCTCGATCTCGAGGCGCGAGCGGTCGTCGGGAGGCGTGTTGGCGAGCATCTCGCTGAGCTCGACGTCGAAGGCGTCGGCGAGCTGCTGCAGCACGGAGAGCTTCGGCTCGCGCTTGCCGTTCTCGATGAGCGACAGCTGGCTCGCGAGCAGGCCCGTCTTCTCACCGAGGGCCTCGAGCGTCAGCGAGCGCTCCTTGCGGTAGTAGCGGATGCGCCGCCCGAGCAGGAGGGAGTCCACGGCGCCACCTTTCCCTTTGGTTGCTGACGATTTTTGCGCAGCGGGGAAAGGACCGAGTCCGCTCATGGGTGCCTCCGGGCATCTGAATTGCTGATGTGTGAAATTTTGCCATTTTTCTCGGTCAATCTCCATCCCGGGGCATCCCCAGCAGGTCAACACTGGGGGTACGACGCCATGTACGCCTGCTGGCCGGAGAACGCCAGCATGCAGAACAGTGAAAGCAGCTTCGAAATGACTGAACACGCACACGACCACCTCGACGTCCCGCAGCGGGCCGCGAACCCGGAAGTCAACGACTGGGTGCGCGAGATCGCGACGCTGACCAAGCCGAGCCGCATCGTCTGGTGCGACGGATCGCAGGCCGAGATCGACGCCCTCACCGCTGAGATGGTCGAAGCAGGCACGCTCATCAAGCTCAACGAAGAGCTCCGCCCGGGTTCGTACCTCGCCCGCTCGGACGCCGGCGATGTCGCCCGCGTCGAGAGCCGCACCTACATCTGCTCGGAGAAGGAAGAAGACGCCGGGCCCACGAACAACTGGCGCGCGCCTGCGGAAATGAAGGCCGAGCTCAGCGGTCTCTTCGACGGCTCCATGCGCGGCCGCCCCATGTACGTCGTGCCGTTCGCGATGGGGCCGCTCGGCGGCGCCATCACGCAGTACGGCGTCGAGATCACCGACTCGCCCTACGTCGTGCTGTCCATGGCACTCATGACGCGCTCCGGAGACGGCGCCCTCAAGCACCTCACCCCCGGCCGCGACTGGGTCAAGGCCCTGCACACCGTGGGCTTCCCGCTGGAGTTCGAGGACGGCACGAGCCGCCCGGACGTGGCCTGGCCGCACAACGAGTCGAAGTACATCACCCACTTCCCCGAGACGCGCGAGATCATCTCGTACGGCTCCGGATACGGCGGCAACGCACTGCTCGGCAAGAAGTGCTTCGCGCTGCGCATCGCCTCGGCCATGGGCCACGACGAAGGCTGGATGGCCGAGCACATGCTCCTCATCCAGGTCACGAGCCCCGAGGGAAAGACGTACACGCTCACGGGCGCCTTCCCGTCGGCGACCGGCAAGACGAACTTCGCGATGATGAAGCCCAAGCTCGACGGCTGGAAGGTCGAGACGCTCGGTGACGACATCGTGTGGATGCGCAAGGCGGCCGACGGTCGCCTCAACGCCATCAACCCGGAGTTCGGCTTCTTCGGCGTCGCACCCGGCACCGGCTACGACACCAACCCCGTCGCGATGGAGACCATTACGACCAACACCATCTTCACGAACGTCGCGCTCACCGACGACGGCGACGTGTGGTGGGAGGGCATGACCGAGGCGGCTCCCGCGCACCTCATCGACTGGCAGGGCAACGACTGGACCCCGGAGTCCGGGACCAAAGCCGCGCATCCGAACGCCCGCTTCACAGTGCGCGCCTCGCAGTGCCCGACCCTCTCCCCCGCCTGGGAGGCCCCGAACGGCGTGCCCGTCGACGCGATCCTCTTCGGCGGCCGCCGCGCGAGCAACGTGCCGCTCGTCTTCGAGTCGAAGGACTGGAAGCACGGCTGCTTCCTCGGCGCGACGCTCGCGAGCGAGCAGACCGCCGCCGCGGAAGGGCCCGTCGGCATCCTGCGCCGCGACCCGTTCGCCATGCAGCCCTTCGCGGGCTACCACATGGCCGATTACTGGGGCCACTGGCTCGACACCGGGGCCGACCTCGGCGACAAGGCCCCGCGCATCTTCCAGGTCAACTGGTTCCGCAAGGACCAGGACGGCAAGTTCCTGTGGCCAGGATTCGGCGAGAACGTTCGCGCCGTCAAGTGGATCATCGACCGGCTCGAGAACCGTGCCGACTCGATCGAGAGCCCCATCGGCCAGCTGCCGGTGACGGGCGACATCGACATCTCGGGCCTCGAGGGCTTCGACCCGGCCGCCTTCGAGGAGATCTTCACGGTCGATCCCGCGTCGTGGCTCGTCGAGGTCGGCGTGACGCGCGAGTACTTCGACAGCATCGGCGAGAAGGTTCCCGCCGAGCTGTACACGGAGCTCGACGCCGTGCACTCCGCACTGGACGCGGCCGCCGCCTCCACCACCACCCAGACCAAGGCCCCCATCGGGGCCTGACCGACGGCGGCGAGCGGGACTCCGACCACTCGCCGCAAGATGTGCCCCTCCGCGCGCGCGTGGCGCGGAGGGGCGCACAACTCGCAGAGAACCGCTACGGCGCAGTCGGCATGGGACACGGCGACGTGGCCGTCGCCATGCGCAGGCCGGGCCACCTGAGCGTCAGCTCGTAGGGGGTGCTCGTGGGCGTGTAGTTCCAGATGCTGATGCTCCTCGACGCCTGGCCCGCCGCGGAGACCGTCCGCGTGGTCCGGGTGCTGTCGTCCTGCCCCTTCCGCAGGTACCCCCAGAACCCGTTGTAGCCGATGAGCTGCGAGTTCGATCCGCTCGTCGCGCATCGGTACGCCGTTCCCGTGCCACCGTCGAGGGCTATAAAGCCCTTCGAGTCCGTCTTGAGCGTGATGGAGCGGAGGTTGTTCGGGCTTCCGTCATTCCAGGCGGTCGATTCCGAGACGCACGGGTTCTTCACGAACCAGAACTGCTTCTCCTTGCCGCTGATCGTGAACGTCACGCTGGTGTTGGCGAGCGCCTTGCCATTGGCGTCGCCGAGTGTCATGGAGATGCCGTCTGCGATCCACCGTTGTACTGCTTCTGATCGCCGCTGTATGAGCAGGTCGGCGCTGCCACCGAGCTTCCCGAGCTCGACCCGCGGAAGGTGTTGTCCGGGGTCCGGTAGTGGTTCCATTCGCTGTTCCACTCGGTGTGCGTCGCCGTGGCCGTGATGCCGGGCGGAACCTTCGTCGAAGCGGCGACCAGCGGCGCCCCGACGGCCGTCGCCAGCACGGGGATGGTCCATGCCGCCCCTTGGAGGACGACCCGCCGGGGAGTCACCCCCGGGTTCTCCCCTGTCCGTGCATTCTGCGTGTTCTCTGCTGCCAAGTTCCTGCCCCTGCTCTCGTCCTGCCGCATCCCCCTGGATGAGCCACGGGGAACCTCTCCCCGACGAATGCCCGCGCTCGCGGATTCCGGGGTAGAGTTCGGCTTTCGACATGCCATTCCGCGCATTCCGGCAATCACATAACGCGTGAGGACACGCCGTAGTCCACCGCAATAGTCCATTCCGAGGTAGCCCTTTGTTCGCGCTTTGCACCCCCAGCGCCGTCGACGCTCTCCGCCCGGACAGCTCCCGCCGGGAGCTTCGAGGCACCCCGACAAGCCTGGAAATGCGAGGCCAGGCCGCCCTCTCGGCCCTCGCCGCGGCGGGGTGGTCCTGCCGAACCCGAGGTGAGATCGCCATCGCGGGCGACACCTTCCAGGGCGGGTCGCTGCACCTCGCGCGACACTGGCACACGCCGGGCGAATTCGGCGAAACTTCACCATCCAGCACCCGCAGCTCGCTCACCCTGTTCGTCGAGGGAGCAGGCCGGATCCGGATGGCCGACGTAGAGCACCGATACGCCCCCGGGAGCCTCGTCATCCGGCGCGCGCAGGACCCGCTCGTCTACCTCGCCGACTCGCCGAGCGCCTTCGTGACCGTCCGCTCGGCATCCATCGACCACGCGATGGCAGGCCAGGCCCGGACCCAGAGCATCGTGCACGACGACGACAGCAATGCGCGCTCCGTCACGACTCGACTCGTGCTGGACCTCGTGAACTCGCTCCTGAACTCGTCGATCTCCGCAGGACAGCCAGGGTTCGCCGGCGCCTCCCGCGCCGTCGACGCCCTCACGGAAGCGCTCATCGCCGTCAGCATCCCCGCTCAGGCGCCCACCTCCGACCTCGTCGAGCGAGCTCGTCTCCACATCGCACAGCACGCGCGCGAGCAGTCACTCACCGTCGCCAAGCTCGCATCCACGGTCAACGTGTCCGCACGCTGGCTGCAGGAGGAGTTCAACCGGGCAGGGCTCAACCCGAGCCAGGAGATGCGGCGAGAACGGCTTCTCCTCGTCGAACGGACCCTCGAGTCGGCTCACCTCGACGAGACGAGCCAGCTGACGGCGATCGTGCTGGCGTGCGGGTTCTCCTCGGTCCGCGCCTTCAGACGAGCCAAGGAATCGCTCGGCCGCTGCGAATGACGGGCCCGGCGCAGGCCGCCGAGAGCCGCTACCCTAGATGGGTTCACAACAGGCACCCCAGACTCGGTGCCGCCCACATCGACACGGAGTGTGCATGTCCAGCTCGCCCTCAGTTCCTCCTTCTTCCTCGACTCAGGGCATTCCAGACAAGCCCGTCCTCGAGGGCCTCGAAGTCAAGTGGGGTGAGCGCTGGGAGAACTCCGGCACCTACCGCTTCGACCGCGACGGCGCGACGCGCGACGACATCTACTCGATCGACACGCCTCCCCCGACCGCGTCGGGCTCGCTCCACGTCGGCCACGTCTTCTCCTACACGCACACCGACGTCGTCGCGCGCTTCCAGCGCATGAACGGCAAGCGCGTCTTCTACCCGATGGGCTGGGACGACAACGGCCTCCCCACCGAGCGCCGCGTGCAGAACTACTACGGCGTTCGCTGCGACCCGTCGCTGCCGTACGTCGCCGACTTCACGCCCCCGCACGAGGGTGGCGACGGCAAGAGCATCAAGGCCGCCGACCAGCAGCCGATCTCGCGCCGCAACTTCATCCAGCTCTGCGAGCAGCTCACCATCGAAGACGAGAAGGCCTTCGAAGAGCTGTGGCGCCAGCTCGGCCTCTCCGTCGACTGGACCCAGAGCTACCGCACGATCGACGACTCCTCGCGCCGCAAGAGCCAGCTCGGCTTCCTCCGCAACCTCGAACGCGGCGAGGCCTACCAGGACCAGGCACCCACGCTGTGGGACATCACGTTCCGCACCGCCGTCGCACAGGCCGAGCTCGAGGACCGTGACCAGCCGGGCGCCTACCACCGCATCGGCTTCGCGCGCGAGGGCGGCGAGCCCATCTTCATCGAGACCACCCGCCCAGAGCTCCTCCCCGCCTGCGTGGCCCTCGTCGCGCATCCCGACGACGAGCGCTACCAGCCGCTCTTCGGCACGACCGTCACGACGCCCCTCTTCGGCGTCGAGGTGCCCGTGCTCGCGCATCCCCTCGCGCAGAAGGACAAGGGAAGCGGCATCGCGATGATCTGCACCTTCGGCGACGTCACCGACGTGATCTGGTGGCGTGAGCTGAAGCTCCCCAACCGCACCGTGCTCGGCAAGGACGGCCGCCTCATCGCCGACGCCCCCGAGGCCATCACGAGCGAAGCTGGCAAGGCCGCCTACGCCGAGCTCGCCGGCAAGACCGTGTTCAGCGCCAAGAAGGCGGTCGTCGAGCTGCTGCAGGCGTCCGGTGACCTGGTCGGCGACCCGAAGCCCATCCAGCACCCCGTCAAGTTCTTCGAGAAGGGCGACCGCCCCCTCGAGATCGTCTCGACGCGCCAGTGGTACGTGAAGAACGGCGCGACCGACCCAGCCCTCAAGGCCCGCCTCATCGAGCTCGGCCGCGAGATCGCGTTCTGGCCCGACTTCATGCGCGTGCGCTACGAGAACTGGGTCGAGGGCCTCTCTGGCGACTGGCTCATCTCGCGCCAGCGCTTCTTCGGCGTGCCGATTCCCGTCTGGTACCCCATCGATGCGGACGGCGAGGTGCAGTTCGAGTCGCCCATCACTCCGGATGCGGCGCAGCTGCCCGTCGACCCGTCGTCCGACGTGCCGAACGGCTACACCGAGGAGCAGCGCGGCGTGGCCGGCGGGTTCCTCGGCGAGGTCGACGTCATGGACACCTGGATGACCTCCTCCCTCACACCGCAGCTCGCTGGCGGCTGGGAGTCGGACGAGGAGCTCTTCGGGCTCGTCTTCCCCTACGACCTGCGCCCGCAGGGCCAGGACATCATCCGCACGTGGCTCTTCTCGACGGTGCTCCGCGCGCAGCTCGAGCACGGCGTCGCGCCCTGGTCGAACGCCACGATCTCCGGCTTCATCGTCGACCCCGACCGCAAGAAGATGTCGAAGTCGAAGGGCAACGTCGTCACGCCCGCAGACATGCTCGAGGCCCACGGCTCCGACGCGGTCCGCTACTGGGCGGCCTCCAGCCGCCTCGGCACCGACGCGGCGTTCGACCCGAAGAACCCGACGCAGATCAAGATCGGCCGCCGGCTTGCGATCAAGGTGCTCAACGCGTCGAAGCTCGTGCTCGGCTATGGCGATCACGTGGGCGAGGTCACCGAGCCGCTCGACCGCTCGATGCTCGCTGAGCTGAACCGTGTCGTCACTGAGGCGACCAAGGCGTTCTCCGAGTACAACCACGCCCGCGCGCTCGAGGTCACGGAGACGTTCTTCTGGACGTTCTGCGACGACTACCTCGAGCTCGTCAAGGAGCGCGCGTACGGTGCAGGCGACGACGCCGCGGCCCAGGCCTCCGCCGTCACCGCCATGCGCTCCGCGATCGACGTGCTGCTGCGACTCTTCGCCCCGTTCATCCCGTTCGCGACCGCCGAGTCGTGGTCGTGGTGGCACGACTCCGAGCTGCACACCGCAGCCTGGCCCACCGCCGCCGACCTCACGGCGGCCGGTGACCAGGACGGTTCGCTGCTCGCGCTGACGAGCACCGCCCTCACGAGCATCCGCGGCGCGAAGACCGCTGCGAAGGCCTCTCAGAAGACGCCGGTCGCCAGCGCGGTCATCGCGGCTCCCGAGGAGTCGGTGGCACTGCTTCGCCTCGCTTCCGCGGATCTCCGCCACGTCGGCCGCATCGAGCAGCTCGATTTCGCGGTTGCCGAGGCACTCGAGGTGCGGGATATCGAACTGCTCGTCGCCCCGCAGACCGAGGCGTCGTCGTAGGCTGGGGGTTCCCCCAAGTCTGAGTCCAGCAGCGACGTCAGTGACAGAAGAGGAGTCAGGGCCGGCATGACAGTTCCTGAAAAGGCCAAGCCCCGCAAGCGCACGCGGGACCGTGCCGCGGCGCGCCCCAGCATCGAGGTGCGGGCCATGGGCCCAACCGACTACTTCGTCTGGCAGCCGCTGTTCGCACAGCACGTGGATGCGCTCGGCGAGAGCTCGAACGACGGCCGCGCGCTCGGCGTCTGGCGTCACGTCGCGAGCAAGACGGGCAACCTCGAGGGCATGATCGCGTTCGTCGAGGGCGAGCCGCGCGGGTACGTCCTGTTCCGCGAACGACTCGACATCCGCGGCGCTCGCACGGTGCTGAACATCGAGGCCAAGTACTCGGGTGCCGACTCGAACCGCGCGGCGGTCAACGAGGAGCTGCTCGGTGCGGTGTTCGCGGCGGCCGCGAAGCGTGGCTTCCACGCGATCTCGTGGCTCGTCGATGCTGAAGACGAGGTCGGCCTGCAGCAGTCGGCCCGCATGGGCAGCCGCAGCGATGAAGTCCGCTTCGAGATTTCCGTCGACTCGCGTCAGCAGAACGAGGGCTAGGCGTGCTCATCGGTGAGCGGTGGCGGGCGGGCTCCGTCCCGCCGCGCTCGCTGGAGAAGTACCCGGAGTTCCTGGAGGCATGCTCAGCTCAGGAGCAGGTGCTCGCGTCGAGCGTCGACGACGTGTCGAAGCTCTGGTGGACGCTCACCTGGCTCGAGGGGCGGCCTGTCGCCGAGCTCGAGCGGGGGCCGCGGGTCGCCCTCCGCGGCGACGGCTCCGTCCACCTGAGCGGCGCCGAGGAGCCGGTGGGCGCTGGCGTGGGCATCGCCGATGGTGACTCGCACGAACACGACGTCTTCGACGAAGACGAGGATGACGACGATCTCTTCCCGGAGCCAGCGCCCCGCGCGTAGCGGCGTCCGCTGAGCGCGGACAGCCGCTGCGCGTGCCGTGTCGGTGGTCCCGCCTAGGGTTGAGAGCATGACCCAGACCGTGCAGCTCGACGCCGAGAACCCGTTCGCCACCCCCAGCGCGCTCCCCTTCCAGTTGCCGCCGTTCGGAGACGTGCGCGAGGAGCACTTCCTGCCCGCGTTCGAAGCTGGCATGGCTGAGCAGCTCGCGGAGGTCCAGGCGATCACGGCGAACACCGAGGCGCCGACCTTCGCGAACACGGTCGAAGCGCTCGAGCGCTCCGGCCAGCTCCTCGAGCGCACCGCCGCCGTCTTCTTCACGCTCAGCTCTGGTGACGCGACCCCCGGCATCGACGCGATCGAGGCGGAGATCGGGCCACGCCTGACGGCCCACGAGGACTCGATCACGCTCGACCGCGCGCTGTTCGCGCGCATCCAGTCGGTGCACGACAGCCGTGAGGAAGCCGGGCTCACCGATGAGCAGCGATTCCTCGTCGAGAAGCTGCACCGCAACGCGAGTCTCGCGGGTGCCGGCCTCGACGACCAGTCTTCGGCTCGCCTGCGTGAGCTCAACGGTCGCCTGGCGGAGCTCGAGGTGCAGTTCGACCAGAAGCTGCAGGCCGACAGCAACGCACTGGCCCTGGTCGTCGACTCCGCCGGGGAGCTCGCCGGACTCGACGAGAGCGCCATCTCGGCTGCATCCGCCGCGGCCGAGGCCCGCGGACTGTCCGGCAAGTACCTGATCTCGCTCGTGCTCTTCACAGGGCACCCGCTGCTCTCGACGCTCACGAACCGCGAGACCCGTCGCAAGCTCTTCAAGGCCTCGTCCGCGCGTGGCAGCCGCGGCGGCGACCACGACACCCGGGCGACGGCGCTCGAGATGGTGCGCGTGCGCGCCGAACGAGCCCGACTCCTCGGCTTCGAGAACCATGCTGAGGCCGCGGCCGCGAAGTCGACCGCGGGCAGCGCATCCGCGATTCGCGCGCGTCTCGAACAGCTCTCCACTCCGGCCGCCGCGAACGCGCGCCGCGAGCAGGAGGTGCTGCAGGCCACGATCGACGCCGAGCAGGCGGCAATCGGCGAGTCGAGCTTCGCGCTGGAGCCGTGGGACTGGGCGTTCTACACCGAGAAGGTGCGCGCCCGCGACTACGCGGTCGACACCTCGCAGATGCGGCCCTTCTTCGAGGCCACGGCAGTGCTCGAGAACGGCGTCTTCTTCGCCGCGAATCGCCTCTTCGGTGTCACCTTCACGCAGCGGCCCGAGCTTCGCGGCCACCACGCCGACGCCGTGGTGTATGAGGTGAGCAACGAGGACGCAACCGAGGTCGGGCTGTTCTCGCTCGACCTGTACACGCGCGACTCCAAGCGCGGCGGCGCGTGGATGAACTCGGTGATCCAGCAGAACCGTCTGCTCGGCGAGCCGACGGTTGTGCTCAACACGCTCAACGTGCCGAAGCCCGCCGAGGGTTCGCCGACGCTGCTCACGTTCGACGAGGTCGAGACACTGTTCCACGAGTTCGGGCACGCGCTGCACGGCCTGTTCGCGCTGGTCGGCTACCCGAGCCTCGGTGGCACGAACGTGCCGCGCGACTTCGTCGAGTACCCCAGCCAGGTCAACGAGATGTGGATGCTGTGGCCTGAGGTGCTGCGCAACTACGCGAAGCACCACGAGACGGGCGAGCAGCTCTCGGAGGAGCTCGTCGAGCGCCTGCTCGACTCGGCGTCCTTCAACGAGGGCTTCGGCACGAGCGAGTACCTCGCAGCATCGGTCATCGACCTCGAGTGGCACTCGCTGTCGCCGGAAGAGGCCGCCGAGGTCACCGATGTCGAAGCCTTCGAGCAGCAGGTGCTTCAGCGCTACGGCCTCGACCTCCCTGCCGTGCCGCCGCGCTACACGCTCCCCTACTTCCAGCACATCTTCGCGGGCGGATACAGCGCCGGCTACTACGGCTACATCTGGAGCGAGGTGCTCGACGCGGCGACGGTCGACTGGTTCGCGGAGCAGGCGGAGCTCGACGGCGGCCTCCGCGCTGCCGGCGAACGGTTCCGCCGTAGCATCCTCGAGCCGGGCGGCTCCAGGGATGCGATGTCGCTGGTCGACGATCTGCTCGGCGGCCCCGCCCCCATCGAGCCGCTGCTCAAGCGGCGCGGACTGCAGTAGCTCGACCGCGCGGGGCTCGGCTGAGCTGAGCCCCTCAGCGCTCCAGCACGAAGAAGATGAAGCTCAGGAACGCTGTCCGGTCAACCAGATGTGGCGGGATGAGCTCCGTCGGCGTATCCGCAGCGAACGGCGGCTCGGCGACCGTCACGATGCTGAAGCCGGCCTCGACGAAGGCATCGGTCATCGCGTGGAGGGGCCGGTGCCAGTACGTCAGCTCGACCTCGGTGCCGTTGAAGGTCGAGGTCGACGTCCAGGCTTCGGTCCGGAAGTAGTCCCGCTCCGGAAACATCAGGCGGTAGACGAACGGATGATGCACGGAGATGGCCAACCGACCGCCGGGCTCCAGGACGCGGTGGAGCTCGGTCAAAGCCGGACCCCAGTCTTCGAGGTAATGGAGCACCAGGGACGCGGCGACGAGGTCGAAGCACCCGTCCGAATACGGAAGCGGTCTCCCAAGGTCAGCCACCTGCAGGTCGACGGTGTCGCCGAGCCGCCGCTGAGCGATCGTGATCATCTCCGAGCTCGCGTCGAAGCCCGCGACGGTCGCGCCGCGGGCCGCTAGTTCGGTCGCAAGCGGGCCCGCTCCGCATCCGGCATCGAGCACGCGTGCGCCGCGTACGTCGCCGAGGAGTGTGAGCATCGCCGGCCGCTCGTAGTAGCTGTTCACGAGGTTGCGCTCGTTGTCGGTCGCATAGTCGGAGGCGAACGTGTCGTAGTGGCCGGGTTCCATATGTCCCATCCTGCACGAGCACGGGACACGAGCGCCCGGCCCGTCTGCAGGGACCTCTCAAAGGGCTCAGCGGCTATGAAGCGCAAAGACGCGAGGCAGATCAAGGCGGGCCCTGTCCGTGACGCACGGCGATAGGACTCGGCAGACAGGAAGTGGAGCTCTCTGAGGCGGCGCCCAGAGCGGCATGTTCGTGTGGGTCCCATGGATCTCTTCTGGGCCTTCGTTCTGCTGGCGGTCGCCGCGGCGGCGTCTCTTGTCGATATCGTCCGCCACTCGAGAGCTAACCCCGACGAGAAGATCCCATGGCTCGGTAACCCGCCCCGCTTGCCGAAGTGGTGGTTCCTCCCTCGCCTCATCATGATCTTCTCCATCATGGGCGGCATCAATCTACTGTGGCGGGGCACCGATATCAGTCCTTGGTTAGCCGGGGTCGTCGCAGCGGTTGTCATCTGCGTACCTACGCTGTGGGTGCTGATAGCGCACAATCGACCCGTGAAAGCTGTCGCGGCTTCACCCGCCCTGGGCAGACAGATCCCGCCATCGAATGGCGTCGAGTGACGGTTTCGCGCATCCAGACCTGACCCACCGGGCTGCACCTATGCTCATGCCATGCCAGTGGTGAACGAGGTCCGTGCAAGCGCAGACGCGAGTGCGCAGGCGGCAGGCGGTGAGGGCAAAGTCGGCCTGCTCGCGGTTCTGGGAGTGTTCGTCCTCGGGTTCCTGGCGCTCGGACTCGGTCTCTGTATCGACGAGATGCTGAGGTATGGGGCCGGCATGGAAGCCGACAGTGATCCGCATTCGACCACCGCGCTCCACTACGGCGAGGCGAAGTCTGTCGCCGACCTCACGATCCTCTTTCTCGGCACCACCTGGCTCGCGTACATCGGAACGGCTGTCAGCGTCGCCAGCAGCGACCCGCGTCCGTTCGGCCGCACGTTCGGGATGCTCTTCCTTCTCTCCGTGGTCGCCATCGCCGTTCCGGTCGCCTGGCCCTTCCTCGAGCATTCGTGGCGATGAGCTCTCTTGCATCCGCCCCGCAACGGGCCACCTCCGGCCCACCTCGCGGCACAGTCTGGCGCCCCGTCCTTGGCTGGAGCATTGCAACCGGAATAGCCTTCGTCACCGCGGCCGTGACGCTCGTGATCGACGTCTTCCTCGGGCTGAGCGTCGGCGAGATACTCCACTACGGCTACGCCAACTCGAGCGACACCTGGACCGTCCCCAAGGGGCACTACGAGGAGGCCGTCACCACGACCGGCATCGCGGCCGTCGCGCACTTCCTGGTCTGGGTCGTGAGCCTTGCTGCCGCCGCAATCACAGCGGCCTGCACGCACAGGTCCGTGTGGTGGTCACTCGCCATCATCACGGGCATCGTCGCGCTCGAGATCGGCGCGATCATCGTCATCCAACAGGCGAGGTTCGAGGCCGGCGCATACATGGGCTGAGCCTGTCGACCGTCACCCAGGGCACCCATGCGTCTAGATCCGCGCCGCGGCTTCGAGGTCGACGACGCGCATGACCTCGCGCTTAGGTGAGAGCTGGACCAGCCTGATCGCGACACGGAACGCGTCGCTGTTCCGCTCACGGGCGACCTGGATGCGCCTGCGAAACGTGCCCAGCTGAACGTCGAGCTTCTCGGCGGCCTCGGCAACCGAGATGCCAGGCAGGTCATCGCGCGGCGTCGCACCGATAGCCTCCGAAGCCGCCCGGTTGCGCTGCGCGGCTCGGTCCCGGGACTGCTGCGCACGGGCCTCGCGTTCCTCGGGTGTGCCCCCGAACCGGGTGGTCGCCGTAGTTCCCGTGACCCCCAGCGCCGCACCGATCTGCGCCCACGTCGAACCGCCGGCGCGTGCCCGCTCGACCGCCTCCACAAGTCCAACCTCTTCCAGCCATCTGGCTGCGTCGCGCGTCGCCGTGACGCGCGCGAGCGCATCGCCGTCACTGGGGGCGAGCTCGTCGAGGGCAGCTTCAAGAGGTTCACGCATGGCGTCCATCTGACCGAGAGTACGTCGCTCCCCGGCGGCACGTCCGCAGACCCGCGAGGACCGCAGACGCGAACCTGTCCGGGCTCGTCGCGCCGTGCCCGGTATCGTCGGCGGCATGCCCAGCGACGAGGACCAGGTGTCCGCAGAGTCGAGCCCAGACTGGGAGTTCCGATTCGGCATGGGCGAACCCGCGCCAGCTGCACTCACCGAGGCACAGCGCAGGCGGCTGACGCAGCTGCAGGAACTCCTCCCGGAGACAGGCCACGCCGCACCGGCGCAGCATCTGGAAGACCTCACGAAAGGCCTGCGAGCGCTCATCGATGAGGGCGTGAGTGTCGACGTTCTGGCGGTCGAGCTCCGCCTGCCGCGCACCGTCGTCGAAGCAGCTGCAGACCGCTGAGACGCCCACGCTGCTGCCGCAGTTTTCCATGTGCTGAGCCGTCAGCAGGCGTATGGTGGCTCACATCGTGATTCGAAGCCAGGAGGTGACACCCATGAACGCAGGATCCACAGTGGGTGCTCCGAGCTCCTCACGAGCCCGCGACTAGCAACGTCGCGTTCGGAGCGTCCGCCACGCATTTCGCGAAAGGCAACGCCCATGAACACAACTGCTTCCACCTCACTTCCCTCTTCGTCCGAGACGAACCCAGCCCGACGGGCCCTCGTGCTCGGCGGGGGCGGCTCCACCGGCAACGCCTGGCTGATCGGCGTGCTCGCAGGCCTGCCCGATGCGGGCGTGGATGTCACGACCGCCGACCGTGTCATCGGCACCTCTGCTGGAGCAACCGCCGGGGCTCAACTCGCTGGTGCCGCGCCCGCCACCCTGCTCGACGCGATCCTGAGCACCACACCCCAAACGCCTCCACCGTCACCCGCACAGCGAGGCGAACGGTCGTCCGGACCAGCGCGAGGTGCGGTGGGCGATCAGCTCGAGCGAATGCACCGCCTCATCGCCGAATCCACGAGCGCGGCCGACTACCGCCGCCGCCTCGGCGCATCCGCCCTCGCGCGACTGGAAGCAGCCGACGGGTCCTGGCAGGACCGCTGGCACGCGACCGTCGCATCACGCCTCCCCGTCCTGGACTGGCCCACCCACGAGCTGCTGCTGACGGCCATCGATGCGTCGACGGGCGATCCCGTCGTCCTCGACCGTCACAGCGGGGTGGACCTCGCCGATGCAGTCGCGGCCAGCACGTCGAGTGGCCTCCCCTACCGCGTCGGCGACCGCTGGCTTCTCGACGGCGGTTTCCGCCGCAACGAGAACGCCGACCTCGCGGCAGGCTTCGACAATGTGCTGGTCCTCGCCCCGTTCTCAGGTAAGAGCCTGGCGCCTGCGGAATGGGGCTTGAACCTGGATGCGCAGCTTGCGGAGCTGCGCGCGGGAGGAAGCACGGTCGAGACGATCTTCCCCGGCCCTGAGCTCGACCATCTCTTCGGCGCGAACGCCATGGACTTCACACTGCGACCGCAAGCAGCCCGCGAGGGGTTCGCGCGTGGACGGCGCTTCCCCGCCCAGCAGGGCCGGTTCTGGATGTAACGAAGGAGTGAACTCTGCACAACGGGATTCCCAAGGGAAGTAAGGGGGTTACCTTACGGGAGATTTTCAGGTTCGACAACGGCGCGGCCGGATCCGATGAGCTCAGTAGTCCGCGCTGGCGCGCAACCCGGGGCCAACCTTGTCTCACCAATCTCGCGCGACGACCGTTGATCCCACTGCCCGGGTCTTCCACAGCCCCATGAGTCGATGAGAGCCGTCGAGTAGAGTGACGCCATGTCAAGCCCGATCGACTCAAGAGCTCGCGAGCCCATGACGTTCGCGACGGCGCCGCGATACGAGCACGATGGCACGATCTTTCTCGACGAAACTGCTATCGAGGATCTCGTTCGCGGTGTGATGGATGACCACTGCGAACTGCTCCGTCGCCTCGCCGAGCGATGACGATCACTTACCTCTCCGTTGATGCGCTGATCAGAATCAACGAGATTGTGGCCGCGGAGCAATCTGGTGTTCGTAACCGCGACGACATCGCCAGCGCCGCTGGCAGACCCCGCGCTTCATTTGAGGGCAAGGATCTTTATCCTACGATCTGGGCCAAGGCGGGGGGCACTATTGCACGCGTTGGCTACCACACCGGGCTTCTCAAACGGGAACAAGCGCACCGCGTGGATCGCGACCGACACATTTCTCCGCGCAAACGGACAACATCTACGTTCCATACCAGCCACCGCAGGTGAGGCCATCGTCAACGCCGTTGTCGAGTCCCTCGATTTCAGGGAAGACAAGGCAACAGAGTGGCTCTACGAGCATCGCCTTCGAGCGAGCGATCGTCACGACTACTCGCTGGTAGCAGAGTCAGTGCTTGTGAACGAGACCGGGACCTACACGGCCACGAAGGTCATGGAATCGAGCATGGAGATGGAGACTCGCCCTCATTTCTTTGCGCCCACGATCCTGACTCGATTGTTCGGGCTCGGAGCCGATGGCGGTCGACAGGCCGTGATCACGATGGACATCGAACATGCATCGCGAGCTCGGGTCGCGCTCATCGCAGACTCTGAGGGCGAAACCCTCGCACGGACGGCCTATAAAGAGGGAAAGCTCGAAGCTCTAGCTTCTCCAGAATTCAGCGCCGAGCTCATGTTCGCGAAAACCATGCCATCTGCCTACATCCCCAGCGGAGTTAGGCCCGCCGCGATGATCTGGCCGGTGCCGCTCCTCGTCTTCGAACCGGGGCCGGTAGGAATCGAGCTGAGACTCGACGGGGAACTCATGCACCGCATTGAGCTGTCCTTCGTTGAGTACCCGACTTAGGCCATCCGCTCCGAAGTCAGCCGCAGAGGCTCGGCAACCGCTGCGTTACCTTTCACCGGTAGCGTGGCTCCGTGCACTCCCCTCTGGACCGATCCTCGGCCGCCCCCGCGCCCCGCACCCTCATCGACGTGCTCTCGGCGACAGCGACCGCGCATCCCGACGCCATCGCGATCGATGACGGCGTCGCTCCCCTGAGCTACTCGGACCTGTCGGCCTACGTCGCCCAGACGGCCAAGGTGCTGCAGGACGCGGGAGTCCGTCGCGGCGACAAGGTTGGCGTGCGACTCGTATCCGGCACCCGTGAGCTGTACGTCGCGATCCTCTCCATCATCGCCGCCGGGGCCGCCTACGTGCCCGTCGACGTCGACGACCCGGACGAGCGAGCGCTGCTCGTGTTCGGCGAGGCCAAGGTGCGAGGCACCATCGAGGGCGACGGCGAGTTCGTGCTCGCGGCCGACGGCGAGCAGCCAGCAGGGGAACCGGTCGATCTCTTCGAAGCCGGAGCACCGCATCCCGAGAGCAGCAGCCTCGACGAGCTCGACGGCCCGCATCTGGACGACGACACCTGGGTCATCTTCACCTCCGGCTCGACGGGGGTGCCGAAGGGCGTCGCCGTCTCCCACCGCTCCGCGGCCGCCTTCGTCGACGCCGAGGCGAAGCTGTTCCTGCAGGCCGATCCCATCGGTCCAGGCGACCGCGTCCTCGCCGGCCTGTCGGTCGCCTTCGACGCATCCTGCGAGGAGATGTGGCTCGCCTGGCGCTACGGCGCGTGCCTCGTGCCAGCCCCTCGGTCGCTGGTTCGCTCCGGCGAAGACCTCGGGCCATGGCTCCTGCGGCACCAGATCTCAGTCGTCTCGACCGTCCCGACACTGGCCGCACTCTGGCCGAGCGAGACCATCGAGCAGGTCAGGCTCCTCATCTTCGGCGGCGAGGCCTGCCCGCTCGAGCTCACGCAGCGCCTCGTCGGCGACGGCCGCGAGGTCTGGAACACGTACGGTCCGACCGAGGCTACCGTCGTCGCGTGCGCGGCGCTCCTCGACGGCAACGCGCCCATCCGCATCGGCCTCCCGCTCGACGGGTGGGAGCTCGCCGTCGTCGACGCCGAGGGCAAGCGCGCCGCAGAGGGCGAATCCGGCGAGCTCATCATCGGCGGCGTCGGCCTCGCCCGGTACCTCGACCCGGCCAAGGACGCCGAGAAGTACGCGCCCATGGAGAGCCTCGGCTGGGAGCGCGCCTACCGCTCAGGCGACCTCGTCAAGTACGAAGCCGAGGGCCTCGTGTTCCTCGGACGGGCCGACGACCAGGTGAAGATCGGCGGCCGTCGGATCGAGCTCGGCGAAGTCGAGGCGGCGCTGCAGGCCGTCACCGGCGTCACCGGGTCGGCCGTCGCCGTCCGAAAGACCTCGGCAGGCGCCTCCATCCTCGTCGGCTACGTCGTGACGGGACCGGGCTACGAGCGGCAGCTCGCGCGCGCCGAACTCGGCGAGCAGCTGCCGAAGGCCCTCGTGCCGCTGATCGCCGAGGTCGACTCCCTGCCGACCCGCACGTCCGGCAAGGTCGACAAGAACGCACTGCCCTGGCCGCTCCCCGGTGCAGACGAGGTCTCCGGCGACCTCGACGCCCACACCGCCTGGCTCGCCGAGCAGTGGCAGGCCGTGCTCGGACTGCCCGTCGGCAGCGAGGACGCCGACTTCTTCGACCTCGGCGGCGGCTCGCTCTCTGCCGCCCAGCTCGTGACGCGCGTGCGCGCCCGCGTCCCCGAGTTCACGGTCGCCGACGTCTACGACCACCCCCGCCTCGCCGCCATGACCGAGTCGATCCGCGAAGCGCTCGACGATGAGGACGAGCTGCCCACGACCTTCAGCACACCAGGGCCGACTCCGCTGTCGGCGCGCATCCTGCAGATCGTCGCAGGTCTCCCCCTGCACATCCTCGCCGGGGCCCGCTGGATCACCTACCTGCTCACCGCGAGCGCCCTGCTGCAGCTCCTGCCCGGGTTCGAGGTGCTGCCGGATGCGCCGCTCTGGCTCATCCTCGTCATGCTCGTGGTGTTCGTGACCCCGTTCGGGAAGATGGCGATCTCGGTTGCCGCCGCGCGCATCCTGCTGTTCCGCCTGAAGCCGGGCGACTACCGACGCGGCGGGGCGACCCACATGCGCCTCTGGCTCGCCGAGCAGGTCGCCACGCAGATCGACGCCGTCGGGCTCGCCGGTGCGCCCTGGGTCGTCTACTACGCGCGGGCACTCGGCGCGAAGGTCGGCAACAACGTCGACCTGCACTCGCTGCCGCCGGTCACGGGCATGCTGCAGCTGGGCGACGGCGCGGCCATCGAGCCGGAGGTCGACCTGACCGGCTACTGGATCGACGGCGAGCTCGTGCGCATCGGCGGCATCCGCATCGGCGCCGGCGCGACGGTCGGCGCACGAAGCACCCTCGCCCCCGGCACCAAGATCGGCCAGGGGGCCGAGGTCGCGCCCGGTTCCGCGGTCTTCGGCCGGGTTCGCTCCGGCAAGAGCTGGGCCGGATCCCCCGCCGTCCGGGTCGGCAAGGTGCGCGCGAACGACTGGCCCGCCGAACGCCCACCGCAGCCGTTCGGGTGGGCCTTCGTCTACGCCGTCGCGTCAGCGGCACTCGCGCTGCTGCCGCTGTTCTCGTTCGCGGTCGGCGGGGTCGTCGTCGCGGTCGGGATGCGCGGTGCGGCGTCACTGGGCGACGCCACCCTCGCCGCGTTCGCGTGGCTCGCACCCGCAGTCATCGCTGCGGGGGTCACCTTCGCGGGGCTCGTCGTGACCCTCGTGCGTCTCCTCTCGATCGGCCTCACACAGGGCACGCACCCCGTGCGCTCACGCGTCGCCTGGCAGGCCTGGTGCATCGAGCGCCTCCTCGACGCCGCCCGCACCATGCTCTTCCCGTTCTACGCGAGCCTCTTCACCCCGCTCTGGCTGCGGATGCTCGGCGCCAAGGTCGGCCGCGACGTCGAGGCCTCGACCGTGCTGCTCCTCCCCTCGATGACGCAGATCGATGACGGCGCGTTCCTCGCCGACGACACCATGGTCGCCTCCTACGAGCTGCACAACGGGTGGATGCGCATCGAGCGAGCCCGCATCGGCGCACGAGCCTTCCTCGGCAACTCCGGCATGGCAGCGGCAGGGCACTCCGTGCCCCGCGACGGGCTCGTCGCCGTGCTCTCCGCCGCGCCCGCGAAGGCGAAGCCCGGCTCATCCTGGCTCGGCTCCCCGCCCGTCCGCCTCCGGCGCGTCACCGTCGACGGCGACGAGTCCCGCACCTACAACCCGCCCCGGGCGCTCCGCGTCGCCCGCGCGCTCTGGGAGCTGTGCCGCATCGTCCCCGTCATCGTCACCTGCGGACTCGGCCTCGGCGTGCTCCTCGCCCTCGCCGCCATCGAGACCGCGGTCGGCGTCGCCTGGACCATCGTGCTCTCCGGCTTCGTCCTGCTCGCCGCGGCAGCCGCATCCGCCCTCATCTCGACGGTCGCCAAGTGGGTCATCGTCGGGCGCATCCGCGTCTCCGAGCAGCCCCTCTGGTCGAGCTTCGTGTGGCGCACCGAGGTCGCAGACACCTTCGTCGAGATGGTCGCAGCCCCCTGGTTCGCGCGCGGGGCCGCCGGAACGCCCGCGCTCGCGCTCTGGCTGCGCTCGCTGGGCGCGAAGATCGGCAAGGGCGTCTGGTGCGACTCCTACTGGCTCCCGGAGGCAGATCTGGTCACTCTCGGCGACGGAGCCACCGTCAACCGGGGATGCGTCGTCCAGACTCACCTGTTCCATGATCGAATAATGAGCATGGACACCGTCACCCTCGAAGCAGGCGCAACACTCGGACCGCACAGCGTGATCCTGCCCGCCGCCACGATCGGCGCCCACGCCACCGTGGGACCAGCCTCCCTCGTCATGCGAGGCGAGTCGGTGCCCGTCGGCAGCCGCTGGAGCGGCAACCCCATCGGCCCCTGGCGCGCGCTCAAGCTCCGCGCCTACCAGTCGAAGGTGTCATGAACCGCGCCGCCGCGCTTGAGCCACTGCCCGGCAACCCCTACACGCCGCAGAGCGGCGACGTGAGCATCCGTGTCGAGCACTACGACCTCACCCTCAAGTACCGGATGCAGAACAACCGACTCTCCGGCACGGCGACGCTGAGCATCCGCGCCACCGTTCCCCTCACCGCGTTCTCCCTCGACCTCGTCGGCCTTCGCGTCAGCAAGGTCGCCGCTCGCGGTGACAAGCAGGCGCGCTTCAAGCAGAGCGACCGCAAGCTGAAGGTCACGCTGTCGAAGCCAGTCGAGGCCGGAGCCGCCATCACGCTCGAGGTCGTCTACGAGGGCGCCCCTCGCCCCCGGCGCTCCCGATGGGGAACCATCGGCTGGGAAGAGCTCGAGGACGGCATCATCGTCGCCTCGCAGCCCACCGGCGCCCCGACCTGGTTCCCCTGCAACGACCACCCCGCCGACAAGGCCAGCTACCGCATCCAGGTCTCCGTCGACAGCAACTACGACGTGGTCGCGACCGGAGCCCTGCACTCGAGGCGCTCATCCGGAGGCCTGACGACGTGGGTGTACGAGGAGGGCGCACCGACCGCCAGCTACCTCGTCACCCTGCAGATCGGCCGCTACCGGCGCGAAGACGTGCAGCTCGCGGGAGTCGCCGGACGCCTGCACTACCCGCCCGCCCTCGCCCGTCGCGTGGGCACAGACCTCGCCGACCTCTCCCGCATGATGGAGACCTTCGAGCTGACCTTCGGCCCGTACCCCTTCGACTCCTACGCCGTCATCGTGACGGCCGACGACCTCGAGATCCCCCTTGAGGCCCAGGGCATGGCGATCTTCGGCGCGAACCAGATCGACGGTGCCAGAGGCCAGGAGCGCCTCGTCGCCCACGAGCTCGCGCATCAGTGGTTCGGCAACAGCATCGGAGTGAGTGGCTGGCAGCACATCTGGCTGAACGAGGGATTCGCCTGCTACGCCGAGTGGATCTGGGCAGAGGCGAGCGGCGCCGAGAGCGCCGACCAGCTCGCCAGGTACTACTGGCGCACGCTCTCCGAGCTGCCGCAGGACCTGCTGCTCGGCGACCCGGGTGCCGCCGACATGTTCGACGACCGCGTCTACAAGCGCGGCGCGCTCACCCTCCACGCCCTGCGCCTGACCGTCGGCGACTCGGCGTTCTTCGAGATCCTCACGAGCTGGACCTCGGTGAAGCGCTTCTCCGTGGCCTCGACCGCGGAGTTCATCGAGCACACCGCGACAGTCGTGCCGGACGCCCCGCTCCAGGAGCTCTTCGACGCCTGGCTCTACCAGCTCGCCCTTCCCGACCTCCCCAGCGCGCTCAGAGCGAAGGTGACCCGGCTTCTTCGTTAGCGGGTTCACTGGCCAGGCTCTTTCCCCGGTCCGGCTTCCGTGTGGCCACGGCCACGAGGAAGCGACGGTCGACGACGGAGCGGTGGATGCGATAGCTCGCGTCGTCCCCCGAGATGCGAGCATGCTCCTCCCTGTCGGCGCGCCCCTCGCCCGACGCGAGGCGCACGAAGCTCGGGTCGACGCGCAGCCCGCGGCCGTCAGCTTTGAGGACCGCCTCGACGGCGGTCCACCGCTCGAGGTCGTGAGCCGGGTCGAACGCATCCCTCGAAGGCGCAGGGGGCGATGGGTCCTGGTCTGGCTCCGAGAGCGCACGGTCGGGCAGCGCAGGGGCGGAGTCTCCGTGGGACCGCAGCGCCTCGGCGTCGATCCCGAGTGCGCCGACATCGTCGGCGCTGGCCAGCGCGACAAAGACCGCAGACCCCGCGTAGGCGATGCTCACGAGCACCGGCAGGCCCGGGATGCTCAGCTTCCCGTGACTCGTCGAACCGCAGTGCGAGCACACCGCCTCGAGCGCCGGGACCGGCGCAAGCCCGTGCTCCCCGCCTTCGAGATGGTCTCCCGCGAGGCGGTCGAGGCCGAGCTGCACAAGCAGGCGACCGGTGAGGAACGCGTCCGCGCGGCCGTCTGCCCGCGCGTCGGACATGGTGCCCAGCCGCTCGCGGTCACCCGCGGACAGCACCTCGAGAGACCGCCGGCGGTCTCGTCCGCCGAGCGCACGGGCGTCGGCGCTGACGATGAGGACCCTGCCGAGCAGCAGTTCGATCACCTTCACGCGGTCTGCCTCACGTCTTCGGAAGAGACTCGCGTCGCTGCGGCTCCAGAGCGGGTCGAGCGCGTCGGTGAGGCCCCCGAACGAGTCGAGCGCATCGAACCCGCCGACAACACCTCGCGACCGGCCGCTCCCCCGCGGCGACAGGCCGCTGGCTGACGCAGTGCAGAAGCCCCGCGTGCGGTGAGGCAGGCGGGGCTTCTGGACGTCGTCGAGGCGCTCACGCGACGGTGAGCTAGGCCGACTTCTCGGCGCGCAGCTCCGGTCGCGGGATGATCGTCGGTGCGGCGTTCTTGAGCACCACGTCGCGAGTGATCTCGACTCGGCTCGCGTCGTCGAGAGAGGGCACATCGAACATGACCGGCCCGAGCGTCTCCTCGAGGATGGCTCGGAGCCCGCGGGCACCGGTCTGGCGCAGCACCGCGAGGTCGGCGATCTCCTCCAGCGCGCCTTCGTCGAAGACGAGCTCGACACCGTCGAGTTCGAACATCTTCTGGTATTGCTTCACGAGCGCATTGCGCGGCTGCGTGAGGATGTCGATGAGTGCGCCCCGATCGAGCGGCGAGACCGTCGTGATGACGGGAAGGCGGCCGATGAACTCCGGGATGAGCCCGAACTTGTGCAGGTCTTCCGGGAGCACCTCGCTGTAGAGGTCGCGATCATCGTTCTTCGAGTGCAGGGGGGCGCCGAAGCCGATGCCCTTCTTGCCGGCACGCTGCGAGACGATCTCCTCCAGGCCCGCGAAGGCACCCGCCACGATGAAGAGCACGTTCGTCGTGTCGATCTGGATGAACTCCTGCTGCGGATGCTTGCGGCCACCCTGCGGCGGAACCGACGCGACAGTGCCTTCGAGGATCTTCAGCAGCGCCTGCTGGACACCCTCGCCGGAGACGTCGCGCGTGATGGACGGGTTCTCCGCCTTGCGCGCGATCTTGTCGATCTCATCGATGTAGATGATGCCCGTCTCGGCACGCTTCACGTCGAAGTCAGCGGCCTGCAGCAGCTTCAGCAGGATGTTCTCGACGTCTTCGCCGACGTACCCCGCCTCGGTCAGCGCCGTCGCGTCAGCGACAGCGAACGGCACGTTGAGCCGCTTCGCGAGCGACTGCGCGAGGTAGGTCTTGCCGCATCCGGTTGGCCCGATGAGCATGATGTTGCTCTTCGAGATCTCGACCTCGTCGACCCGCTCTTCTGCAGAGGTGATCTGGCCGAGCGCGCGGACACGCTTGTAGTGGTTGTAGACCGCGACGGCGAGTGCCTTCTTCGCGGGCTCCTGCCCGATGACGTACTCCTCGAGGAAGGCGAAGATCTCGCGCGGCTTCGGGAGCTCGAAGTCCTTGACTTCGCTGGTCTCGGAGTCGGCCATGCGCTCTTCGATGATCTCGTTGCACAGCTCGACGCACTCGTCGCAGATGTAGACACCAGGACCAGCGATGAGCTGCTTGACCTGCTTCTGGCTCTTGGCGCAGAACGAGCATTTCAGCAACTCGCTGCTTTCACCGATACGTGCCATGAGGACCTCCTTCGCGGTCTGCCAAGACTAACCCGAACCACCGACATTGCCCGGATGGCCGCGCCAGGGGGACTCCCCCGACACGGCCATCCGGGCACTGCATGTCGCTGTTCGGTCTACTCGAACTAGTCGATGATGACCGGCTCGGCGCCCTTGCGGCTCGTGAGCACCTGGTCGATGAGGCCGTACTCGAGGGCCTCGGCGGCCGACAGGATCTTGTCGCGCTCGATGTCGCGGTTCACCTTGTCGACGGGCTTGCCCGAGTGACGCGAGAGCGCCTCCTCGAGCCAGGTGCGCATCCGCAGCACTTCCTGCGCCTGGATCTCGATGTCCGACGCCTGCCCCTGGCCGGCGCCGCCGGTCGAGGGCTGGTGGATGAGGACACGAGCATTCGGGAGAGCGAGGCGCTTGCCGGGCTGTCCCGCGGCGAGCAGCACGGCGGCCGCGGAGGCTGCCTGCCCGAGGCACACGGTGGAGACCTCTGGACGGATGTACTGCATCGTGTCGTAGATCGCCGTCATGGCCGTGAACGATCCGCCGGGCGAGTTGATGTACAGCGTGATGTCGCGGTCAGGGTCCTGGCTCTCGAGCACGAGGAGCTGGGCCATGATGTCGTCAGCCGAGGCGTCGTCGACCTGCACTCCGAGGAAGATGATGCGGTCCTCGAAGAGCTTCGCGTACGGGTCCTGGCGCTTGTAGCCGTACGCCGTGCGCTCCTCGAACGACGGCAGGATGTACCGCGAAGAGGGGCTCTGGACGCCTGCCGGCGAGCCGCCGGTCAGAAATGGGGTGTTCATATGCTCTGGCTTCCTTACTCTGCCGACTCGGACGTGGACTCGGCGTCGCGCTTGGTGCCGCCGCCGCCCGTGACCTCGGTCGCCGACGAACGGATGTGGTCGACGAAGCCGTACGCCAGCGCCTCATCGGCGTTGAACCAGCGGTCGCGGTCGCCGTCCTCGTTGATCTGCTCGAGGCTCTTGCCCGTGCGCTGTGCCGTGATCGACGCGAGGCGCGCCTTCATGTCGAGGATCAGCTGCGCCTGGGTCTGGATGTCGCTCGCCGTGCCGCCGAAGCCGCCGTGCGGCTGGTGCAGCAGGACGCGCGCGTTCGGCGTGATGTAGCGCTTGCCCGGCGCACCTGCGGTCAGCAGGAGCTGGCCCATGGAGGCCGCCATGCCGATGCCCACGGTGACGATGTCGTTCGGCACGAACTCCATCGTGTCGAAGATCGCCATACCTGCGGTGATCGATCCACCCGGCGAGTTGATGTAGAGGTAGATGTCTCGCTCAGGGTCCTCTGCAGCAAGCAGCAGGATCTTCGCGCAGATCTCGTTCGCGTTCTCATCGCGCACCTCGGACCCGAGCCAGATGATGCGGTCTTTCAAGAGCCTGTCGAAGACGCTGTTCGGCAGTTGAATATCAGCCACGGTCGCTCCATTTCCCTAACGGTCGTCACCGAATCTAGTAGAGCCGCGAGGCCAGCGCTGGCCTGTTCGCCCACGGCACACGGTGCCTGGCAAAGGGCCAGACATGCACGAAGCGCCGCCGGTGTGATGCCGGCGGCGCTTCGCGAAGTGGAACTGGAGACTACTTGGCCTCGTCGTCCTTGACCTCGTCGGAGGCGACCTCTTCTGACTCGACGGCGTCGGCGGACGCCTCGGCCTCAGCTGCGGCTGCCTTGTCCTTGGCGCGCTGGACAGCGACCGTGAACTCGGAGATGTCGACGGCGTCGCCGTTGGTGTCGACGACCTCGGCCTTGTCCAGAACGAACAGGATGGCCTTGGAGCGTGCGACCTCGCCGATCATGCCGGGGAGCTGGTTGTTCTCCTGCAGGACGCCGATGAACTCCTGCGGAGCCATGCCGTACTGGGCTGCCGACTGGATGAGGAACTGCGTGAGCTCGTCCTGCTCGACCTCGACGCCCTCGGCCTTGATGACCTCGTCGAGGAGCACCTGCTGGCGGAAGGACTTCTCGGCGTTCGCGCGAACCTCGACACCGTGCTCGTCGTCGGGCTGGAGGCCCTCCTGCTCGAGGTGGCGCGTGACCTCATCGTTGATGAGCGTCTCCGGCAGCGGGATCTCGACGAGCTCGAGGAGCTGCTCGACGATCTTCTCGCGTGCGGCATCGACCTGCTCGAACGTCTTCTTGCTCTTGGCCTGCGTCTCGAGGTCGGCGCGGAGCTCCTCGATCGTGTCGAACTCGCTCGCGATCTGCGCGAACTCGTCGTCGACCTCGGGCAGCTCGCGGTCCTTGACCGACTGCACGGTGACCGTGATCTCTGCTTCCTTGCCCTCGTGCTCGCCGCCGAGCAGCCTGGAGCGGAAGGTGGTCTCCTCGCCTGCGGTGAGCGTGAGGAGCGCCTCGTCGGTGCCTTCGAGGAGCTGGCCGGAGCCGAGCTCGTACGAGATGCCCTCGGCCTCGTCGACCTTCTCGCCGTCGACCGTCGCGATGAGGTCGAGCGTCACGAAGTCGCCGTCCTCGATCGGGCGGTCTGCGGTGACGAGCGTGCCGAAGCGCTTGCGGAGCTCTTCGAGCTCGGCGTCGACGTCAGCCGCGTCGACGGCCGCAGCCTCGACCTCGACCTTGATGCCGTCGTAGGAGGGGAGCTCGATCGAGGGACGCGAGTCGACCTCGACCTCGACGACGAGGTCGCCTGCGAAGTCGGCGACGTTCGGCGTCTCGACGATGTCGGCCTTCGGGCGACCGAGCGGCTGCACGTCGGACTCTGCGACGGCCTGGTTGAAGAACACGTCGAGGCCATCGGAGATCGCCTGGTCGAGGACGGCGGCGCGACCGACGCGCTGGTCGATGATCGGCGTCGGAACCTTGCCGCGGCGGAAGCCGGGCACCTGGATCTGCTCTGCGATGGTGCGGTAGGCCGAGTCGACGTATGGCTTGAGTTCAGCCGGTTCTACGTTGATCGTCAGCTTGACGCGGGTCGGGTTGATCTGTTCGACCGAGGTCTTCACGTGGGGCATCTCCTGAGATACGTGGGGTGACTGCGCGGATTCGCGCGTGGAGCGGGGTGCGACTGCACGCCGCGCACCACCCAGATGGGCGTATCGCCGCACTGATGCGGCTGCGAACAGCCTACGGCACCCACAAACGACAGCACTCTACCGGCAATCAGGATTCGTGTGGGCGCGGAGGCGCGAGCGCGGATCCGGGGAACGCGCGAGGGCAGGTGGGCGCGCTGTGCGCATCCACCTGCCCTCGCGGCATCCGCTGGTCGGCGCTACCTGGCGTCCTCTCGCTCGGCGGCCTGGACGGCGACGGCCTCCGTCTTGGCCTTCTGGATCTGCTTCTCGCGGGCGCGAGTCCGCAGGTGCTGGATGGCGCTGATGACGATGGCACCGGCCATGAGCACGTACAGCGCGATGGTGATGGGCGAGTCGACGAGGATGCCCAGGTCACCTTCGCTGACCGCCAGCGCGCGGCGCAGCTCGGTCTCGGCGAGCGGTCCGAGGATCGCGGCGATGAGCACGGGAGCGAGCGGGATGGCGTAGCGCCGCATCACGAAGCCGAACGCGCCGATCGCGAGAGCCAGCCAGAGGTCGACGGGCGACGAGGCGATGGCGTAGACCCCGAGCATCGCGAAGCCCGTGATGCCCGCGTACAGGTAGTGGCGCGGGATCAGCAGCAGCTTCGCCCAGACCGCGGCGAACGGCAGGTTGATGATGAGGAGGATGAGGAGCCCGACGAAGAGGCTCGCGAGGAGCGGCCAGACGAGGTCTGCGCTGCGCTCGAAGAGGAGCGGCCCCGGCTGCATCCCGTACTGCTGGAACGCGGCGAGCATCATCGCGGCCGTTGCCGACGTGGGGAGGCCGAGCGCGAGCAGCGCGCCCATCGCCGTTCCTGCGGTGGCGTTGCCGGCCGCCTCGGGCGCGGCGACACCCTGGATGGCGCCGCGCGTGCCGAAGTCGCGGTCGCCGCGGCGCTTCGCGAGGCGCTTCTCCGTGCCGTACGCGAGGAAGGTGGGCACCTCGGAGCCGCCGACGGGGATCGCGCCGAAGGGCACGCCGTAAGCGGTTCCGCGAAGCCACGCCGGGAGGGCCTGTCGGAGCTCACGAAGGTTCAGGTACGGCGATCCGGACGCGGGGATCTTCGTGAGCCCGCCCTCGCGGTGGATGCGGCTGGCGACGTGCAGGACCTCGCCGATCGCGAGGAGGCCGACCGTCACCACGATGATCGAGATGCCGTCGAAGAACTGCGGCAGGTCCATCGTGAAGCGCGAGGCACCGGAGGGGCCGTCGACGCCGACCAGCGCGATCGCGAGGCCGATGCCGAGCGCGATGAGACCGCGGATGACGGAGTCGGCGACCACCGAGGAGATCGCGACGAACGCGAACGCGGCCAGCGCGAAGTACTCGGCAGGCCCGAACTGCGTCGCCAGCTGCACGAGGAACGGCGAGAAGAACACGACGAGCGCCGTCGCGATCGTGCCGCCGATGAACGCGCCGATGGCGGAGGTTCCGAGCGCCTTCGCGGCTCGGCCGTCCTTCGCCATCCGGTGGCCCTCGAACGTCGTCGCGATCGCCGAGGAGTTTCCCGGAGTGTTGAGCAGGATGCCCGAGGTCGAGTCGCCGAAGAGTCCGCCGAAGTAGATGCTCGCGAACATGATGAACGCGCCGGTCGGGTCGAGGCTGAAGGTGACGGGGAGCAGCAGCGCGACGGCCATGGCGGAGCCGAGGCCGGGCAGCACGCCCACCGCGGTCCCGAGGACGGCGCCGATGAGCAGCCAGAGGAGGTTGATGGGGGTGAGGGCGACGGTGAAGCCCTCGAGGAGGTGGGTCAGCTGATCCATGGGAGGACTCCGCTCAGGATTCCGGACGGCAGCGTCAGGCCGAGGCCCGCCGAGAACGACAGCTGCACGAGTGACGAGAAGAGGAAAGCGACCCCGATGTCGAAGAGGTGGCGCTTGCTGCCGAGGGCGTAGGCGACCACCCAGAACAGTGCGGCGGCCGTGATGATCCAGCCGACCGGCTCGAGCAGCAGCGCAGTGCCCGCGAGCGCGGCGAAGACGATGCCGAGGGTCTTCCAGTCGGTGCCGTCGCGCTTCTTGCGCTCCTCCCCCGCGGCGGCCGTGACGACGCGGATCTCGGAGGTCGTGTCGATCTGTCCGATGTCCTCGAGCAGCTCCGGTGAGATCTCGAGCATCTGGTCAGCTTCGTCTTCGTCATCGCGTGCTGGCCTGCGGATGACGGTGATCGCGAGAGCGATGGAGACGATGAAGAGGAGGATGACGACGATGGTCGGGAAGAACTGCGGCCCGGGGACTCCCGCGGTTGCCGGGACGTCCATGGTGGCTGTGCCGATCGCGAAGACCGCGGCGAGGAGGAAGACGAACGCGGCGACGCCGAGTTCGCTCCTTCCGTGCCACCAGGAGCGCGGGCCCGTCTGGATGCTGCTGGTAGCTGACCCTCTCGAATCTCGAGAGCGCTGCGCCTCACGCTGGTTCTGCACCTGACTCATAGTCCGAGCTCCTTCACGAGTGCGGTGACCTGGTCGGTCTCGCCGACGAGGAAATCTTCGAAATCGGTGCCGGGCTGGAAGCTGTCCGTCCAGTTGTTCCGGTCGAGCGCGTCAGCCCATTCGGGGCTGTTCTCGAGCTCGGTGACGATGGCGACGAGCTCGTCGCGCGTCGCATCGTCGATGTCGGGTGGGGCGACCACGCCCCGCCAGTTGACCATCGCGACGTCGACGCCCTCCTGCTTGAAGGTCGGGATGTCGATGCCATCGACAGGGTCGGGGGCGGAGATCGCGAGCGCCTTGAGGGTGCCGGCCTCGATCTGGTCCCTGAACTCGTTGTAGCCGGAGAGCCCTGCCGCGGTGGTGCTCGAGAGCAGCGACGAGAGCACCTCACCGCCGCCCGAGTAGGCGACGTAGTTCACGTCCTTCGGGTCGACGCCGACGGCCTTTCCGAGCATGCCGCTGAGGAGGTGGTCGATGCCGCCGAGCGAGCCGCCCGCGATCGAGTGGCCGCCCGGGTCCTTCTCCATGCCCTCGACGAACTCGTCGAGGGTGTTGTACGGCGACGAGGCCGGCACGACAAGCGCGTTGTAGTCGTCGGCAAGGCGGGCGATGGGCACCGTGTCGGCGAGCGACTCGCCCGTGTTGGAAAGCACGGTCGCCCCGACCATGACACCACCGGTGACCATGAGCATGTCGTCGCGCCCCTGCATCTGCAGCAGCTGGCTGAGCCCGATCGTCCCACCCGCGCCGGGCACGTTCACGACCTGGGCGTTGTTGACGATGCCGTTGGCTCGCAGCGCCTGCTGCGCTTCGCGGGCGAAGGCATCCCATCCACCGCCGGGCGCCGCCGGCGCCATGATCGTGAGCTTGCTCCTCGCCGATGCTCCGGCACCCGCACTGCTCGCGTCCACGACCGCGAAGCCGAGGACAGCGACCGTGACGATGGCGAAGAGCGAGGTGAGCAGCTTGTTCGGGAGTCTTGTTCTACTCAATGGAGTATTCCTTCCGTTGGCAACGACTCTGTCGCCGCGCTGGTCTGCGCGCTCTCTACGATTGCACCGGGATTGAGCGTCGATGCCTTCTGGCCTTTATGGTCTTTGTGGACACGGAGGTCCGCCGGAGCAGCCGGTGCTCCTCGACGATCGGTGCACGGGGAGGTGTTGGAACGGCATGGCCAATGAACCGCGCGCGCAGCTCCGCGCCCTGCGCGGCCCACGCGTGCTCACGCTCGTCGCCGTGCAGTTCTCGATCGTCGTGATCTGCATGCTCGCGACGCTGCTCGTGGCACTCCAGGTGCAGCACACCTCCATCCGCGAGGAGACCGGCGAGCGCACGCTCGCCGTGGCTATGAGCCTCGCCGAGCTGCCTGCTGTGGTCGACGCCGTCGGCGAACCGGATGCCGGTGACACGCTGCAGCCGATCGCCGATCTCGTCGCGGAGTCCGCGGGCGTCGACTACGTCGTCATCACCGACGACGAGGGCATCCGCATCACCCACCCGGTGCCCGAGCGGCGAGGCGAGATGGTCTCGACCGACCCTAGCGTCGCGCTCGGAGGCGAGACGTTCGTCGGCTCCGAGGTCGGCACGGTGGGTCCGACGCTCCGCGCGAAGGTGCCGGTCTGGCGTGACGGGGTCGTGGTCGGCACCGCATCGGTCGGCATCCTCGAGTCCTCGATCTCCGCGCAGCTGGAGGATCGCATCTGGCAGGTGGTCCCGTGGGTCATCGGCGCGGGGCTCTTCGGGCTCGCGTGCGCCGCCGGGGTCTCCCTAGTCCTCGGCCGACGCTTCGACCATCTCGCGGTTGCGGCCCAGGAGCTCGAGACGCAGCGCCGCTTGTCGGCGGCACTTCGCGAGCAGACCCACGAGTTCTCGAACCGCCTGCACGTCCTCTTCGGGCTCATCGAGGTCGACGAGCGGGGCGAGGCTCTCGAGTACATCCGCTCGCTGACGCCGGTGGATTCGCTCGCCGCAGATCCAGAGCTCGAACAGGCCCTCTCAGATGCGCCCGTCCGAATCCGAGCGATCCTGGCAGCTGCGAGCGCGCGCCTCTGCGAGCACGGCGGGCAGCTCCACGCCGATGTCGAGAGCGACGATCGGGCCGTCCTCGAGCTCATCTTCGACGACGATGCGGCCACCGTGCTCAGCAACCTCGTCGGCAATGCGACCGAGGCCGTCGAAGCCCAGGGTGCCCGCGGAATCGTGCGCGTCGCCGTCGAGGCGGCACCCTCCGGCTTGCGGATGCAGGTCGACGACAGCGGTCCGGGGGTTCCGGAGGAGCTCAGGAGCCAGATCACCGAGGTCGGCTTCTCGACCAAGGAGACGCAGACGATGGACGGTCTTGTGATTCCGCGCGGCGTCGGCCTCGGCCTCGTGCGCCGCCTCGCACGGGAACACGGCGGAGACCTCGTCATCTCGGACAGCGAGCTGGGCGGCGCGCGCTTCGTGGCGACTCTGTCCGCCGCTGGTGCGCGCGGCGCGGGCGGGTCCTCTGAAGCTCCGACTGCTGGGAGGATCGCACCGTGACCGCCATCCGCACGCTCATCGTCGATGACGAGACCGCCGTCAGACGCCTGCACGAGCGAATGCTCGCGGGCGTCGACGGCTTCGAGGTCGTCGCCACCGCAGGCAGCGGCCAGGAGGCCCTGGAGGTGGCCGCCGGCACGGAGATCGACCTGGTGCTGCTCGACGTGCACCTCCCGGACTTCAGCGGCGTCGAGGTGCTGCGCCGCCTGCGTCAGCTGCTCGGCGACTCCTTCGATGCCGTCATCATCTCGTCGGCCAACGACCGCCTGTCCGTCGCGCAGCTCGCGACGGCAAGCATCGCGGACTACCTCGTGAAGCCGTTCTCAAAGGCCAACTTCGAGGCCAGGCTCGTCAACTACCGGGACACTCGCGTGGCCGCGCCGAAGCCGGAGGCCGCCACGCCGCAGACGGCCCCACTCCGGCAGCAGGACATCGACGGGCTGCTCGCGCGGCGCGGCGGCGGTCCTGCCCCGTCGGCCGACCGGGCAGGCGCCCAGGGACTCCCGTCGCCGACGACGCGGGGCAGGCCCCTGCCGAAGGGACTCTCGGAGCCGACGATCAAGCTCGTCCTCGCCCACCTCGGATCGGAGTGGCAGTCCGCGCTCGACGTCGCGGAGGGGTGCGGCCTCTCCCGCGTCACCGCGCGTCGGTACCTCGACCACCTCTGCGCGCGCGGCCTGGCGGTCCTCGAACCGGTCTACGGCAAGCGCGGCCGCCCCGAGCTCCGCTACCGCCGCGCGTCCTGACTAGCTGGTCGGGGTGGGTGCCGCGCCCTCGAAGCTGATGCTCCAGGCCGTGTCCTCGTACGGCTCGACGCGGATGATCGTGGGACCGGCCGGGAAGGGCCTGGTGAGCGACGTGACCTCGCTGATGCTCTCGTACCAGCTGTCAGCGCCGAACGTGTCGATCGAGATGCTCTGCTCCGGTTCGAAGGTGAAGGTCGCGTCCCCACCGGCGCCCGTGTAGAGCACGACCTCCGGCCCGGACCCCGAGTACTGGTCGTCGAAGGAGGGCAGCGTGTCCGTGGAGACGAGCGTCACCGTCCAGTCCCCCTCGGCCTCGATGTCGATGGCGCGGAACTCGTCGTCCGTCCACTCGTTGATGACGGCGAGGCCCGAGTACTCGTCGTAGGCGGAGAGAGAGGAGCCGCCCATCTGCTCGCCGTCGGCGTCGACGTCGTAGATGCGCAGCCGTTCGCCCTCGAACTCGACCTGCAGCAGGCCGATGTCCGCAGATCCGCCCGGCAGGGTGACGTCGAACCGCGCGTTGCCGGTTCCCGAGACGGTGGTCGTCCCGTTGAGATCGAGCGTGCCGGTGCCGCCGGAGAGCTCCGTGACCGCTCCCCGGATCGAGCCACCCGTCGAGCCGATCAGCTGGATCACGAGCGCCACGACCGTCAGGACGAGCGTGATGACGCCGACGACGCGGCGCCCTCCGCCGGCACGCAGCAGGCCGATGCTCGCGATGAGCGAGACGACGACGAGCACCCAGGCGATGAACGAGATCCCGGAGATCGCGAAGGTGAGGGCGAGGATGGCGGCGATGACGCCGAACCAGCCGCCACCGCCCTTCTTCGCCGTCGCAGCGGTTCCCTTCGACGCAGGCGAGGGTGCTGCCGGCGGCACGGGACGCTGCTCCGACGGAGTCCAGGAGGCCTCTCCCCGCTGCCCCGCGCCGGTCCCCGGCCGGCCGCTGACCAGGGCGCTCTGGACCTCCCTGGCACGCTTCCCGAGGAGGGCGCTGCTGTCGGTCGCGACCCGCGTGAGCAGTTCCTCGCGGTTGAGTGTGACGTCAGCCGGCTGCGAGAGCTCTTCGCCGTCCCCCGCGCCGGGAAGCACGTGCCCCGCCGACTGCGTTTCCTGCTCGCGGCGGATGATCGCGTCGAGCTCCTCCAGCGTGCGCGGCGGGTCAGACAGTCCAGCCGGGGTGTCATCCCCTGTTGTCGTCGACGGCGGAGTGCCGTACGGATCGCGGTCGGCGTCCTGCGCATCCCGAACAGCTTCGCGCTGCTCGTCCTCGAGCCGCTGCGCGTCGCCCCTGCTGTCCTGCGCCGCCCATTTCGACACGAAGTCCGGGGCACGGTACCCCGTCGGCGCCTGGTAGTCGCGTTGCGAATAGTCGACGGCGCCGTCGTCCTTCTCGGAGTCGTCTGGCGTCGAGTTGTCTGGCACGTGAGCTCCTCGGGGCGATGAACGGGGCAGTGATCGCGCATCCATTGAACTACATGCACTCAGCCGGGCCTGCGAGCGAGTAGATTCTCGAGACCGCCGTCAGAGAAGGAGGGCCCGAATGTCGCAGCTCGCAGACTTCAGCCGTGAGGAGTTCGAGGTCAGGCTCGCGAACACGCGAGTCCGGATGCAGGACGCCGGCCTCGACGCCCTGCTCGTGACCGACCCGGCCAACCTCCACTACCTGACGGGGTACAACGCCTGGTCGTTCTACATGCCGCAGTTCCTCTTCGTGCCGGCCGACGGTGATGTGCTGCTCGTCATGCGGGCCATGGATGCGCACGGCGCGCATCACACCACGTGGCTGCCGCGCGAGCAGGTCGCCGGCTACCCGGAGAGCCTCGTGCATCGCGCCGAGGTGCACCCCATGGACTGGGCGGCCACCGAGCTCCGCGAGCGCGGGCACGCGGCCAGGAGGATGCGCGTCGGCTACGAGTCGGAGGCGCACTTCTTCTCGGTTCGATCCTTCCTGACCCTGCAGCGCAGGCTCCCCGAGTGGGAGCTCGTCGACAGTCGGGAGCTCGTCAACTGGGTGCGCCTCGTGAAGTCGAATGCGGAGCTCGCGCTCATGCGGAGCGCAGCCGCCGTGAGCTCGAACGCGATGGCGGTCGGTATCGATGCGCTGCGCGGCGGCAGGAGGCAGAGCGACATCGTCGCGGAGATCCAGGCCGCGCAGGCCGCGGGGATCGGCGACGCCGAGGGCGACTACCCGTCGATCGTTCCCATGATGCTGGCGGGCGAGGGCGCAGACACGCCTCACCTGACGTGGTCGAGCGCCGAGATCGTGGCCGGGGAGGCCGTCTGCCTCGAGCTCGCGGGCGCCCACCGCCGCTACCACGCCCCGCTCGCTCGCACCGTGAGCCTCGGCCAGCCGAGCGCTGAGCTGCAGCGGGTCGCCGCGACGACCCTCGACGGCTTCGACGCCGCGCTCGAGCTGCTGCGTCCAGGCCAGACCCCCGAGGCGGCAGTCGCGGTCTGGGATGCGGTGCTCGCGAAGCAGGGGCTCACGAAGGCGTCGCGCCTCGGCTACTCGATCGGCATCGGCTACCCGCCCGACTGGGGCGAGCACACCGTGAGCATCCGCTCGGGCGAAGAGACGGTGCTGGCCCCCAACATGACCTTCCACCTCATCGCGGGCATGTGGATGACGGGCTTCGGCTTCGAGGTGTCCGAGTCGATCCGCATCACCGAGACGGGCGTCGAGGTGCTGACCAGCGCGCCGCGCGAGCTCATCGTGAAGGGTGACGCGTGACCGGGCCGAGCGCAGCCGAGAACGCGGTGCTCGCACGGCTCGACCTCGAGAGCATCGTCGCTGACGCTGCCGAGCTCATCCGCGCGAGGGGCGAGAACCCCGGTGAGACGGAAGCCGCGACCGTCGAGGTCCTCGCATCGCTCTGCGAGCGGGCTGGGGCCCAGGTCACGCTCACCGAGGTCGCGCCCGGTCGGCACAACCTGCTCGCCGAGATCGGCGACGGCAATGGCCCCGCCCTGCTCTTCCTCGGACACAGCGATGTCGTGCCCGCGGGGGCCGGCTGGCTCGGCGACCCGTTCGAGCCGCGCCTCATCGACGGCCAGCTCATCGGCCGAGGCGCCGTCGACATGAAGGGCGGACTCGCCGCCGTGATCGCGGCGATGTCTGCCGTGCACTCGGAGCACCCGGATGTTCGCCTCTCACTGCTCTGCACCGTCGACGAGGAGGACACCGCGACGGGTGCGCTCCGCTACATCGCGGACGCGCCCACAGCGCGTGAGGTGCGGAGTGCGGGCGAGCCGCTGCCGTACACGGCGTGCGTCGTCGCCGAGCCGACCGGCCTCGACACCGTGGTCGCGTGCCGAGGCGCCACGAACTTCATCATCACGCTGCGCGGGGCCGCAGCCCACGCCGGCAATCCGGCTGACGGAGCGAGCGCCATCGCAGCAGCGGCCATCGCCGTGCAGACCATCGAGGACGACGCGAGACACATCGCGCAGCAGGCCCCAGCAGTACCCGGCCTGATCGGCACCGGGAGCTGGAACGTCGGCATGATCGCCGGCGGTCACGGCACCTCGATCGTCGCGGAAGAGTGCACACTCTACGTCGACCGACGGGTGCTCCCGCACGAGGAGCCGGAGGAGATCCTCGAGGACGTGCTCGCGCGCATCCGGTCGGCGATCGAGACGAGCGGGATGCTGAACGCCGAACGCATCACGGTCACCGGCCAGCTCGACATGGCGATGCCCGGGTTCCTCACCCCGCCCGACTCGCCCGTCCCCGGCACGGCGGTGCGGGCCGTCGCCGACGCGGGCGGCACCTCGAGCATCGGCGGATGGAGCGCGGCCTGCGAGGGTGGGTTCATCGCCCGGCATCACGAGATCCCCGTCGTCATCCTCGGACCCGGCGACGTCAAGACGCAGGCGCACCAGCCGGAGGAGCGCGTGCAGGTCAGCGACCTCCTCATCGCCGCGCGCGCCTACGCGCTTATAGCGCTCCGTCTCGGCGAGTCGTCCCGGTAACACCCAGGTGGGCGCGCTGGACTTGGGCATTACCCGTGTGGAACTTTCAGCAAGGAGCCCCCATGTCCTCTGATCAGTCCAACCAAGGGGGCCACAGCGCCACCCTTGCGCCCCTGACGCGCGAGATCGACCTCACCCCCATCCAGCGCAAGACCGCACGAAAGTCAGTCGCCGGTTCCGCGATCGGCAACGCCATCGAGTGGTTCGACTACGGCATCTACGGCTACCTCGCCATCTACGTCTCGCAGCTGTTCTTCACGTTCAGCGACGATCAGGGCGGCGCGCTCGCCCTCATCCTGACGTTCGCGACCTTCGCCGTGTCGTTCCTCGTGCGCCCGCTCGGCGGTATCGTCCTCGGACCGCTCGGCGACCGCATCGGGCGCCAGAAGGTGCTCGTCTTCACGATCATCATGATCAGCCTCTCGACGGCCACGATCGGGCTCCTGCCCTCCTTCGACTCGATCGGCTTCGTGGCGCCGATCCTTCTCATCCTGCTCCGCATGCTGCAGGGCTTCTCCGCCGGCGGCGAGTACGCGGGCGCGGCCATCTTCATGTCGGAGCACGCTCCTGACGACAAGCGCGGCTTCTTCGGCTCGTTCCTCGAGTTCGGCACGCTCGCGGGCGCCAGCGCCGCCGCCATCCTGTGCACGACCCTCGCCTTCATCGTCGGCGACGACGGGATGCTCGAGGGCTGGTGGCGACTGCCGTTCCTGCTGACGCTCCCCCTCGGCCTCGTCGCCCTGTGGATGCGCCGCCACCTGAGCGAGTCCGAGACGTTCGTCGACGACGCGCAGCAGCCGGGCGAGAAGCAGTCCGCGATCGGTGCGCTCGTGTCGCTCCTCAAGAACTACCCGATGCAGGTGCTCAAGCTGTTCGGCTTCGTGATCCTCATCAACGTCGCCTTCTACCTCGTGCTGACGTACATGCCGACGTACCTGTCGACGACGCTCGACCAGAGCACCGCCGAGTCGACCTTCTCCCTGGTGGTCATCCAGCTGCTCATGATGGCCGTCATCCTGCCGTTCGGCGCGCTCTCCGACCGGATCGGACGGAAACCGCAGCTCATCGCCGCGAGCATCGGCTTCACGGTGTTCTCGGTACCAGCGGTGATGCTCATCCAGACCGGATCGCTCATCGCGCAGATCGCCGGACTCGGCATCCTGGGCCTGTTCCTGGTGATGATCATCTCGACGATCTCCTCCACGCTGCCAGCGCTGTTCCCGACCGCGGTGCGGTACTCGGGGTTCGCGATCGGATACAACATCTCGACGGCGATCTTCGGCGGCACGGCGGCCTCGGCCAACACGTGGCTCATCGACCAGACCGGCAACGTGCTCATCCCCGGCTTCTATCTCGCCGGCGCGGGCCTCATCGGCCTCATCTCGGTGCTGACCTTCAAGGAGACCGCCGGGCGCTCGCTGCGCGGCAACGTCATCCCCGGCAGCGACGACTCCGAACGCGTCGCCGCGGGCGAGCACCTCGTCGGCAAGATCAACAAGTAGGCGAGAGCAGCACGTCCGAGCGGCGCGCGTGGAGGCTCGATGCCCCTACGCGCGCCGCTTTGTCGCAGGGCGGATGCGTCAGCTCGCGAGGACCCCGTCGATCTGGCCCATCGCCTCCGTCATGCCCTCGGCCATCCCCATCTCGAGGATGCTGTCGAAGTCAGCGGGCGATGAGAACACGGAGACGGTGGTCATGCGGGTGACGTTCCCGTGACCTTCGATCGTGACGGTGCAGCGCATGACCGGCAGCTCGAGGTTCCGGGAGCCGTCATCGTGCGCGAACCCGTTGTCGAACGACAGCGTGCGGTGCGGCTGGACGCTGACGAACTCCCACCATTCGCCAGCAGTGCTGCCGTCGGGGCCGGTCATATGCGAGGACACCCGGCCGCCCGGCTCGAACTCGAACTCGTCCACCGTCGAAGGCCAGGTCGGTGGGCCCCACCAGCGCTCGAGCTGGCGCGGGTCCTCCCAGAGCTGCCAGACCCGCTCCGGCGTCGCGGCGTGCTCGGTGACCACGGTCAGCGTGAGCTGATCCGCGTCCTTCTGCGTGGAGATGACGGGCATGGTCTCTTCCTCTCGATCACTGCTCGCCGGCATCGGCGCGCGCGGTGGGTGTTCCGGTCTGGTCGTCGTCGGCGAGCAGGTCGTCGATGCGGGAACTGCGGTCGCGCCAGAGCTGCTCGTAGGACTCGAGGAGCCGCGTCGCCCTGGCGAGCGTCGCGCTGTCGGCCTGCACGAGCTGCTCCCTCCCCTGCTTGCGCTTCTGTGTGAGGCCCGCCCTCGTGAGCACGGCGACGTGCTTCTGCACGGCCGCGAAGCTCATGGCGTAAGCCTCCGCGAGGCTCGTCACCGACTGCTCTTCGCGGAGCACGCGCATGAGGATGTCGCGCCTCGTCGCATCGGCCAGGGCCTGGAAGATGCGGCTGACGTCGTCCTCGCTGAGCTGTCGTGTAACCATTTGGTTGCACGTTACGCCTGACTCGCAACTCTTGCAAGGCAAACCGGCTGTGCAGCTCCCTCGTCCGCCGGGCGCATCCGCCAGACTGACGTCATGACCAAGGAACTCACGCGCGCGCAGCTGCTCGGCCTGCGCCAGCGCGCGCAGGCGCTCACGGGCGATCGCCTCACGGTCGCGGGTACTGCGGAGCGCTTGCTCGCCATACAGGGACAGGACCTGCCAGGCGCGCTCTGGTCGCTCGGACTCCGCTCGGGATCGACGATCGGCGAGGTCCGGGCGAGCTTCGACCGCGGAGAGCTCGTGCGCTGCTGGCCGTTGCGGGGGACGCTGCACGTCGTGCCCGCACGCGACCTGCCCTGGTTGCAGCCGCTGACGGCCGACCGCGCACGCGCATCCATGCGCAAGCGCCACCAGGACCTGGGGATCGACGCGGCATCCGAGAACGCCGCCCGGAACTCGCTGCACACCGAGATGGATGCACGCAGCGAGACCCGACGCCTCACGCGCGCCGAGCTCTTCGCCGCCTGGGAACGTGACGGCATCTCGACCGGCGGCCAGCGCGGCGCGCACCTCCTGTGGCTGCTGTCGCTCGACACGACCCTCGTCTACGGTCCGTTCACGGGCACCGAGCAGCAGCTGGTCCTCGGCGCCGAATGGATCGCGAACCCAGTGATCCTGGACCACGACGCCGCGGTGCGCGAACTCGTCCAGCGCTACCTGCGGGGTCACGGCCCAGCGACGCTCGCCGACCTGCAGTACTGGTGCAAGCTGCCGCTCACCACGCTCAGGTCGGCGATCGATGAGCTGGGTGACTCGCTGGCCGGGGTGCAGTTCGACGGAACGCACCACCTCGTCGACGCGGCGGTGCTGGATGCGCGGGAGCGACCGAAAAGCGCCCCGACACTGCTGCTTCCGGGCTTCGACGAGTGGATCCTCGGCTACCAGGACCGCTCGGCGAGCGTGCATCCCGATCACGCCGACCTCATCGTGCCGGGCGGCAACGGGATGTTCCGATCGACAGTCGTGCGCTCCGGCACGTGCGTCGGTCTGTGGTCCAGGAAGACCACGGCAACGAAGACGAACGTGGTCGCGACGCCGCTCGCGGACGGCTTCTCGGCGACCGCGGTGCGTGAGATCACAGCGCAGGTGGACCGCTACGCAGCCTTCCTCGGCGTGGAGGGCACCTTCGAGGCGACCCCGTAAGAGCCCCAGGACGTCCCCCGACGACACCGATGGGGGTGGTGGTTCGTAGACTGCACCGGTGACCCATCCGAGTGAGCCCAAAGCGCCAGCGTCGTGGCGGACCGCGCTCGGGCGGCTCCTCGAGCAGCCGGGTGCCGCGGAAGCGGCCGCACAGGCGGCGCCGCACGAGCGGGTGGTGCCCCTCGCGCTGCAGTTCGAGGTGCGGGAGCTCATCCCCCGCACCATGTACCGCTGGAACGGGCCGACGTCGCGCCGAGCATTCACGGGCGAACGTGGCGCCGGCGTCGGGCTCGACGAGCTGCGCCTCGGCGTGCGGCCCGTCATGCAGGGCGTTCGCGGCAAGTGGGTCAAGGGCGACCTCACGTGGGCGAAGCTGCGGCACCTCCGCGGTCGCCGCGATCTCGACCCGCGGCACCAGGCCTGGTTCGCTCAGTTCTTCGCCCTGCACCGCGCGGCGCGGCCCGCGGAGCCGGGCCAGCACAGCGAGTGGGTGTTCCTCGATGAGGCGACGAGTCCCGTCATGTGGACCATGCTGGGGGAAGCCGCCGGCCTCGACGTCGCCTTCGTGGGCACCGGCAAGCGCGGCAGCATCACCCTCGAGCGCTCATCCAACCTCACGCTGGACGCCCGCAGGACCGAGGACGGCCTCGACGTCGCCCCGCTCCTCCTCATCGGGGATGCGCCCGCCGACTTCGACACGGCACGACCGGTCGGCGACCACGGCGTCTACGCCTTCGATGCTGACAACCCCGACCGCATCCGCCTCGCGCCGAGCGACACGCGTCTCACACAAGCGCAACTCGCTCTGCTGGAGCCGGGCAGGGCGCACCGAGCGCGGTTCACGGTGCCGAGCACCGATGCCGCAGAGTTCGAAGCGGCCCACCTGCCTGAGCTCGCGGCGCACCTGCGACTGGGGAGCACCGACGCGTCGGTCCGCATCCCCGACCCGGCGCCACCCGAGCTCGTCCTCACGACCACGTTCGGCCCGAGGCACAGCCTGGAGCTGCGCTGGAAGTGGGCGAACCCCCGGTCGCGAGCAACGCCGCCAGCACTCTCTTCCGTGATCGACGAGGGCCTGCTGCCGCGCGACTGGATGCCGGAGGACGTCGACGAGCCAGGCTCCCTGCCCGCGCGGGTGACGCTCACGCAGATCGACGCGGCCCGCTTCGCCGCCGAAACACTGCCTCGACTCGAGGCTCTGCCCGGCATCCGCGTCGAGACCGTCGGCACTCCACCCCAGTACCGCGAGCTCCACGGTGCACCCAACCTGACCGTCACGACCGTGCCCACCGAACGGCACGATTGGTTCGACCTCGGCGTGACCGTCACGGTCGACGGCAAGGTGATCCCGTTCACGAAGCTCTTCAAGGCGCTCGCCCTCGGCAGGCCCAGGCTGCTGCTCATCGACGGCAGCTACCTCTCCCTCAAGCATCCGGCGTTCGAACCCTTGCGCGAGCTCATCAGCGAGGCGCAGGGGCTCAACGAGTGGGAGCCGAACCGACTGCAGATCAGCCGGCGGCACGCGAGCCTCTGGTCGGACTTCGAGGACCTTGCCGACGAGGCCAAGCCGGCGGTGGAGTGGCGGCAGCTGCTCCGCGAGCTGCAGGAGGACGCCCCGTCACGCATCGTCCCTCCCCGCGGACTCCAGGCAGAGCTGCGCCCCTACCAGCAGGAGGGCCTCGACTGGCTCGCGTTCCTCTGGCGGAACAGGCTCGGCGGCATCCTCGCCGACGACATGGGGCTCGGCAAGACGCTGCAGACGCTCGCACTTGCACAGCACGCACGCGAAGAGGCGCCAGAGGGCCACGAGCCCGCGCCACTCCTGGTCGTCGCACCCACGTCCGTCGTCGCGAACTGGGCCTCGGAGGCGGCGAGGTTCACCCCAGAGCTGGTGACGCGCATCGTCGATGCGACGCAGGCCTCCTCGGGCCGACGGATCGCCGATGTCGCAGCCGGGGCGAGCATCGTCGTCACGAGCTACGCGCTCTTCCGCCTCGACTTCGAGGCCTACCGCGCCGTCGCCGAGGAGACGGGATGGTCAGGCCTGGTGCTCGACGAAGCACAGTTCGTGAAGAACGCGAACTCCCTCGTCAGCGAGTGCGCGCGCGAGCTGGAGGTGCCGTTCAAGCTCGCGATCACGGGCACCCCGCTCGAGAACTCCCTCACCGAGCTCCACGCGCTGCTCGCCATCACCGCCCCCGGCCTGTTCCCCTCAGCGCGACGATTCGGCGAGGAGTACGTGCGCACGATCGAGGGCAAGCGGCAGGGGGTGAGCGAGGGCGTCGGCGCGGGGCTCAGCGAGCCGGCGAGCGCCGAGGTGCGGGCCAAGCGGCTCGCGAGACTCCGCGCGCGCATCCGCCCCTTCCTGCTCCGCCGCACCAAGGAGCGCGTCGCGCCCGAGCTGCCGGAGAAGCAGGAGCAGACGCTGTTCATCGAGCTGAGCGAGGAGCACCGCGAGCTCTACGACCTCTACCTGCAGCGGGAGCGTCAGAAGCTCTTCGGCCTGCTCGAGGACCTCGACAAGAACCGCTTCACGGTGTTCCGCTCGCTCACGCTCCTCAGACTGCTCGCCCTCGACCCCGCGCTCATACACGCCGGGCTCGACGGCATGGCACCGGGAGACGTCCCGTCGAGCAAGCTCGATGCTCTCCTCGAGCACCTCGCCGATGTCGCCGCCGAGGGGCACCGTGCGCTGGTGTTCAGCCAGTTCACCTCCTACCTGAAGCTCGTCGCCGCTCGCCTCGAGGCCCAGGGCATCCCGTACGTCTACCTCGACGGCACGACCACGAAGCGGGCCGACGTGATCGCCTCGTTCAAGGAGGGCACGGCCCCCGTGTTCCTCATCAGCCTGAAGGCGGGCGGCTTCGGGCTGAACCTGACGGAGGCCGACTACGTCTTCCTGCTCGACCCCTGGTGGAACCCCGCGAGCGAGGAGCAGGCCATCGACCGCACGCACCGCATCGGGCAGGAGCGACGCGTCATGGTCTACCGGATGATCGCCGAGGGCACGATCGAGGAGAAGGTCATGGCGCTCAAGGAGCGCAAGGCGAGGCTCTTCGATGCGGTGATCGACGACGACGAGCTCTTCAGCACCGAGCTCTCCGCCGATGACATCCGAGACCTGCTGGTGTAGGCCACCGGAAAGAAGCGAGCACCGACGAGAAAATCCCGGCAGCCCTGCGTGGGCTGACCGGGATTTCGCTGGAGGGGCTGACGAGAATCGAACTCGCATCATCTGTTTGGAAGACAGAGGCTTTACCACTAAGCTACAGCCCCGAATCGGGACGAAGAGAATGCTACCGCATGTTGGAGTTGTCCGTGAACTCGCACCCCGCCCCGCGCGTCGCAGCGGGCCGTGTGGTCTGCGACACCCCGCGCGTCCGGTAACATTACCTGCGGTTCGCCGAGCGATCGGCACCGGGGTGTAGCTCAGCTTGGTAGAGCGCCCGCTTTGGGAGCGGGAAGTCGCAGGTTCGAATCCTGTCACCCCGACCAGACCCGCCAAGGCCCCCTCTCGAGGGGGCCTTTCGCGTTCCCCTCATGTGCCGTTCATAGACGCCTCACATGCACGCCGGGTGGTCCACATATGGATCGTCGTTATCTTCCTGTTATCTGCACGTCGGCGTGATGAGGCTTCGTCGCACCGTCGGCGGCCGAGGCGTTGCAGTGAAGGCCATCCGCGGCGCCCCAGCGCACTCCGAGAGGAACACCATTGCAGTCAGACCTGGCCCGCCCCAACAGCCCGCACTCCGTTCCGCTCACGGCGGTCGCTGACGCGACCGGTGGGTCGGTCTCCGCGGCGAGCGCGCACGTCGAGGTCACCGGTGTGTCCAGCGACTCCCGTCGCATCCGACCCGGCGATCTCTACGTCGCCATTCCCGGCGCACAGCGGCACGGCGCCGAGTTCCTGCCCGCCGTCGTGCGCGCCGGAGCCGTCGCCGTCCTGTCCGACTCGGCAGGGGCCGCCCTGGCGGCCGAGCACGGGCTTCCTGCCATCGTCGTCGAGAACCCGCGCGCGGTGATGAGCATCGCCGCCGCGACGGTCTTCGGAACCGATACCACAGCTCCCCCGCTCTTCGCCGTGACCGGCACCAACGGCAAGACGACGACCAGCTACCTGCTGCACGCGCTCTTCCTCTCGCTCGGCCTCAAGGCGGGCCTCTCCGGAACCGTCGAGCGCATCGTCGGCGACGCGCGACTCGAGACCCGCCTCTCCGGCCGCCTCACGACCCCAGAGTCGGACTACCTGCACGGGCTCGTCGCCCGCATGACCGAGGACGACGTGCAGGCGGCGGCAATCGAGGTCTCCTCGCACGGGCTCGACGGCGCCCGCGTCGACGGTCTGCCCTTCGAGAGCGCGATCTTCACGAACCTCTCGCAGGACCACCTCGACGTCTATGGCACGCTCGAGAACTACTTCGCCTCGAAGCTCACGCTCTTCACCCCCAGGCACGCCAAGCGCGGCGTCATCGCGGTCGAGGACGAGTGGGGTCGCCGAGCGGCACGCGAGGCGCAGATCCCCGTCGTCACGGTCGCTCGGGACACGGCAGAGGGCGCGGACATCGCTGACTGGCTGCTCCACATCGACGCCGAGGGCCTCGAGCGCACCGACTTCACCCTTCGCGGGCCGAACGGTGAGGAGCTCAGCTCCAGCATCGGCCTGCCGGGTGCCTTCACGGCGCTCGACCTGTCGCTGGCGATCGTGGCCGTCATCGGCGCCGGACTCGCCTCCCTCGACGAGATCCGCGAAGCGCTTGCCGCCACCGACGGCCTCCACCCGGTTGTCCCCGGCCGCCTCGACCTCGTGTCGGGCGACTCCGAGCTGCGCGTCTACGTCGACTACGGCCACACGGCGGCCTCGTTCCGCGCCGTGCTGCACGCGCTCCGCCCCTTCACGCCAGGCCGGCTCTTCATGATCTTCGGCGCAGACGGGGACCGCGACAAGGGCAAGCGGCCCGAGATGGCCCGCGCCGCAAGCGAGGAGTCGGACGTCGTCATCGTCACCGACTACAACCCGCGCACGGAAGACCCGGACGACATCCGCCGCACGCTCATCGAGACGATCCGCGCGGAGTTCCCCGAGCGGGAACTGTACGAGATCGCCGACTCGGCAACCGGCATCAACCACGCCATCGCGATGGCGGAGGTCGGCGACCTGATCTTCATCGGCGGCCACGGCCATCGGGCTGATGTCGAGGTTGACGGCCGCATCGTCCCCTACTCCGCCAGGGAGGCGGCGGCGAGCGCACTGCGCGAGCACGGCTGGCTGCAGCAGCAGGGCGCACCCGCCGCCTTCACGGCTGTGGATGCGGACAGCGCCTCACGCACGCAGCGCGCTTCCTAGCCTCGTTCCGTCGCAGACCTGGGCCTCCTGCATCCGAATCGCAGCTCGTGGATGCGGGAAACCCAGGTCTGCACCCCCGCGAGGCCAGCCCGCCCGGGGCACCCGGGGCACCCTAGCGGTCGGAGACAGCGTCGAACTCGCCCCGGTCTCGGGCCGCGAGGAGCTCCGCGTAGTCGAGGGCGGACTGCTCGGCGTAGCCGACGGCCCACTCCGCCATCGCCCCGTCGAACGACCCGCTCTTGCCGAGGTAGCCGGCGATCATGGGGGCAATCGGGCTCTGCGCGTGCGCACGGGCCAAGATCGTCCCGCAGGCCTCGCCGTACTTCGAGAACTCCGAAGGAGTCAGCTGCTCGAGCTCGACCGAGCCCTTCATATCCCTGAACTGCCGCACGTAGAAGTCGCGCTCGATCCCATCTTCGCCCGCGAAGCGCAGGTAGCCGAGGAACGGGTCGGAGACGGCCTGCAGGATGCGCTGGCAGCTCACGACCCGGTACCCCTCGCCGAGCTCGTCGTACTCGGCGCGCGTCCGCGCCTGCAAAAGCCGCCGCGGGTCGACGTCGCCGTAGGTCTCGAGCACCGACGCCGGCGCCTCCTTCACCTGCAGTACCAGCGCCTCACCCGCGGGCCCCGTCAGGATCAGGATGAAGCACCGAGTGCCGACGCTGCCGACGCCGACGGCCCTACGCGCGACGTCCGTGAGCGTGAAGTTGCCGAGCAGGAACGCCACGTCGGTGCCCACCGTGGCGCGGTACTGCTCGAAGAGCTCCTCGACGCGCGCCTCCGACTCCGGGGGGACGTGCGTCATCACGGGCGGGTTCTCCACGATGAGCCGCGTCCCGTCGGTCGCTCGCTCGGTGAGCTTGTCCACGAACTTCTGGGACGTGCGCTTCCTCGCGCTCTTCGTCGCCTTCGCGAGAACATCCTGCGCCTCCGTGCGGAACGACGGGTGCGCCACGTCCGTGTCGAGCCGAAGGTAGTACCGGTCGAGCGCCGAGTGGCCGACCATCTCGCGCATCCCCTCCCGGTAGGCGGCCGCCGTCTTCCTCGCCGCCTTCCTCGTCTTCTCCTCGGTCAGCCCGAGGTCGCGGGCGCCGACGACGACGCTCGCGATGAGCCGCTTGAGATCCCACTCCCACGGTGCTGACGCTGCTTCGTCGAAGTCGTTGAGGTCGAACACGAGCGTGCGCTGGGGCGAGGCGAAGAGTCCGAAGTTGCTGAGGTGGGCATCGCCGCACGCCACGACCTGGACGCCCGTGCTCACGCCCTGCGCGAGGTCGTGCGCCATGATCGCGGCAGCACCCCGGTAGAACGTGAAGGGGCGCTCGAGCATCCGCCCCATGCGCAGCGGCACGAGATCAGGCAGTCTCGCCGCGTTCTGCTCGGCGAGGATTGCCTTCGGATCGCGCTCTCCTGCGACGAAGATGGCGTGCTCGACGTGCGGTTGCGTCTTGCGGAGCGCCTTGCCCGCCGCGTAGAGCTCGTCACGGCTCGGGCGCGGCGCGCGGTCACGCTGCAGGCGGCTGAGGTGTGTCGGCATCGGGGTGGCCTTCCTCGTCGAAGCGTCGAGCTGAAGCCCGGTCTGGCACAGTGTCTCGCGATTCAGTGAACGCCGAAAGACGCAGGCTCCACCCCGCGAGCCATCACGACACGATGTCGTAGGTGACCCACGACGTCTCTGCAGCAACCGCGTCGTACAGGCGGCGCGCCGTCGTGTTGTCCTCCGCGGTGATCCAGCGCACGACGCTCAAGCCGGATTCCCGCGCATAGTCGCCGAGGTGCAGCAGCAGCGCCCTCCCGGCGCCGCCTCAGCGAACCGCCGTCGAGGTGAAGAGGTCATCGAGGTACAGCCCCGTCGTCGCAGACAACGGGCGAGCGAAGCGGCGCACGTGTGCAAGCCCGCCCAGGCGTCCCTGCTCGTCGACCGCGACGAAACCGTGCGTCTCGTGCGCCTCGTCACCGAGCCAGGACCAGACCGCATCCAACTTCGACTCGTCGGCCGGCACCCCGTAGAACGCACGGTAGCCCCGATAGAGCTCGCGCCACTGGGGCTCGTCAGCGGACGTCACAGGGCGCACATTCCAGTCAGTCATGCCGCAAGTCTCCGCCTCCACGGCCGCATGCGGAAGTCGAAAAGGCATGAAGGGGACCCTGAACAGCTCACGGTTGGACGTACCCGCCCCGGAGACGTAGAGTCTCCGCCGTGGATCTGTTCAAGTACCTCCGCCCAGCCTCGACCACACCCCAGGCCGAGCACCAGCCGCACGGCGTTCACAACCCGCGGGAAACCCTCCGCGCCAAGACCGTCGAGCTCATCCGTCCTGGCTTCGTGTCTCTCGACGAGGCCCTCGAGACGGCAGGCTCATTCGCTGAGGATGAAGCGCTGCCCGTCCGCGCCGACGAGATCGAGCGAATCGTCACCGCGACCTGGGATGACCTCGCCGACTGCCAGCGCGACTGGTCCAGCGAGGGCGACTACGAGAAGCTCCGTGCCGCATTCGCCGACCTGGAGCGAGCCGGTGTCGTCGCCCGCATGAACTTCGCCTGCTGCCAGAACTGCGGACACGCCGAGATCGAGGGTGAGAAGCTCACGGAAGCCCAGAGCGGGTACGTCTTCTTCCACCAGCAGGACGCTGAACGCCTCGCCGGCGACGACGCGCAGCTCTTCCTCGCATTCGGGCTCTTCGCGTCGCACGACGCAGGGACGGCCGACGAGCGTGCTGACGCTGAGCGCCAGCTCGGGCGCCTGATCGTCGCGACGATGCGCAGCAACAGCCTTGCGGTGGACTGGGATGAAGAGCCCTCGAGCCGCATCTCGGTCTCGATCAGCAACTGGCGAAAGCGCCTCCCGCTCGTCAGCGCCTGACCGGCGCACCACCTCAGGCCCCGGCAACCACGGGCTGTATCCCTGCGGGAACCTCCTCCCCAACCCCTGTCTGAAAACCGGCATTCCAGCGGCGCGCTCGCTAGGCTGACGGCCAGACGACCCAGGGGGATACGCAGAGTGACTGAAGCAGGAGCGGGCAGACCAGCCCAGAGGCCACGGTTCCCGAAGACGCTCGGCGATCTGACCGACCCGAGCAAGTGCCCGTCGTGTTTCGAGACCTACGGGGCTCCAGGCGCCTCCTGCCCGAGCTGCGGATTCACCCGCGATCCTGCCGTCATCGGCCACCTGCTCGACCTCGGCGCGCAGGCGCGCGAACCACTGCTCGCCCGTGGCGAGTTCATCGTCGCGGCCGGCGAGCAAGCCCGGGCCAAGGCGGCCGCGGCGCTCCGCGCTGAGCAGGCACGAGCGGAGCAGAGCCGTCTCGAGAGCGAGCGGCAGGGGCGAGCTCAGGCCAGCGAAGCGGTACTCGCGGCCGACCACGCGCGGCTCCTCGGAGGCGCCGCAGGGCACCTCGGGGCGGAGGCGACCGCCGTACCGCAGCAGGCTCCGGCCGATCGCTGGGCCGAAGCCCACGTTCCTGCAGCCGGCCAGGCACCGCCCGCGCAGCGCATGCCCCCAACGCATCCAGACCAACCGCAGCGGCCCCGACGTTCCAGCGTGCAGCTCCTGCTGCTGGTGCTCGGCATCGGACTCCTCAGCATCGCCGCAGTCGTCTTCCTCACCTTCGCCTGGGTCGTCTTCGGCGTCGAGGTCAAGGCCGCCATCACGGCAGGAGTGACCTTGGCGGTCGTCGCCACGACGAGCATCCTCAAGCGGCGCAAGCTCTCGGCGACCGCCGAGGGCATCGCCGCGCTCGGCATCGTCCTCGTGGTCCTCGACGTCTGGGCTGTGCAGGCGACGGGGCTCTTCGGCGCCGACCGTGTGCCCGGGACGCTGTACTGGGGCGTCGGGCTCCTCGTCGCGACAGCCGCGTTCGAGGCGTGGCATCGCCTCGCACACCTGCGAGCCCCCGGGATCGCGGCGAGCCTCACCGTGCTGCCGGCGATCGCGCTCACCGTGGCCGGCGCCACCTCCGCGGCGCTCTCCCCCGTCCAGCGACTCGTGCTCGCGCTCGTCCTCGCGGGCGCCGCCTCCGCCCTCCACGTGCTCCTGCGGGTCAAGCAGCCGCCCCCGACCACCGCAGGGCCGCACCCGCCCACCGCCGACGCGTTCAGCGCAGCCCCACCACGCTCGCTCGAACGCTGGATCCTGTCCGTCACGGGCGTCGTCGCACTGGCCGCGGGCGTGCTCTCCGGTGCCGCCGCGGCAACGGGCAACGACCCATGGCTCGGCTACGCAGTCCTGTTCGTCATCGCGGCCGCATCCGCCGCCCTCCTCGCCTGGCTCGTCAGCCGCGAGCGCGGCGCGCTCGGCGGCCGCACCCTCCTCGTCGCGTTCGGCGTCCTCTCCGCGCTCGCCCTCGGCGCGGTGCCGCTGAGCTTCACCGGCCCCGTGAGGCTGGCGCTCTCGCTGGCACTCATCCCGGTGGCGCTCGCCGCCGGGCAGGTCCTCAGAGCTCGGCTCGCCAACTCCGCCGAGTCGACGGCTTCGTCCGTGCAGATCGCGGTCACCGCCTGGAGCTGGACCACCGTCGGCGCAGCCGTCGTCCCGGTCCTCTCACTCGCACTCGACGTGCTCCCCCTCCGCGCCCTCCTGGCATTCGTCAGCGCCGACCAGGCAGGCCTGGCAGAGGCATTCGCGGGCGCGCAAGGCGGAACCTGGTGGGCCATAGCGAGCGGCGCGGTCGGGCTCGCTCTCGCGGCGGGCCTGCTGCTGCTCGTCCCCGGGCGACTCCAGCGCCTCACGCCCGCGCTCACTGCAGCCGGGTCCTTCCTCGCACTGTGCGCCGCCGCCAGCACCCCTGGACCCTTCGGCGTCACCATCGCGAACCTGGCGATCGCCGCCGGGGCAGTCGTCGGTGCCGCGCTGCTTGCGCGGAACCTGTCAGCCGCTCCGCAGGACGACCCGCACCGGGTCGGGTTGCTGGTCACCCTGCGGTACGACGCCGGAGCTGGCATCCTCGCCTCGATTCTGCCGGCCCTCGCGGCAGCCCCGTTCGAGACCTCCGCCCTCGTCGCTGCCGCCGCGCTCACGTTCTGCCTGCGCTTCTCCGTGCCGACGAACCTCTCCGCACTCCGGCCGGTGCTCACCGCGCTCACGGCGCTGCAACTGCTCGCCGTTCCGCTGCTCGTGGCCTTCGCACACGATGCCTGGAGCTCGTCCGACGTGCTCGGCACGAACCTCGCCGTCACGTGCGCGTATCTCGGCATCGCGCTTCTGCTCACCGCCGCGATCCTCCTCCCCAGGCCGTGGCTCGTCGCGGCCGAGCGCACGTTGCTCGCCTACTCGGCGGCGATCCCGACCCTCGCGGCATCGTTTGTCCTGCTCGCGATCGTCCGGGCGGCGGCGAATCGCGCTGACGGCGACGCCCTGCTGACCGCTTCCGCCTCGCCTCTCGGCTCGCTCTGGTACGTGGGAGCCGCACTCGGCGCCCTGCTCGTCGCCACGATCAGCGTCGTGGCGCTGCGCCGAAGGCAGGACGACGACGTGCCAGCGGTGGCGCCGCTCCTCCCAGCCATGGTGCCAGCCCTCTGGGCGACTTTGGGAGCGCTCGCCTCCGCATTCGTGGTGGCCTCGCCCCTTCCGGCCGTCGCCGCGTCGCTCGGCGTCGTCGCCAGCCTCCTGGTCGCCGGAGGCACCCTCGTCGCGAGGCTCCGCGGCGCACTCGCGTCCCGTGTCCTTCCCGCCGAGCTGGCCGTCGCTGCGGTCGCCGTCGTAGCGCTCGCGAGTACGCCAGCCTTCACGGGCGCGCTCGGACAGCCAGCAGGCGCTCAGTACGTTGCCGGGACGATCGCGATCGCGGCGACCGTTCCCGTCCTGCTGGCGATCGCCCCGTCGGGGCTGTTCCAAGCCAGGGGACGCGCGTTCCTGGCCTGGATCGGCGTCGGACTCCTCACCGCTGCGTGGTACGTGTTCGCCATCGGCACCCCAAGCTTCGATACCGCCGACCGCTTCCACCTGCCAGCCGGAATCCCGCTCGCCGCCGCCGCCCTGCTGCTCTGGTGGTTCGGCCGCGCCCGCAGTGCACGCGAACCCGCGCGTGCCGCCGCGTACATCCTGGCCGGCGGTCTCGCGGTTTCGACCGTCGCCCCTGCCGTGGCCTCGGGTGACACGACCGCGAACGCACTCGCCTACTTCCTCGCCGGAGCCGCCGTCGCCCTGGCGGTCGCCGCGTCCGCCAGCACGCTCGGCATCCCGGCCCACGCGCGCCCGCTGCTCATCTCGCTGAGCGCCGTCTCCGTCGGCGTCGCCGTGCTGTCGGCTCTGTCGCACCTCGGGGCCAAGCTTCGAGGTGAGGCGAACCGGGACGGCCTGCTCACGGGCCTGCTCCCCGGTGCCGAGGCGCTGATCTGGCTCACGGCCTGCGTCCTGCTCGTCAGCGGCGTGACCTGGCTGCTGCTTCGCCCCGTCTGGTCTGCCGACACGACACGGTCCAGGCGCAAGCTGCTCCTCGCCATGGTCGCATCGCTCAGCGGGGCCCTCACCCTCGCGCTCCTGCTCACCACGCGGTTCGACGGCCGGCTCCTCCTGCTCGGGCTCGGGCTGCTCGCGGGGCTCCTCGCCGCAGGCCTCCCGACCCGGATCCTCACCGGCGTCGGCCGCGCGAGCATCGCGCTCGTCAGCTTCCTCGCGCTTGCCTCGCAGGGGTTCGCCATCGCGATCTGGGAGCCAACCGAGGCGGCCAGTCTCTGGGTCCAGCAGCAAGCCGGAATCACGTCGCTGCTCGTCGGCGTCATCGCAACAGCAGCGGTCGTCGTCGTCCGGACGTTCTCGGAGACGCGCCTCCTCACGAGACTCGCCAGCTACGCGACGGGCGTGCTCGGGTCCTGGATGCTCATCCACCACGTCCAGCTGGTCGGCTTCGAGAGCGCCACACCGGTGCAGCTCGCTGCCACCGCTGGCGTCCTCGGGGCGCTCACCGCGCTGCTTGGCGTGCTCCTTTCGCCACAGGGAACGCGTCGAGGGGACGGCATCGCGCTGCGCGCGTTCGGCCTCGTGACCGCGCTGCTCGGCACCGTGCTCGCCCCCAGCGCGGCCGCCGCGAGCCGCACCGATGGCTTCGACGGCTGGACACCGCTGCCACTCGCGGCAGCGCTCGTCGCGGTGACGGCGGTCGTCGCGAGCACGCAGCTCGGTGCCAGGTCGCCGTATGCGCTGCTCCGCTACCTCGGCGTGCCGGTGCTCGCGCTCGCGTGGGTCTGGGAGGTGCTGGCGAACTGGGACGGCGCATCCATCTTCGTGGCCTTCGGTGGCGCCTTCCTCGTGCTCCTCGCCGCAGGCATCGCAACAGCGAAGGTCGGCAGGCGCGCCGACGAGGCACGAGCTTCGAGCGTCGAGAGCCTCCTCTGGCTCGCCGCGGCTCCCGGAGTCTGGCTCAGCGCGGGCGCGCTCGCCGCCGTTTCGCAGCCGCGCGACGGCGACACCTCACGCATCCTCTCCCTGACTGTCCCCGAGCTGGCCCTCTCGGTGCTGACGCTGACACTCGTCGTCGTGTGCGCGATCGTTCCGGTCGCCGGTTGGATGCGCGCCTCGGCGAACGCCCTCGGCGTGGGCTCGGCCATCTCGGCCGCCGTGCTCGGCCCCGCCCTCGTGCTCGCCGCCGAGGGCCCGCTGACCCCGATCACGCTGCCGATCTGGGGAGTCGTTCCCGCTGGGCTGGTGTTGATCTTCGCGAGCGCACTCTGGCGGCGGCAGCAGCAGCTCGAGAATCCGCGCCTCGCCGCGCTCGCCGCGACGGTGCTCGTGCCCGTCGCCATCGCGTCGCTCGTGCTCTCCGCGTTCCCGAGCATCCTGCGCGGTGTCGTCGAGAACAACCAGCAGCTCGCGCTGACGTGGGTCGTCGCGCTGTGCGGCCTCACGCTGGTCGCGCTGCTCCGCCCGGAGCTCCTGCCCTCGCTTGCGCCCGCGCACGCCGTTCCTGGCGCCCAGCCGTCGCTGCGCGTGCCTGTCCTCGCATTCTCAGCCGCCACCCTCGTCGCGACCGCAGGCGCGCTCGGCACGCAGTTCCCGATCCCCTGGCTGGAGCTCGCAACCGCCCCGCTCGGTGCCACGTTGCTGGCGGGCGGTCTGTTCTTCCTCGTGAAGCGCCCCACCCTGCGCAGCTGGCCAGCCCTCACGCCCGGCCTGGTGCTGCTGCTTGCGCCGAGTTACTTGGCCCAGTTCGCAGACCCCGCGCCGTGGCGCCTCATCGCGCTCGGGCTCCTCGCGGTCGGCATCACCGTCTGGGGCGCCACCAGGCGCCTGCAGGCGCCACTCGTCTTCGGCGCCATCATCACCGTGCTGCACGCAGTCACCGCGTTCCGACAGCAGCTCGCCGCCGTCGCCGACGTCATCCCCTGGTGGGTGTGGCTCGCGCTGGCAGGAACGGTGCTCGTCGTCATCGCCACGACGTACGAGGCACGACTGCGCGACGCCAAGCGCGCGGCGGCGTCGATCAGCGCCCTCAGGTGACGGCAGCCGCCGTCGCCTGAGGGCTCAGCGGGGCCTCAGAGCTGGCAGCCGGGGCACCAGTAGAGCTTGCGGGCCTGCATCTCGCCGAGCGCGATGGGTGTTCCGCACACCCGGCACGGCTCCCCCGCGCGTCCGTACACCCAGTGCCGATCCTCACGGTTCTCGAGAGCCGCGGCTTTCGCCCTGCCTCGGAGCCCGTCGATGGTCATCATCTGACCGACTTCCACGCCTATCTTGAGGAGCTTCGTCCAGTCGCGCCACAGCTCCCTGAGCTGCTCGTCGGTCAGCTGCGACGTCGGCGTGTGCGGGTTGATGCCCGCCCGGTAGAGCATCTCGGCCCGGTAGACGTTGCCGATGCCGCTCACGATCTGCTGATCCATGAGCACGATGCCGATCGGCGTCCGCTTGCCCCTCGCTCGTTCGAGAAACCGTGCCTCCGCTTTCGCCCCACGGTCGACGAGCGGATCGGGGCCGAGCTTCTCGATGCGGGCCGCCACCTCATCGCCCGTCATGAGCTCGCAGGCGGTCGGACCGCGCAAGTCCGCGCAGGTCTCGGACGTGAGGAGACGAAGCCGCACCGCGCCAACCGGCTCTGGCGGCCACTGGGAGAGCTCCTGCTCACGCTCGGCTTCCGCCATCTTGAGGCGTGTCCGCCGAGGGGCTCCGATGCTCGACAGCGATGTCTCGCCACGCGAGTCCTCGATCGTCACGCCTGGGCGCTTGCGCGAGTACTCGCCCGTCTGGCCCAGTGTCGTCGACACCTGGCCGGAGAAGTCCCAGGCGCCGTAGATGCCGAGGTGCACTCGGAGCCAGATCCCGCCGTCGAAGCGCGAGAACATGTGCTTGCCGACGGCGAACGTCTCGACCATCTCGCGGCCATCGATCTCCGCAGCACCCTCGGCGAAGCGGCCCTGCGGGGACGACGCCGCCACCACGCGACCGGCGTAGTTCGCGGTGAACTGCCGGGCGATGCGATGGACGGAGTGGCCCTCAGGCATTCCCCGCCGGCGTCTCCGACTCCACCATCGGCGGCACGACCGTGCCAACGGAACCGAGCACGGACTTGCCGGCGATCTTGCCGGTCTGCTCGTACTCGGCGAGCTGCGAGATGCGACGCAGGTGACGCTCTTCCCCTGGGAAGGGCTCCGCGATGAAGATGTCGATGAACCTGAGCACGTCGGCGATCTCGTGCTGCCGCGCGCCGATCGAGATGACGTTGGCGTTGTTGTGCTCTCGGGCGAGCTGCGCCGTGGCGTCGCTCCATGCCAGCGCGGCGCGCACGCCGGTCACCTTGTTGGCGGCGATCTGCTCACCGTTGCCCGAGCCCCCGAAGACCACGCCGAGCGACTTCGAGCCGTTCGCCCAGTCGTTGGCGACGGCCTGTGCCGCGTTGATGCAGAACGACGGGTAGTCGTCGAGCGCGTCGTACTCGGCAGGTCCGTGGTCGACGACCTCGTGCCCCTGCTCGCGCAGGTGCTCCTGCAGCTGCTGCGAGAACTCGAGTCCCGCGTGGTCCGTGGCGACGTGGATCCGCATCAGTCGAACACCGGTCCGCGGGTGCGGCTGCGCTTCAGCTCGAAGAAGCCGTCGACCGACGCGGCCATGACGACGCCGTCGAAGAGGCGCAGCGCCTCCTCGCCCTTCGGCGCGGGCGAGATGACCGGGCCGAAGAAGGCGACGCCGTCGATGGCGATGATCGGCGTGCCGACCTCGTCGCCGACGCGCTCCATGCCGGAGAGGTGGCTCGCGCGGTAGCGCTCGTCGAACTCACCGGCGTCTGCGCGCTCGACGATCGACTCGGGGATCTCGAGCTCGGCGATGGCCTCGGCCAGCACCGCGTCGCGGTCCTTGCGACCGCCTGGGTGGATGCGCGTGCCGAGGGCGTCGTAGAGCGCCTTGACCTTCTCGTTGCCGAGGTCCTGCTCGACGCCGGCGACGACCCGGCCGAGGCGCGACGTGCCCTGCAGCATGTCGCGGTACGACTGCGGGATGTCCTTCTCCTCGTTGAGGAGCTCGAGGCTCATGATGTGCCAGGTGATGGTCAGGTCACGGTGGCGGGCGACCTCGTCGATCCATCGCGAGGTCATCCAGGCGAATGGGCAGATCGGGTCGAACCAGAAATCTACTTTGATCGGTGCGGGCATACGCATAAGCCTACTCGGCAGGACTAGGCTGGCCGCCGCAAGCCCGGAATACCCGGGCCCCCTGACCCCGAAGGAGCTGGAATGCCCGGAGAGAACCTGACTCGCGCTGAGTCGGTCGAGCGTCGAGGAGTTGTGCTCGGTGTCGAGCACTACGACGTCGCACTCGACCTCACGACGGGTCCTGAGACGTTCCGTTCGATCACGACGGTGACGTTCTCCGCGGTTCCCGGCGCGTCCACGTTCATCGATGCCATCACCCGCCAGGTGCACAGCGTCGTGCTCAACGGCGAGGCGCTCGACGTGGCGGCCGTGAACGACGGGGTGCGCATCCAGCTGCCGAATCTGGCCGAGCGCAACACGCTGACCATCGACGCCGACGCGATCTACATGCACACGGGCGAGGGGCTGCACCGCTTCGTCGACCCTGCCGACGGCGAGGTGTACCTGTACTCGCAGTTCGAGGTACCAGACTCCCGCCGCATGTTCGCGGTGTTCGAGCAGCCCGACCTCAAGGCGAACTTCACCTTCCACGTGACCGCGCCCGCCGCGTGGCAGGTCATCTCCAACGAGCCATCGCAGGCGCCCCAGCCCATCGATGATGGCCGCGCCGTCTGGCACTTCGGCACCACGCCCCGCATCTCCAGCTACATCACCGCGCTCGTCGCGGGCCCCTACACGGTGGTGCGCGACGAGCTCACGTCCATCGACGGCCGCACGATCCCCCTCGCCGTCTACTGCCGCACGTCGCTTGCGCCGAACCTCGACGCCGACAACATCTTCCGCACCACGAAGCAGGGCTTCGAGTACTACGAGAAGGCCTTCGGGGTCCCGTACCCGTTCACGAAGTACGACCAGCTCTTCGTGCCCGAGTTCAACGCTGGCGCCATGGAGAACGCGGGCTGCGTCACGTTCACCGAGACCTACGTGTTCCGCTCGAAGGTGGCGGATGCGGTGCGCGAGCGCCGCGTCGTCACGATCCTCCACGAGCTCGCCCACATGTGGTTCGGCGACCTCGTCACCATGAAGTGGTGGAACGACCTGTGGCTCAACGAGTCGTTCGCGGAGTTCATCTCGACCCTCGCGACCGCTGAGGCGACGGAGTGGACCGAGAACTGGGTCACCTTCAACGCCAGTGAGAAGTCGTGGGCGTACCGCCAGGACCAGCTGCCCTCCACGCACCCGATCGTCGCCGAGATCCGCGACCTCGACGACGTGCAGGTCAACTTCGACGGCATCACGTACGCCAAGGGCGGCTCGGTCCTCAAGCAGCTCTTCGCCTGGGTCGGCCGGGATGCCTTCTTCGCCGGCATCAACGCGTACTTCTCGAAGCACGCGTGGGGCAACACCGAGCTGCGCGACCTCCTCGCCGAGCTCGAGGTCACGAGCGGCCGCGACCTCACCGAATGGAGCGCCAAGTGGCTCGAGACGGCGGGCGTCAACACGCTGCGCCCCGTCTACGAGCTGAATGCGCACGGCAACTTCACGTCGTTCGCGATCGAGCAGACCGCGACCGCCGAGCACCCCACGATCCGCCCGCACCGCCTCGCCATCGGGCTCTACAACGTGCAGGGCGACGAGCTCGTCCGCATCCACCGCTTCGAGCTGGACGTGGACGGCGAGCGCACCGAGGTCCCGAGCTTCGTCGGCGGAGCCCTCCCCGACCTGATCATCGTGAACGACGACGACCTCGCGTACGCCAAGATCCGCCTCGACGCGCACTCGGTCACGACCGTGCAGCAGCACCTGCCCAAGCTGCGCGCGCCGCTCTCACGTTCGCTGGTCGTCAGCTCGCTGTGGGACGCGACGAGGGATGCGGAGCTGCGGGCACGCGACTTCATCCGCGCCGTCCTCGGCGTCATCGGCACCGAGACCGAGTCGACGACGCGTCGCACGGTGCTCGGCCAGCTCATCTCGGCCGCGAAGTTCTACACGGCTCCGGAAGACCGCGCCGAGATCGTGGAGGTCGTCACCGACGAGCTCTTCGAGCTCGCGAAGCAGGCGGAGGCGGGCTCGGATGCGCAGTTCAGCTTCGTGAAGGCGTTCGCCTCGCTCGCCGCGACCGGCCCGCAGCTCGACGCCGTCGCCGCACTCTTCGACGGCACGTTCGCGCTCGAGGGACTCGAGATCGACACCGATCTCGGCTGGGAGCTCCTCTACGCGCTCGTCGCCGGCGGTCGCGCCGGCGAGGCCGAGATCGCGGCTCGTCTCGAGACCGACCGCACAGCCGACGGGGAGCGCAGCGCTGCACACGCACGCGCGGCACTCCCGACCCCCGAGGGCAAGGAAGCAGCCTGGGCATCCGTCATGGACCGCTCGGACGCGACCAACGCCATCGTGCGGGCCACCGTCGCGGGCTTCGACCGGGTCAACGACGAGGCGCTCCTCGAGCCCTTCGTCGACCGGTACTTCGGTCACATCTCGACGATCTGGGCCGACCGCAGCTTCCAGATCGCCGAGACGCTCATCGAGGGCTTCTTCCCCGCGGGTCTCGCGACGGCGCGCATCCGTGACGCCGCCGACGAGTGGCTGGCCAACAACGAGGCCGCGGCCCCCGCGTTCCGCCGCATGATCATCGAAGGGCGAGCCGGCGTCGTCCGGGCCCTCGCCGCCCAGGAGCGCGACGCGCAGCCCGAGTAGTCCCGTGCACGCAGAAGAGGTCGCTTCCCAGCTGGGGAGCGACCTCTTCTGCGTTCGGTGTCGGCTGCCTACTCGGCGAGCGCAGCCTCGATCGCAGCCACGACCTCAGGCGCATCGGGCTCCGTCGTCGGACGGAACCGCGTCACCGTGCCATCGCGGGCGATAAGGAACTTCTCGAAGTTCCAGCTGACGCGGCCGGCCTTGCCGTTCGCATCCGGTGTCTTCGTCAACTCCGCATAGAGCGGGTGCTGGGACCGGCCGTTGACCTTGACCTTCTCGAACATGGGGAAGCTGACGCCCCACGTGAGCGAGCAGTACTCCTTGATCTTCGAGGTGTCCGAGTACTCCTGCAGGAACTGATTGCTCGGGAAGCCGAGCACCGTGAACCCCTGCGGGCCGTACTGACGCTGCAGCTCCTCCAGCTTCTCGTACTGCCCGGAGAGGCCGCACTTCGAGGCGACGTTCACCACGAGCTTCACGGGTTCATACGCCGCGAGCTTCCTGGCCTCGCCGTCGATGGTGGTGACTTCGATGTCGTTCACGTTGAGGCTCATACGGAAGGCAACAGGATGCGCGACTCGCCTATTCCTCGCACGCCGCTCACACGAGACGGAGAGGCTCATCCGTCTACACTCGATGCGCTATGGCAGAATTCTGGACTTCCCTCACGACCGCGCTCGCCCCCTTCGACGTTCCCATCACGATCGTCTTCTACATCCTCGGGGCCTTCGTCTTCCGATGGATCCTGCTGAAGCTCATCGACCGCTCCGTGAAGCAGATCGTGAGCGGCGTCAAGAAGAAGCGCGGCGTAACTGACACGCAGGCGCTCTCGGTCCGATCCCCGCTGGCTGCCGTCCGCACCGTGCAGCGCACTCGCACCATCGGCTCCGTGCTGACGAACATCGTCAACGTCGTCGTGGTCGTCATCCTCATCGTCATGATCATCGCGAAGATCGACCCGGGCATCCTCGCCTCGCTGTCGATCCTGAGCGCGGCGGTCGGCGCAGGTCTCGGTTTCGGTGCGCAGCGCATCGTTGGCGACGTCCTCAACGGCCTGTTCATGGTCATGGAGGACCAGCTCGGGGTCGGCGACGTCATCGACATGGGGGAAGCCACTGGCGTCGTCGAGAAGGTGGGCGTGCGCATCACCCAGATCCGCGACGTCGAGGGCACGCTCTGGTTCGTGCGCAATGGCGAGATCCAACGCGTCGGCAGCTTCTCGCAGGGCTGGAACCGCATCGTCTTCGACCTCGCTGTGCCCTACGAGACGTCGCGCGCGCACGTCGAACGTGTCATGCTGCACGCCGCGAAGGAGCTCACGGAAGACCCGGACTGGATGGACTACTTCATCGGCACCCCCGAGATGTGGGGCATGGAGTCCATCTCCTCCGACGCCGTCGTCCTTCGCCTCACCATCCGCGTCCGCCCCGGCACCAGGTGGGAAGTGGAGCGCGAGCTCCGCGCCCGCACGCAGGACGCGCTCAAGTCGGCCGACATCAACCTGCCCTCGCTGAAGGCCATCGTCCTCGACGGGGCCGACGGACAGCCGACCCCGGGAGGCACCGCCTGATGTCGAACATCCCCATCCACCTCCGCGGATCCGATGGCGGCGCGTCGGCCGTGCCGACCCTCTACGACGAGATCGGCGGCATGCCCGCGTTCGACAGGCTCGCCGCAGCCTTCTACGAGGGCGTCCGCGAGGACCCGCTGATGTGGCGCATGTACCCGCAGGACGACCTCGAGGGTGCCACGTGGCGCCTCGGCCACTTCCTCGCCCAGTACTTCGGCGGGCCGAGCGAGTACAGCGCTCAGCGCGGGCACCCGCGGCTCCGGATGCGCCACAACGGCTTCCACATCAACCCGGAGGCTCGGGAGCACTGGCTGCGGCACATGCACGCCGCCATGGACCAGCTCGAGCTCTCCCCCATCCACCGCGCGCAGATGACCGACTACTTCGACCGGGCCGCGACCGCCATGGTCAACACGTTCGAGCCGAGCCCAGGAGCCGAGACCGACTCCTGAGCTCGGCTGCGACGTCCGCCCTGGGCGTCGGTCAGACGACGCCTTGCGCGAGCATCGCATCCACGACACGCGAGAAGCCGGCGATGTTCGCTCCGAGGACGTAGTCGCCCGGCTTGCCGTACTCCTCTGCGGTCTCGCTGCAGCGGGTGTGGATGTCGCGCATGATCTCCGCGAGACGCGCCTCCGTGTGCTCGAACGACCAGGAGTCGCGCTGCGCGTTCTGCTGCATCTCGAGCGCGCTCGTCGCGACGCCGCCAGCGTTGGCCGCCTTGCCCGGGCCGAACAGCACCCCTGGCTCGGAGCGGAACCGGTCGGCGGCCTCCTTCGTGCACGGCATGTTGGCGCCCTCGGCGACGACGCGGACACCGTTCGCGATCAGGGCCGCCGCAGCGTCCCCGTCCAGCTCGTTCTGCGTCGCGCACGGCAGGGCGATGTCGACTGGCACGTGCCACATCGCGCCCGGGCTCGCGAGAGCCTGCGCCTTTCCGCCGACACGGTCGACGTACTCGCCCACGCGCTTCCGCTCGACGAGCTTCAGCTGCTTGAGGGCCTCGACGTCGATGCCATTCGGGTCGTACACCGCTCCGGAGGAGTCGCTCGCGGAGACGACCGTCGCGCCAAGCGCGATCGCCTTCTCCATCGCGAAGATGGCGACGTTCCCGGAGCCGGAGACAGCAACCCGCTTGCCGTCGAGGTCATCGCCGGTCGCTTTGAGCATCTCCTGCGCGAACAGCACCGTCCCATAGCCCGTGGCCTCCGGGCGCACCAGCGATCCACCCCAGGTCATGCCCTTCCCCGTCAGCACACCTGCCTCGAAGCGGTTGGTGAGCCGCTTGTACTGGCCGAAGAGGTAGCCGATCTCACGGCCGCCGACGCCGATGTCTCCGGCTGGCACGTCGGTGTGCTCACCGATGTGCCGGTACAGCTCGGACATGAAGGACTGGCAGAACGCCATGATCTCGCGGTCGCTCCGGCCCCGCGGGTCGAAGTCCGCGCCTCCCTTGCCACCGCCGATCGGCATGCCCGTGAGCGCGTTCTTGAAAATCTGCTCGAAGCCGAGGAACTTGATGATGCCGAGGTTCACCGAAGGGTGGAACCGGAGGCCGCCCTTGTACGGGCCGAGCGCAGAGTTGAACTCGACGCGGTAGCCGCGGTTGATCTGCACGTGACCGTTGTCGTCGACCCACGGCACTCGGAAGATGATCTGCCGCTCCGGCTCGCTCAGTCGATGGATGACGGCGAGCTCGAAGTACTCCGGGTGGCGGTCGAGCACCGGGCCGAGCGTGTCGAGCACTTCGGTGACCGCCTGATGGAACTCCGGTTCGCCCGCGTTCCTCGCGAAGATCGCGGTCTTGAGGCTGTCGATGCTGCGGTCCATGGGGTCCTCCGGGGGTGAGGCGCACGTGGGTGCGCGGATGCGGAGCGAGAGAGTCGCTCCGGGGCGGTGGCAGCGCTCAGCGTGCCTGGTTCGATCGCAGCAGCACGTTGCCCTGCGTTGTCTCGAGGCGCAGCCACGCTCCGGCGGTGAGGATGCGCGCGTCATCACCGGAGCGCAGGAACCCGAGGCTGAGGGCGGCGAAGGCCGCGCCGCTCGTGAGGCCGCTCGGCTCGTCGATGACGCGGGTCCACACGTCCGTGCGGACACGTTCGACGAGCGCCGTCCCGAGGTTGCCGGGCACTGCTTCGGCGACCTCCGCGATGCCCTGGTCTGCGGCTGCGATGAGTGTCGCCGCTGGCAGGACACCCGTCAGGCTCCAGCCACCGGTGGGGGCTGCGATACCTGCCCACGACTCGCGGAGTCGCTCTGGCGGGACCGAGAGGTCGAAGCCGACCGTCTCGTCTGCGGACGCGTCGTCCCCCGGTGCGCGCAGCCTGGCGAGGCGGTCGAGGAGCGCTCGCAACGGCACGGTCACGTCGAACGCTCCCGCGTGCGCGTCGTCGCCCGCTTCACCGAGAAGCTCGGCGCGGAGTGCGCGCACGCCGAGCACCAGCGGTGAGGTGTCCAGGATGCCCTGCGGCCGCAGCACCGGAACCCAGAACGCCGCAACCGAACCAGTGGCGACGATCCTCACCGCGCCGTCTTCGATGCGTCCGGCTCGGCCCAGGAACGATTCGAGGTCGCGGGCGGCACGGAGATCGGGGATGCGGAGGACGGGAGACATTGCCATCTAACCTACCCAGTTCTTCCCGAGCGCTCCTGCGGCGGCGGGTCTCTAGACTGCTGGGATGGCAGATCAGCTCCACGAGTCGTCCTCGCTTTCGCCCGCTCAGCACCAGTCTGCGCCGTTGTCGTTCGATGCGCTCGAGGCGCTGTCTCCCATCGAGGCGTTCCTGCACACGTTGGACCTCACCGACACCGGTGCCCGTACTCGGGACGACATCTTCACGGGTCCGAGCCAATGGATGCCCCACGGGCGTGTGTTCGGCGGGCAGGTGGCCGCGCAGTCGCTGGTCGCCGCCGCGCGGACGGTGGCGGCTGACCGTCCGGTGCATTCCATGCACGGCTACTTCCTTCGCCCGGGCGACGTGAAGCTGCCCATCACCTTTGCTGTCGACCGCATCCACGACGGCAACTCGTTCACGACCCGGGCTGTGAGCGCCTTCCAGAGCGGTCAGCCGATCTGGTCGATGATCGCGTCGTTCCAGGATGTCGACGAGGGCTTCGAGCACGAGGTGACCATGCCGGACGGCATCCCGGCTCCGGAGGACCTCCCGAGCGAGGCGGACCTGCTGGAGACGGTGAAGGCGACACTCGGCGACGACGCCCCGGAGTCACTGGCCGCGTACTGGCTGCTGAAGCGGCCGTTCACGATGCGGCACGTCGACGGGCCCGTCTATCTCGAGCCCGCCAGCGACCCGACGCCGGCGCAGGCGGTGTGGATCAAGGCGGTGGAGCGCATGCCGGACGATCCGATGCTGCATCGGGCCGCCATCGCCTACGCGAGCGACTACTCGATCCTCGAGCCCATCATGCGCGGCCACGGCCTGACCTGGTCGACGCCGGGGCTTCGCGCGGCGAGCCTCGATCATGGCGTCTGGTGGCATCGGGACGCGCGAGCTGACGAGTGGCTGCTGTACGTCCAGGACTCCCCCGTCGCGCGCGGGGGCCGCGGGCTCTCGCGAGGGCAGCTGTTCTCTCGGGACGGCGCGCTTGTGGCGACGGTCGCCCAGGAGGGCATGGTGCGCCGAAAGCGCAGCTAGCGTGCGCGGCGCGGCGCGGCGCGGCGCGGCGCGGCGCGGCGCGGCGCGGATGAGCCTCCATGCGAGCGCCCGGGGGTTCAGTCGCTGCTGCGGCCGCCGCGGAACGTGAGCGGCTCGTCGAGGTAGGGGGTCCAGGCCTCGCGCTCGCGCTCGTTGATGCGACGCGGTCGCTGCGTGGCGGCGTCGATGAACACGAGGGTCGAGGATGCGATGACGTACCGCACCCGTTCTGCGCCCTCTGGCTGGCTTTCCTCCGGGCTCCAGATCTCGTAGTCGACCTCGGCGCTGGCCGCTCCCATCTTGGAGATCCACAGCTGCACGTCCAGTGGCTTCGTGGAGTACGGGATGGGCGCGAGGTACTCGATCTCGTTGCGCGCGATGAGCGTGAGCGTGTCGCCTCCCTCGGCGGCTGCGTCGATGATGGCGAGGGGCCGCTCGTCGTCGTTGGAGGCGCCGATGTTCCAGAACGCACGCACTCGGGCTTCCTCGAGCAGTGTCAGCACGCGCGAGTTGTTGACGTGGTTGTAGGCGTCGAGGTCGCTCCAGCGGAGGAGCGTGGGGACGTGGAAGCGCATCGGCGGGGTGGTCCTTGTCGTGTGCGGGTGGGTGGTTGCGCTCGACGGCGCACGGACGAGGAAACCCCGGGGCCGCATGGTGCGGCCCCGGGGTTCCTGTTGGGACTAGTCCCTCGTGAGCTTGCGGTAGGTCATGCGCGATGGCTTGGCGGCGTCCGGGCCGAGGCGCTCGATCTTGTTCTCCTCGTAGCCTTCGAAGTTGCCCTCGAACCAGTGCCAGCGGCTCGGGTCTTCCTCGGTGCCCTCGTAGGCGAGGATGTGCGTGGCGATGCGGTCGAGGAACCACCGGTCGTGCGTGATGACCACGGCGCAGCCGGGGTACTCGAGCAGCGCGTTCTCGAGGCTCGACAAGGTTTCGACGTCGAGGTCGTTCGTGGGCTCGTCGAGGAGCAGCAGGTTGCCGCCCTGCTTGAGGGTGAGCGCCAGGTTGAGGCGGTTGCGCTCACCACCGGAGAGCACCCCCGCCTTCTTCTGCTGGTCTGGGCCCTTGAACCCGAAAGTGGAGACGTAGGCGCGGGACGGGATCTCGACGTTGCCGACCTGCATGTAGTCGAAGCCGTCGGAGACGACCTCCCACACGTTCTTCTCGGGGTCGATGCCGCCGCGCGACTGGTCGACGTAGGAGAGCTTGACCGTCTCGCCGATCTTCAGGTCGCCACCGTCGAGCTCCTCGAAGCCGACGATCGACTTGAAGAGCGTCGTCTTTCCGACACCGTTCGGGCCGATGATGCCGACGATGCCGTTCCGCGGCAGCGAGAAGCTGAGGTCGTCGATGAGCACGCGCTCGCCGAAGCCCTTCTTGAGCTTGTTCGCCTCGAGGACGATGCTGCCGAGGCGTGGGCCTGCGGGGATCTGGATCTCTTCGAAGTCGAGCTTCCTGGTGCGCTCGGCCTCGGATGCCATCTCCTCGTATCGGGCGAGGCGGGCCTTCGACTTGGCCTGACGACCCTTCGCGTTGGTGCGCACCCACGCGAGTTCCTCTTCGAGGCGCTTCGCGAGCTTCTGGTCCTTCTTGCCCTGGACCTGGAGGCGCTCCTGCTTCTTCTCGAGGTAGCTCGAGTAGTTGCCCTCGTAGCCGTGGAGGCGGCCGCGGTCGATCTCTGCGATCCACTGGGCGACGTGGTCGAGGAAGTACCGGTCGTGCGTGATGGCGATGACTGCGCCAGGGTACTTCTGGAGGTGCTGCTCGAGCCAGAGCACGCTCTCGGCGTCGAGGTGGTTCGTGGGCTCGTCGAGGAGCAGGAGGTCGGGCTTCTCGAGGAGGAGCTTGCAGAGCGCGACGCGGCGCTTCTCGCCTCCGGAGAGGACGCTGACGTCGGCGTCTCCCGGCGGGAGGCGGAGGGCGTCCATCGCCTGCTCGAGCTGCGAGTCGAGGTCCCAGGCGTCGACGTGGTCGATGTACTCCTGGAGTGTCCCCATCTCTTCCATGAGCGCGTCGAAGTCGGCGTCTGGTTCGGCCATAAGGGCGGAGATCTCGTTGAAGCGGTCGAGCTTCGCCTTCGTCTCGGCGACACCGAGCTCGACGTTCTCGCGAACCGTCTTCGTCTCGTCGAGCTCCGGCTCCTGCATGAGGATGCCGACCGTGAAGCCAGGCGTGAGGGTCGCGTCACCGTTCGATGGGGTGTCGAGGCCAGCCATGATCTTGAGGATCGTCGACTTACCAGCCCCATTGGGGCCGACCATGCCGATCTTGGCGCCTGGGAGGAACGACATCGTCACGTCGTCGAGAATGAGCTTGTCTCCGACCGCCTTGCGGGCGCGGATCATCTGGTAAATGTACTCGGCCATGGGTTCCAGTCTAGGAGTTGGTTGGCTGGCAGCGCGCGGAGCTTCGCTACCAGGTGATGGGCTGGGTGAGCCCGATGAGGCATTTTCCGGTGCTGACGGGCGCGACGATGTCCGAGGTGTAGCCCCGCGGGCCGCGCTGGCCCACAAGGCACTCCTCGCCGATCTTCACCGAGACGATGATGTAGTCGGCCTCGAGGTCGACGTTCGTGCGGTCGAAGGTGACCTCCATGGCCGCCTTGTCGAAGCCGATTCCAGACAGCGCGTCGACGAACTCCACGGAACTCGCTGAGCCGTTCGTCGCGATCGTCTGCAGGTTGGTCTCATCGAAGATCGGCTTGTTGTCGCTCGCCGTCCCGCCTGGCACGAACGCCGCCGGCGCCGCCTGCGTGGGCTCGGCCGCGGCGGTCGTCTCCGCAGGGGGTTGCGCCTCTTCCGATGAGCAGCCCGCGAGCGCCAGCGCCGCCACCAGAGCCACTGGGGCGAAGAGACGGGAGCTGCGCATTCGGGACCTTTCTCGGATGGGGCGGTCACCAGTGTAGGTGGCCGCGGCTCCTAGAAGGGCGTCGGGTATGCCCCCTCATCGGCGACGGAAGGCTTGTGCCATTCCGCCTCACTCGGTGGGCCCTGGGCGTCTTCGTCGTCCGGCGGAGCCTCGCTCTGCGGACTGCCGAAGCTCCGTGCCCCTCCGAACCCCTGCTGCTGGTCGCTCACTCCCTTCTCCTGCGGAGTTCGCTCGCGCTTGGCGAAGATCGACGAACCTGCCGTGAGGTCGTGGCCCAGCGCATCCGCAACCACCTCATGCTTCGTGCGAGACCCGTTCTGGGTCTCGAACTTCCGCATGCGGAGCTTGCCGACGACGATGACGCGCTGCCCCTTGTCGAGGGACTTCGCGGCGTGCGTCGCGAGGTCGCCCCACGCCGCGACGTCGTACCAGTTCGGATCCACGTCTTCCCAGACGTTGGTCGTGCGGTTCAGGCGCCGCGAATTCGTCGCAATGCTGAAGTTCACGACGTGCTGCCCACTCGGGGTTGTCCTCACCTCCGGCTTGCTGCCGAGATTCCCGATGAGCGTGATGTGGTCTTGCATGTTCTCCCCCTGGTCTGGATGCGGTGCGGTCCGACGCGGCGCCCGTGCCGAGAGCTCCGCACCGGACCGCGGCACCAGTGTGCGACTGCGGGCGGCGTTTCTTCCCGACGACAACGGCGCCTGTGGACGGGGTTCCGTCCACAGGCGCCGTGTCATCACAGTGCCGAGCCCGTCCGGGCTGGCGCTGCAGGTCAGAGCATGTAGGGAGTGAACTTGGCGCGCACCTTGTTCACCTTGGGCACGGCCACGAAGTTGCAGTACCCCTGGCCCGGGTTCTTCGCGAAGAAGTCCTGGTGGTAGTCCTCCGCGTCGAAGTACTGGCCGAGTGGGGAGATCTCGGTGACGATTCCGCCGCCCCAGAGCTCGTCTGCGCGGTCGCGGGCGGCTTCGAAGAGCTCACGCTGCGCCTCGTCGGTGTAGTACATCGCGGAACGGTACTGCGTTCCGACGTCGTTGCCCTGCCGGTTGAGCTGTCGCGGGTCGTGCAGCGTGAAGAAGATGTCGAGGATCACGTCGGCGGGCACCACGCTCTCGTCGAAGACGACGCGTACGGCCTCCGCATGCCCGGTCGTGCCGGTGCACACGAGTTCGTAGTCCGGCTTCGGGTGCTCGCCACCCGTGTAGCCAGAGATCACGTCGCTGACGCCCTTGACGTTCCTGTACACGGCGTCGAGACACCAGAAGCAGCCACCTGCAAGCACGAATTCGGTCATGCGCCAAGGCTACGCCGGTGGCTGGCTCCGCGGCTCAGCCCTGCGCGAACTCAGCCAGCGCCGAGAATGTCGGTGGTCGCTCCTAGCCTTCCCTCATGACCACGACGCACCTCACCAAGTCCGGTTCCGCCCCGACGCTCACACCCCGAACTGGCCCGTTCACCCAGCGATTCGCTGGGCTCACCGCGACTCAGGTGCACGCAGCGCGGTGGCGGGTCACGGGTTCCAACGGTGCCGTGCGCGGGTACGTCGAAGAGCACCAGCGCGGCTCGGGGGTCGCCTACGCGGCCACCCGCATGAGCCGCACCTCCACGGCCTTCCTGACGCTCGACGAGTTCTCGGACTTCGCCGAGGCGGTCACCGCGTTCCGCTACCTGTGAAGGCGCGCGTACGCTCGCCGGCGCTCACTCACGGCATCGTGCCGTGAGTCAGCCGCGCCACCAGGTGTCGGTGGGGAGCACGGGCAGCTGCCGCTTGTGCTCGGTCTTGCGGTACAGCGACTCGATGCGATCGGCGGTCTCCGCATCCACGTCGCCGCCGGTCAGGTAGGTGTCGATCTGCGTGTAGCTCAGTCCGAGGTTCGCCTCGTCGGTCTGCCCAGGTGTCTCGTCCAGGAGGTCAGCGGTTGGCGCTTTCGCGTACAGGCGTTCAGGTGCCCCGAGTTCCTCCAGCAGCTGACGCCCCTGGCTCTTCGTCAGGCCCGCGAGCGGGTTCAGGTCAGTTCCGCCGTCTCCGTACTTCGTGAAGAAGCCGGTGACAGCTTCGGCAGCGTGGTCAGTGCCGAGCACGAGGAGACCACGCTCCCCAGCGATCGCGTACTGCGCGATCATCCGTTGGCGCGCCTTCGCGTTGCCCTTGTTGAAGTCCGTGATGGCACGCCCGGTCGCGTCCAGGAACGCGTGCTGCACGCCGTCGGTCGCCGGCTTGATGTCGAACGTGATCCGTTCGTCCGGCTGGATGAACTCCAGGGCCAGCTGCGCATCGTCCTCGTCCGCCTGCACGCCATGCGGAAGGCGCACGGCGACGAACGTCGCGTCGCCACCCGCTGCGCGCACGTCCTCGACCGCGAGCTGCGCGAGCTTGCCGAGCAGCGAGGAATCCTGGCCACCGCTGATGCCGAGCACAAGCCCACGCGAGCCCGTCGCAAGCAGGTACTCGCGCATGAAGGAGATGCGCTCTCGCACCTCCGTGGCAGGGTCGATGACCGGCTTCACGCCGAGGGCCGCGATGATTTCCTGTTGAGCGCTCATGGTGGTGCCAACTCTACCGAGCACCTGTTTCGGGAAGAAGTCGCCAACCCGATATCGGAGTGAGCACTCAGCTGCGCACGAGACGCGCGATGGCGTCAGAGGCTTCCTTGAGCTTCAGCTCCCCCTCGGCCCCGCCCAGCTTGACGGCGTCCGCGACGCAGTGCTTGAGGTGGTCGTCCATCAGCCCGAGCGCCACGTTCTCGAGGGCGGAGGTGATCGCCGAGATCTGCGTGAGGATGTCGATGCAGTACTGCTCCTCGTCGACCATGCGATGGATGCCTCGCGCCTGCCCTTCGATGCGCTTGAGGCGCGTGAGGTACTTGCTCTTGTCCTCGATGTAGCCGTGGTGGGCGTGGCCGCCCGACTCGGTGGTCTCGCTCATGATGTTGCCTTTCCTGGGTGTGAATCGGAAGACGTCCCGGTGCTTTGCAGGCCTCGGAAGGCACGCAGTCGCAGACTGTTGCCGACGACGAACACGCTGGAGAACGCCATAGCGGCTCCCGCCAGCATGGGGTTGAGCATCCCGAGGGCCGCGAGCGGGATCGCCGCGACGTTGTACGCGAAGGCCCAGAAGAGGTTGCCCTTGATGGTGCCGAGCGTACGTCGGGAGAGACGGATGGCATCCGCGGCCGCCAGGAGGTCGTCGCGGACCAGCGTGATATCCGCTGCCTCGATGGCGATGTCCGAGCCCGTTCCCATGGCCAGGCCGAGGTCGGCCTGCGCGAGCGCGGCGGCATCGTTGACGCCGTCGCCGACCATCGCGACGACGCGCCCTTCCTCCTGGAGGCGGCGGATCACGCCGACCTTCTCCTGGGGCAGGACTCCCGCGATGACGTCGGTGATGCAGACGGCGGCCGCAACCTGACCGGCGACGATCGAGTTGTCGCCGGTGAGCAGCGTCGGCTCGAGACCGAGTCGGCGCAGCTCGGCGATCGCCTGCGCGCTCGTCGGCTTGATCGTGTCTGCGACGGCGAGCACTCCGCGAGCCTCGCCGTCCCAGGCCACGATGACGGTGGTCTGTCCGAGGGACTCCGCATCGCTCTTGCGCTCCGCGAGCTCTTGGCTGAGCGAGATCCCCCAGTCGGCGAGCAGCTGCTCGCGCCCGACGACCACCAGGTGACCGTCGACGATGCCCTGCACGCCCGTGCCCTCGTGGTTCCGGAAGTCCTCCACCGCTGGCAGCGCACCGACCTCGGCCGCGGCGCCGGCCGCGAGCGCCCGAGCGATGGGATGCTCCGAGGCCGCTTCGAGCGCACCCGCGAGATGCAGGAGCTGCTGCCGCTCGACCCCATCCGCCACCCAGACGCCGGCGAGCGCCATCTTTCCGCTCGTCACCGTGCCGGTCTTGTCGACGACGATCGTGTCGACTCGGCGGGTCGATTCGAGGACCTCTGGGCCCTTGAGGAGGATACCCAGCTGCGCCCCACGGCCAGTCCCCACGAGGAGCGCGGTTGGAGTCGCGAGACCGAGCGCGCAGGGGCAGGCGATGATGAGCACGGCGACCGCCGCGGTGAAGGCGGCCGAGGCCGGGAACCCGGCGCCGAGCCACGCGCCGAGTGTGGCCACCGAGATCGCGATGACGATGGGCACGAAGACGCCGGAGATTCGGTCGGCGAGACGCTGCACCTCGGCCTTGCCGGTCTGGGCGTCCTCGACGAGCTTGGCCATGTGCGCGAGCTGCGTGTCGCCGCCGACTCTCGTGGCGCGCACCACGAGTCGTCCGCTCGCGTTCAGCGTGGCCCCGACGACCTTGTCTCCTTCGACGACCTCGACGGGGACGGACTCACCCGTGAGCATCGAGACGTCCACCGCCGAGCGTCCACTCGTGACGACGCCGTCGGTCGCGACCTTCTCCCCCGGCCGGACGACGAATTCGTCGCCGACGATGAGCTCCCCGACGGGGATGCGTGTCTCGATGCCCCGGCGAAGGACGGCGACGTCTTTCGCGCCGAGTTCGAGGAGCGCCCGCAAGGCGGCGCTGGCCTGCCGTTTGGAGCGCTTCTCGAAGTAGCGACCGGCCAGCACGAACATCGTGACGCCGGCAGCCACCTCAAGGTAGATGTTGGATGCTCCGTCGGAGGGGGCGATCGTGAACTCGAAGGGATGCTTCATTCCCGCTTCGCCAGCCGTGCCGAGGAACAGGGCGTAGAGCGACCATGCGAACGCGGCGATCGTGCCGACGGAGATGAGCGTGTCCATCGTGGCGCTCCCGTGGCGCAGGTTCAGCCACGCGGCCCGGTGGAATGGCCACGCGCCCCAGACGATCACCGGTGCGGCCAGAGCCAGCGACGCCCACTGCCAGTTCGTGAACTGCAGCGCAGGCACCATGGCCAAGGCGATGACGGGAACGGCGAGCACGATGCTGCCGATGAGACGCTGACGCAGGCTCACGAGTTCGGGGTCTGCGGCCTCGGTGGCCGAATCCTCGACGTCAGGATGCTCTGGCTCTGGGAGTGCGGCCGTGTAACCGGTCTTCTCGACCTCGTCGATGAGCGATTGCGGGTCGAGTCCCGCCGGCGCGTGCACGCGGGCTTTCTCAGTGGCGTAGTTGACGCTCGCGCTCACGCCTTCGAGCTTATTGAGCTTCTTCTCGATGCGCATCGCGCACGACGCGCAGGTCATGCCCCCGATCTGGAGCTCGATGTCGGTAGCTGTGCTCATTGCTCACTCTCCGTGTGCTGCGGGGCCTCTGAATGCTCGGCAGGGAGGACCGGGGCCTCGGTCGAGCCGGGTTGGGAGGTCTGGTGAATCTGTGGGCGCCAGCCGTCGGCCCGGTCGGCTTCCGTGACGACCTGGGCGGTGAAGAACGCCGCGCCGAAGACCGCTGCAAGCAGCGCGCCGTAGAGGCTGAGCTTGACTGGCACGTTCATGTCAGGCCTTGGCTGCGGTGTAGCCGGCCTCGTCGACCGCGGCGATGACCAACGCGTCGTCGAGGGGTGCGGTGCTCTCGACGACGAGCGTGCCGGTGTCAGCAGAGACGGCGACGCCTTCGACGCCTGCCAACTCGCTGACCTCCTGAGCGACGGCGCTCTCGCAGTGGCCGCAGGTCATGCCGGTGACGAGATAGGTGGTGCTGGTCATGGTGATCTCCTTGCCGAGGGCGGTGCCCCCTGGGGGTATGTACGGCAGATGCAACCGTATACCCCCAGCAGGTATTCCCGCGTCAGCGGCCGGAGATCAGTCTTCGCGCAGAATGCGGTAGCCGCGCAGCGGGTCGTAGCCGTGGATCTCGCGAGTGTCGAGCACGGCCATGAAGTCGAGCACCTCGTCGGTGACGAGCTGCCCGGGGACGAGCACGGGGAACCCGGGCGGGTACGGGGTCACGAATCCGGCGGAGACGGGCCTGGCGCCGCCCGCCACGCGTTCGCTGAGCTGCGCGTGACTGAGGTGCTCGATGTTCGCGCGCCGCTGACCGCGGAAGAACGCGGTGCGAAGGTCGCCGTCCGGCAGCCCATCCACGGACGCATAGTCGGGCGCGAACGCGCTGAAGTCGGGCAGCGGCGGCATGGGGGCGGGCACCGGGCGCTCGCCGTCGATCTCTCGCGCCTGCGCCTCCTCCTCGAAGCGCTCGGCGAGCTTCACGAGCACCTCGATGAGGTAGCCGACGGAGCTGCGGGAGGTGCCGATGTTGGTCATGAAGAGCACCGTGTTGCGGCTCGTCTTGTTGACCTGGATGCCGTAGCGGTCCATGAGGTGCTCGTGCTTGAACGTGTCCCCGTCGACTCCCGTGCGTGAGATCTCGACCGTGATGCGGCTCGGGTCGACGACGAACTCGTCTTCCTCCCACGCCTGCCACATCGTCGAGAATCCGTCGCGGTGCGGCATGGGACGCGAGCTCGCGCGGTTCTCGGCCGGGATGAGGTCGTGGCCGGAGAGCACCCGGAAGGTGCGGCGCAGCAGCGGGTGCCGGGCGATGGCCTGCGCGATGCTCGTCGCCAGGTCGAGCTGGCGCTGGACGAGCTCGAAGCCCTCGAGTTCGACCTGACGCCTGCCGAGGTCGAGCGAGGCGAGGATCTGGTAGTTCGGCGACGTCGAGGTGTGCGTCATGTACGCCTCGTGGAACGGCTCCTCCGCCTCCCGGTACCAGTCCTTGTCGTAGACGTGGATCATCGACCCCTGCCGCAGCGCGGTGAGGGTCTTGTGGGTCGACTGGGTCGCGTAGACGCGGATGCGCGCGTCCGGGGAAGGCAGGAGCCGCTCGGCGAGCCACACGTCGTCCGATGCGGGCTCCCCCGTCTCAGGGTCGAAGAGTCGGGCCCGCTGCTCCTGGTACGCCGTCGCGTGGGCGCTCGACGCGAGCCGCTCCTCGAGGTGCTTGGCCGCGGCCATGGCGGTGCGTCGGCGGGTGATGGGGTGGAACGCGGCGAACGCGAACCACGCCTCGTCCCACAGGAACACCAGGTCAGGTTTGATCGCGAGACATTCGGCCATGACCCGCTCCGGGTCGTAGACGATGCCGTCGAAGGTGCAGTTCGTGAGGGTCACGAGGCGCACCTCGTCGAGGCGGCCGGCGGCGCGGTAGTCGAGGAGCAGCTGCTTGATGCGGTCGAGCGGCACCGCCCCGTAGAACGCGAACTCGTTGAGCGGGTACGCCTCGAGGTACGCCGGGCGGGCACCCGTGAGCATGAGGGCGTGGTGGTGCGACTTGTGGCAGTTGCGGTCGACGAGCACGATGTCGCCTGGGGAGACGAGCGCCTGGTGCACGATCTTGTTCGCCGTGGAGGTGCCGTTCGTGACGAAGAACGTGTGCTTCGCGCCGAACGCGCGGGCCGCGAGCTCCTGCGACTTCTTGATCGCTCCCACGGGAGCGAGCAGCGAGTCGAGGCCGCCGGACGTTGCGCTCGTCTCGGCGAGCAGCAGGTTCAGCCCGTAGAAGTCGACGAGGTCGGTGATCCACTTCGACGTCACGACCGAACCACCGCGCGAGATGGGCAGGGCGTGGAAGACGCCGGCCGGACGCCGGGCGTGCTCCTGAATGGCGGTGAAGAAGGGCGTGTCGTAGAGGTGCGAGACGCGGCGCAGCAGCGAGAGGTGCAGCTCGAGCTGATCCTCGCGCAGGAACACGCGACGGAAGCGGCGCGTGAGCACGCCGGCGAGGTCCTCGATGTGCGCACCGGCGACGAGGTACAGGTCGAGCTCGGGGCGCAGCGTGTTGAGGGTGTCGGCGAGGCCCAGGACTCGCTGCACGGATGCGAGGCTCGACCGCGACGTCGCGGTCGTGCCTGCCGAGTCGACGTGCGCGAGGTCGATCGTCTCGCGCATGTCCCGGCTCAGGCGCTGCTGGCTGCGGTCGCTGAAGCCGGGCCGGATGACGACGGCGAGGATGTTCGGGTTCGTGAGCACGGCCGCGACGGCGTCGTCGGCGGACGGCACGATCACGTAGTCGTAGACGAACGCATCCGCCGCGCTGCGGAGCTTGAGGATGTCGGCCCGAAGCGCGTCACGGTCGGCCGGGGTGGTCTCATCCACGAGCAGCACCTCGAAGCGGGGGCGCGGGTCCGAGTCATCCTGCAGCTCGGCTCGCTCGGCCTCGTCGAGCCGGTCGTCGCGATGGTCGGCGGGGATGCTCGTGCCGCGCAGGCGGCTCACGACTCGACCGATGCGCTCCAGCGCACTCGAGTACTCCCCCTTGTCGAGGGCCTCGCGGATCTCGGCGACGTAGCGCTGCCCGAACCCCGCCCAGTACAGCTCGAGCGTCTCAAGAGCCCTCAGGTTGCGGGAGATCTCGCCATCCGCATCCAGGATGCTCTCGGTCTCGTGCCCGGATTCGAGGCGCTTGATCGCGAAGCGCAGGTACTCCCACGCGTCGCTGCGCAGGCGCCAGGTGCTCGTCGGCATGCCCGGATCGCGCTCCAAGCTGTGGCCCGAGGCGCGCCGATCGGCGTCGTTCGCGGTGGGGGCGGATTCGTGGAGACCTGCGGCGTCGAAGCTCGTCACGACGGCCATTCTTCCAGAGCTGCGGGACTCTCTCCGCCACGCGTCGAATTGCGTCGGGGTCGCGTTCAGGGCGCGAGGTACCTCGCGAGCAGGTCGCCGAGTTCGCTCGCGGCCGCTGCGGCGTCGAAGCTCGGGTCCTCGACGCTGCGCGACAGAACCCCATCGGCGACCACGCCGATCCACAGCGCGAGGCGTTCGGCGGTGAGATCGGAGCGCCAGCCTCCCTGTTCCTGCCCCGCGGAGATGATCGCCGTGAGAGCCCGGTGCTGGAGCGAGGCGGCGTCGGCCAGCAGCCCTTCCACGCGGGCATCAGTCGGCGAGGCACCGAGCGCCGCCACGAAGCCGGCGAGGTGGGGGTCGGCAGACTCTTCCAGGAGCGCGTCAAGCCAGTCGCGCAATGCGGTAGGTGCGCTGTAGGCCGCCGCGTCCGCGAGGGCGTCCGCGCGGAGGGCCGCGTCGGCCGCATCTGCCTGCAGGATGCCGACGAGCAGGTCGATCTTCGTCGGGAAGTAGTGGAAGAAGGTGCCGGAGGAGACGCCGGCGCGGGCACAGATGCGTGCCGTCGTGGCACCCGCGTAGCCGAGCTCGGAGATGAGCTGGTAGCCGGCTCCGACGATCGCCGCTCGCCCCTCGCCTGTTCGTGCCGCCACGTCGGACCTCGCTGCCTGCATCTCGAATCGGCTCTAGAGCAATCACTCTAGAGTGCTTACTCTAGAGGATGGCCGAAACAGCATCCCAGCAAGTTGTGGAGCCCGTGAGACGCGTCAGCATCGGCACACCCGCGTTCCCGCCACGAGCACGAGACGGCTGGCTCTTCGTCGTCGGCCTCCTGATCTTCTGGTTCTTCTTCAACGGCCCTCCCGCCGGTGAGATCCGCGGCTTCGACCTGCGCTTCGGTCTCGAAGGCCCCGCCTCGGGCAACCCCTGGAAGTGGGCGGGCGCCCTGCTCGTGATCGCCCTCGTCACCTGGGGAGAGCGGCGCGGCCTCGCCTCACTGCTCATCACGAAGCCGACGGGCAAGGACATCGAGTGGGCGTTCTACGTCTTCGGCGGCGTCATGGCCTGGTCGTGGATCGCCAGCCTCATCGCCCCTCCGGAGGACAACGACGGTGTGGGCACCATCTCGAGCATGAGCGTCGCCGGCGTTGTCCTGCTCATCATCACGGCGGCCATCACCGAGGAGGTCGTCTACCGCGGCTACCTGCAGGAACGACTGGGCTCGCTCATGCGGTCGAGGTGGATCGGGGCAGCCGTCAGCCTGGCGATCTTCATCGCGCCCCACGTCGACTTCTTCGGGCCGAGCTGGCTCTTCCACCAGCTCGTCGGGTCGCTGGCACTCGTGGCGTTCACGCTCATCCGTCGCAACCTCGTCGCGACGATGCTGCTGCACCTGCTCATCAACGCGCCCATCCTCATCCCGACGGTGCTGGCGAAGCTGTGATCGCTGCGGCGGGGGCCCTCCGGCTCGTCAGGAACCTAGGCGCTGCTGGGCCAGCCACGTGTGGTTCACGATCGCCTTGCTCACGGCCTCTCGGTATGCAGCGCCCTCCGGTCCCCGCTTGAGGTCGCGGGAGAAGAACGGCGACTCTTCGCGATGGGGAGACCCGTCGTGGATGCGCTCCGCCAGGTCCGCGAGAAACGCGCGGCCGACCGTCCGATACTGTTCGGCCTCCGCCGCGTCGAGCTGCAGCAGCGCGGAGTCGTCGACCATGTTCGTGACCACATACCTGGCGTCGAGGAAGAGCTGGCCGGCCTGTTCGACGAGGAACCAGCGCCCCGGCTCGTGGTCGACGTGGTGCATGGCGTCGCGCTCTTCGGCGACGCGGGCGTCGTCGCCCCATTCCTCGACCGGCGGAATCGGGCCGAGCCGGTGCTGCCTGGCCTCGTTGAGCGCGAGGTGGGAGACGGTCGGTCCGACGCCGTACTCGAGTGCGATGCAGAGGATGCGCCGGCACGTCTGGCACGTGAGCTGGCTCTCGACGCGCTCCATGAGACCTGACGCGTGCAGGGGCAGGAGGTCACGGATGCTTACCCAGCTGACGTCTCCCTTGAGGACTCCCGACGCCGCCGCATCCGTGATCGCGTGCACCGTCGCCTCGACGTCGAGCTCCTCGGTTTCGTCGCGCACCAGGAGCTGACTGCAGGCCGGGCAGTTGTCGTCCTCGGGGCGGCAGGTGAGCCCCGGCTGCTCGACCGTGAACACCAGGCTCTTGAGGTTGCCCGGATCATTCCAGCCGCGATGGTCCTTGAATTCGGCCCGCGCGTATCCGCCGTCGAGTTCGAAGTACGGCGTGCCGAAGCCGGCGAAGCGGCGGCGCCCGTTCATCACCTTCTTGAGGTCGTCGAGGGTTGCCGCGTTGGTGGCGCCAGGGATCCACTCGGAGAGATTGACAGCGCTGGTCTCCGACGACGTCGGCACCGTGTGCAGGACGACGGCGACCAACGCGTCGTCGTGCAGGATGAGCTCGGCACCCGACGCGAAGCGCACGCGGCGGGACAGCACGGCCGGCTCGCCGAAGGATCGCTCGGTGGCCGTGAACTTCTCGCCACCGAGGGCGTCGATGAGTCGCCGGACGGGCGCATCACGCTCAGCACGGGCAAGCGCGTCGAGGATCATCGGGAGTCGAGAGGCCATGCTCTATCGTCGCAGGCCCGACTCGACGCCTGGCCGGGATGCTTCAGGAACGAGCGCTGAACGGACCGTTGGGGGCGAACGCGTAGTCGGCGAAGCGGTCGCCCATCAGCTGGTGCGCTTCGGGGCCCGGGTGCAGGTCGTCCGGCAGCGGCAGTCGCTGCGCATCCGCCTCGCCGTAGAGCGCGGTGCCATCGAGGAAGAAGAGATTCGGGTCGGATGCGCGACGCCCCGCCAGGGCCGCGAGCTCGCGCCGAATGACGCTGAGCGTGAGCCGCCCCTGCGACTCGTCTCCCGGCGTCCCCGTCGCGATGAACTTGACCTTGCCGGTCGCGAAGGATGCGGGATCGAACGCGCCGGGCCCGGCCGTGTGCTCGTGGATGCCGCAGAAGATGGGCGAGATGAGCACGATCGGCGTCTCGGGGTGCCCGTCCCGGATCGTGTCGAGGAAGCCGTTGACGGCCGGCACGAACGCCCGCACGCGCATCGCGTCGGCGTTCACGACGTTGATGCCGAGCTTCACGCTGATCAGGTCCGCTCGAGTATCGCGCATGACGCGGGCGAGAAAGGGGTCGACCATCGCGCTGCCGCCGAGCCCGAGGTTCACGAGTTCAACCCCGCCACGACGCGCGGCGACTGCAGGCCAGATATCGCTGGGCGAAGTTGCGTTCGAGCCGTGACTGATCGAGCTGCCATGGTGCAGCCACACACGATCGGACAGGGTCACGGGCTCGAGAGGCGCGTCCGACCGGAGCTCGATCAGCTCGACCGACTCGTTGTGAGGCAGCCAGAACTCCACGCGCTTGGTCTCGCCAGGTGCAAGACCCTCGAGGGTCGTCGTATGCGATGGCCCCTCGCGGAGCGACATCGCGCCCGTCTGCAGATCGACCTCGACGGCATCACCGCCGGTCAGCTCGTCGCTCGCGAACTTCTCGCCGTCGACGAAGACGTCGACGCGCCCCCGCGGCCGGTTGATGCCCGTGTAGACGGACCTGGCCGGCAGCAGCTCCAGCTCAACCCGCTCGGCGGTTGTATCGAATGCCACGCGGACGCCGGACGGCTGGCTCTCGACGAGCAGCAGCTGCGGGTCCGGGAACTGCGCACGAACGTGTGCGGGGAGCCGGTGAGGCCGCACTCCTCTGTTGGTCTGCTCGAGCTCGGCTGATCCGCGGAAGAACTCGGACGAGACTTGGGTGACGATCACGTGGAAGCCTCCGGAATCGGGGGGCGGCGGTGGCCGAGGCGCTGCGAAGAAGAGTGCCCCAGGCAGGATTCGAACCTGCGACCGACGGATTAGAAGGCCGTTGCTCTATCCACTGAGCTACTGGGGCGCGATCCCAGCCAGCATAGCGGGCCTCGAAACGCTCCACTGGCCGCCACGGGCCCCGGGAATCACTACGATGTCCCTCATGGCTATTGCTCAGGAGCGTCTCGTCTGGATCGACTGCGAGATGACTGGCCTCGACCCGTCGATCGACGAGCTGGTCGAGGTCGCCGCTTTCGTGACCGACAGCGACCTGAACATCCTCGACGAGGGCTTCGAGATCGTCATCTCGGCGAGCGAGGCCGCGATGGCCAACATGGGCGAGTTCGTGACGCAGATGCACACGACGTCCGGCCTCATCGAGGAGATCCCGAACGGCGCCACACTCGAGGCGGCCACCGCTGAGCTCCTCACGTACCTGAAGAAGCACGTGCCCGTGCCCCGCACGGCACCGCTCGCTGGCAACACGATCGGCACCGACCGCATGTTCCTCGCGAAGTACATGCCAGAGGTCGACCAGCACCTGCACTACCGCAACGTCGACGTGTCCACGCTCAAGGAACTGTCACGTCGCTGGTTCCCTCGCGTGTACTTCCACTCCCCCGACAAGGACGGCGGCCACCGCGCGAAGGCCGACATCCTCGAGTCGATTCGGGAGCTCAAGTACTACCGCAAAGCGGTGCTGGTGCCCGAGCCCGGACCCACCAGCGAGGAGCTCCGAGAGGTCGCAGCCGAAGTGGTGAACGACTTCGCCCAAAATCTGTAATAGACTCTCGTAGTCGCAGGCGAGCGAGAGCACGCAGGCGGCAGACATGGTGGGTATAGCTCAGCTGGTAGAGCGCCTGGTTGTGGTCTAGGAGGCCGCGGGTTCAAGCCCCGTTACTCACCCCATGTTGAAGGCCCCGAGTCCTGAGGACTCGGGGCCTTCGTCGTCGGGCCGCACGTCCCCTCCAGAGAGCGTACGGCCGCCTCACACGGGAGATGCCGGTTCCCAGTGCCTGGAACCTGCATCCCCCGTGTGCTTCTAGCGAGGCGCGGGGGCCTCGAGTCTGGGTGAGTCCGGGATGGGCGGCTCAGCGAGCGGCACGTCAGGCGCGCTCGGTACCGGGGCAGGCACGAGCGCCGCGGCGGGCATCCTGCTCGCCCACAGCACCCCGAACAGCACAACAGTGCCGCCGACGAGCTCCAGCGGGCCGGGGCGCTCCCCCAGCACCAGCCACGCCGTGGAGATGCCGACGACCGGCACGAGCATCGAGAACGGCGCGACGACGCCGGCCGGGTGGCGTTTCATGAGCCACACCCAGATGCCGGATCCGAGCACCGTGCCGAGCACGATCGTGTAGACGAGGCCGACCCAGGCGGGGACGGCGGCGACGGTCCAGGCCGTCGCGAGCGACGCCCAGACCTGCTCGGGCCCCTCGACGAGCAGTGAGACGGCAAGCATCGGGATGGGCGGCACCACGGCCATCCACATCGTCAAGTGCAGCGGCTTCGGTGGCTCGGCCAGGCGGCTCGAGATGTTGCCGATCGCCCAGCCGATCGCCCCGATGACGACGAGCAGGAACGGCCACCAACTGCCGGAGCCGCCGCGTGCCACGCCCACCAGGAGGAGGCCCGCCACCGCGAGCGCGATGCCGACCACGCGACGGGTTGTGAGCTTCTCCCGAAGGAAGATCGCGCCGAGCAGCACCGTGAATGGCGCCGACATCTGCAGCACGAGCGACGCGAGCCCGGTGGGGAAGCCGGCGGCCATGCCCAGGTACAGGCCGACGAACTGCAGGGTGCCGAAGCCGAGCCCGTAGCCGATGAGCCAGCGCAGCTTCACGTTCGGGCGCGGGATGAACAGGATCGTCGGAATGGCGAGCAGCCCGAAGCGCAGCGCGATGAGGAAGAACGGCGGGAACTGCTCGAGCGATGCGTGGATGGCGAGGAAGTTCACGCCCCAGAGAACCGCGACGAGGCAGGCGAGGGCGATATGACGGGGAGGCACGAGATCAGTGTCGGGCGCATCCACCATGAAGCACCAGTGCTGATGCATGACGTGTCCCTGTAGGCTCCCTTCATGGAGTTCAGGCACCTCGAACTGCTCAGGCAGCTGTCGATGCGCGGCACCCTCGCCGCAGTCGCGGAGGCCACGCACCGCACCCCCTCGGCCCTCTCGCAGCAGCTGAAGACCGCCGAGCGGGAGTTTGGCGCGCGCCTCGTCGAACCGTTCTCCCGCGGCCTGCGGCTCACCACTGCCGGGCAGATCCTGGCCGACGGCGCGGACGAGGTCGGCCGAGCGCTCGCCGAAGTGCAGGCACGGCTCGAGGCGAGTCTCGGCGAGCCGAGCGGCACCGTGTCGATCGGCGCACTGCCCAGCGCCAGCGAGGCCCTCTTCCCCGGCCTCCTGCGCCGAACGGCAGGGTCGGCCATCGACCTCGAACTCGACGACTTCGACCTCGCCGAATCCGAGTACGCCGCCAGGACCCTCGACGCCGACATCGTCATCGGACACAGCCTCACCGGCGACGTACCGAGAGGAGCAGAGCACCTGCACACGCGCGTTCTGGCCCGCGAGCCGATCGACGTGGCACTGCCCTCGACGCATCCGCTCGCCTCCCAGCAGCGACTCGCGCCCGACGACCTCGTCGGCACGACGTGGGTGGGCGTGCCCGTCGGCTACCCGTTCGACAGCATCCTGATCGCCGTCGAGAATGGGACGAGCACGAACCTCGAACGTGTGCAGCGGCTGCGCGACAACCGCCTCGTCGAGGCGCTCGTCGCCGCGGGCTCGGGTCTCGCGCTCCTCCCCCGGTTCACGACTCGGCCACGCCCCGGGGTCGTGCTGCGACCACTCGATGGTGTCCGCTCGGTGCGCAGCATCGTCGCGTTGGCACGCCCGGACCGCCACGCTCGCTTCGCGGTACGAACCGTGCTCGACCACCTGACCTCGGCCGGGGAAGACCTCGAGGCCACGTTCGCGGAGGCCGAGCCACCGCGGTCCTGACCAACTTCAGTGCTCAGACGGTGGCTGCGGGCCGGATGCGCCACCCAGCGGCGCCTTCATCACGCAAGTTGGTCAGGCGAGCTGGACCGGGACGCGTCCTCGGCCGAGCACCTGGGACGTGGAGCCGGTTGCGACTCCTCAGTCAGCGCGCTTCGCGGCGGCGACGAAGGCTCGGATGCGCTCGTGATCCTTGACGCCCGGCGATGATTCGACGCCGCTCGAGACGTCGACGCCCCATGGGCTCGCTTCGCGGATGGCCCCGGCGACGTTGCCCGGGTGCAGGCCTCCCGCGAGCAGCCAGCGCCCGTCTGGGCGACGGCGGACGAGTTCCGAGAGGTCCCATCGCTCGCCGGATCCCGGTTTCGGCGCGTCCAGCAGCAGGAGCTCCTCGCCGAATGCACCGACGCGCAGCTCGGGGTCGTCGGCGAGGGAGGTGGCCCGCCAGATGCGCGGGAAGATCGCGCCGGCCGCGCGTACTTCCTCGCCCGTGTAGGAACCGTGGAGCTGGAGCACGTTCGCGCCGGCAGTGGCCGCGATCTCGGCGGCGTCCGTGGACGGCATGTCGTGGACCACGAGCACACGGTCGACACTCGCGGGCACAGACGCGAAGATGTCGGACGCCTCCTCGGGGGTACGCCGCCTGGGGCTCGTGCGGCTCATCACGATGCCGATCGCGTCGGCACCGCGTTCGACGGCGACCGCCGCCGACTCGACAGAATCCAGGCCACACACTTTGACGTACACGCGAGAATCCTAGGCGTTCGGGTCAGCGGGCCGGGCCACGCACCCGGCTGTCAGTCGCGAACTGCGGTGAGCCGGAAGCGACGCTGCGTCACAGTGATCGGCCGCGCCGCGTCGAGCCGTCGGAGCTGCTCGACGTTGCTGTCGACGCTGAACCCCGGGACATCCCAGGGGACCAGAGCGAGGTACTCGACGAGCGACAGCGCATCCGCGAACGTCATCTGCCCAGCCCACTCCTCGGCGACACCGATGCGAAACCCCTCCGCCCGCAGGGCAGAGACCGCGTTGGCGAGCGTCACGTGCTCGTACTGGGGTTCGCCACCGAACCAGGCTCGGAGCTCGTGCGCGTCCCGGCCATCGACCTGCTGCGTCAGGAACCGCCCGCCGGAAACCAGCACCCTGGCGACCTCGCTCGCATCGAACTCCTCATGACGGGCCACGATCAGGTCGAGAGAGGAGTCGGCGAACGGCAGCGGCTCCCCAGACTCGATGTCGTGTGCATACACGTCGACACCGAACGGCGCGAGGTTCTCTCGCGCCACGGCGACGTTCGGCTCCCACCCCTCCGTCGCTGCGATCTGCAGCGGGGATGCGTGGATGGGCATGGAGCGGATGAGTTCGATGAGCCGCTCGCCGCCGCCCGTGCCGAGATCAGCCATGCTCGTCGCCGTCGTCATAGCGGCCCGGCACTCGGCGTCGAAGTCCCAGGGCGGATCGTCGGCCGTCAGGCGCCCATCCAACGCGGCGAAATCCCAGCCGACCATCTGCGCATTGGCGTGCGCATCGCGCCAGGCCTGCACCTGTGCATCCGTAGAGCCGTTCACGTGGCCAGGCTACCGAGTGCGCGTGCCCCGTCCCGCGGCTACCCTCGTAGGCTTCGGTCATGAGCACCTTCGTTCCGGCGTCAAGCCTGCCCGTTTCCGAGGTCGAGCTGGCCGTCGTCGAAGCGGCACGTTCGACGATCGATGCGGCCACCGATGCTGGTCCGGACGAGGACGGCATCCATACCGTGGGGGCGGCGGTCCGCTCGGCGGACGGAACGATCCACGTCGGCGTCAACCTGCACCACTTCACGGGCGGTCCGTGCGCTGAGCTCGTTGCTCTCGGCGCGGCCCGAGCCGCCGGCGCCCGCCACCTCACACATATCACTGCAGTCGCGAACCATGGGCGAGGCGTCATGAGCCCCTGCGGACGCGATCGGCAGGTGCTCGCCGACCACTACCCCGACATCCGAGTCATCCTGCCCTCACCGGGCGGGTTGATCAGCGTCACCGCGCGCGAGCTCCTGCCACTCGCCTACGACCGCGCCGCGCAGCAGGTCTAGCCGTCAGTCGGTGCCCATCCAGCACCCCTGAGCCACAATGGGCGGATGGAGATGTCGCGCGAGGACTTCGAGGCCCTGGTCGTCGACGAGCTCGATGAGCTGCCCGATGAGATGGTGGACGGCCTCGACAACGTGATCTTCGTCGTCGAGGACCGGCCAGAGGACGGCTGCCTCGACCTCCTCGGCGTCTATGAGGGATTCGCTCTCACGGACCGCGGCCAGTACGGCTTCGGCGAGCTGCCGGACCGAATCGTGCTGTTCCGCGAACCGCTGCTGTCGATCTGCGATGACGAGGCGACGCTGCGCGATGAGGTGCACACGACGCTCGTGCACGAGATCGCGCACTTCTACGGCATCGACGACGCGCAGCTCCACGAGCTCGGCTGGGCGTAGGACCAGGCACCGAGGGACCGCTACCTACTCGTAGAGGCTGAGAATGGCGACGTCCTCCGCTGGGCAGCTGGCGGGGAAGTTCTCGTAGTCCTCCGGAGAGTCTCCCGAGCTGTAGCTGCCGCCGCCGTCGATGAACTCGCCCAGCAGCACGACCGCCCCGTTCGGCAGCCTCACGCCAGCTTCGTCCTCAAGCACTTCGGTGCCCTTCGGGAACTGGGTCGTGATGAACTCCGGCGCCTCGGGCTGTCCGAAGGAGATCGACAACCCGAAGCATCCGTCCGCGTTGCGCGTCAGGTCACCGGCAACGATGGCGAGTCCGCTGAAGCCGCTCGATTCAGCTGCCACCCACAGATCGGGATGCGTCGGCGTCGGGGCCGCGCTCGAACAGCCGGTCAGCGCCAGGAGCAGCGCCGCCCCCGCCAGACTCGCTGAGGTGGCTCTCATGCGTTCTTTCTAGCAGTCACCAGCGGAGCAAGCCAGGCGCATCCGCTGCCCGACTTCCATTCGCTTCCCCGGGTACGCTTCCGGGATGCACCCAACGGCACCAGCACGCGAGCCCCTGAGGGTCGGCCGCCTCCTCTGGGGCATGGCCCTGTTGCTGGCTGCCCCGGTCTTCGCGATCTGGATGGCCGTGACCGGTCTGCTCTCGGCGCTCGCCGCCGCCAGCATCACCGCAGAGGCGAGTGCTGCCGTCCCGCCCCTCATCTCGGCCGGTCAGACCCTGCTTTCCGCGTTCGCCTTCTGGGCGATGTTCGTCTCCGCTGGGGCCGGCCTCGTCGTGCTGATCCTGCTCGGGGTGCAGAGCGTCCAGGCGGCCCGTCGACCTCCCGTCGCCTCCGGCCCGACCTTCAGCTCCGTGCTGTGGGGCTGGGGGCTCGCGATCCCGTTCTCAACGGGCATCGGGGCGCTGGTCGGGATGGTGTTCCGGGCGACCGCCGACAGCATCGGGACCGACCTCTCGCTCGATGCCGGTCCGGGCACCGGCATCAACTACGACGACGCCGTCCACGGCCTCATCACCGGCGGTGCGTGGCTCCTCGTGGCGGTCGTCGGGCTCGCCCTGGCCGTGATCCTCACGGTGCGCTACGTGCGCGCGCGGCGGCAGAGCAAGAACAACGCAAGTGGCCGCAGTACGCGCTGAAGCGGCTCCCGTGCGGACGAGGCTTCAGGCGTCGGGCGTGTCCTCGATGACGACGTCGGCGAGCAGGAACGGCGCGTTGCGCCGCCAGTGCTCCCGCTCCTGCGCAGCCCACATCTCCCAGAACTCCTCGAAGACGCCGATGTCGCCGGGCCGCGACAGCGCGCGAGGCTTCCGGTGCGCCTCATCGAGCTCGATCCAGACCGCCGTGGTCGCGAGCGGCGCGCTCTCGCGCGACAGCGCTCCGCATCCCTCGATGATGAGCGGGGCCGACGCGTCGATGTCCCGCCACGGGCCGGGTGCATCCGCCGCCCAGTCCCAGCTCTCGTAGCCGGGATGCGCACGGCTCAGCATGTCGCGGTGCACGGCCCGCGATGCGACCGCGAGCCCTCCCCAGCCCGGGTAGGCGTCGTCGAGCGACACCAGCTGCGCGCCGCCGGATCCGCGCGCTCGGAACTCGTCGAGCAGGTCACCCGCGAGCGTCGTCTTCCCCGACCCTGAACCGCCGTCGATGAGGACCACCGGCCGCCTGCCACCCGCGTCGGCGAGCACCCGGTCGAGCAGCGCTGCCGCCCTCATGCGCTCCCCACCAGCCGGTACGAGCCGAGCGCGACGGACACCGCGACGGACACCGCGGCGATCACGACGGCGGCGAGCACCAGCACGAGATCACGCCAGCCGAGCCTCGATGGCCGCGCCCAGGTGCGTGCCACGTCCTCTGCCCCGAAACCACGCGCCTCCATGACGGTGGCGAGCGTCCCCGCCCGACGGATCGCGAGTGCGAGGAGGGCGAACGCCATCGTCATCAGTCGGCGGACGGCCCCGGAGTCGCCCAGGCCGCGAGCGCGCCTGGCCTGGCTCATCGCCGTCCAGTCGTCGCGGAACACGGCGAAGAGGCGAATACCGGCGAGCGCCGACACGACGAACCTCGCTGGCAGATGCGCAACCTGGGCGAGCCCGTCCGCGAGTCTGGTCGGGTCGATGCGGCTCAGCGCGACGAGGGTCGGCACACCGATCGCGAGCACGCGCACGCCGACGGCGATGGCGAGCTGGATGGAGTTGTCGGTGATGTTGGCGTACAGGAACTGCCCGTAGCTCTCGCCTCCCGGCTTCGCGTACAGCAGCATGCTCGTGGCTGAGACGGGCGCCGCGATGAGCAGGATCCAGCTCGAGCGCAGGATCTCCACTGGGCGCACGCCGGCGACCCCGAAGGCGACCATCGCGAGCACGAGGGCGGCCAGCGCCGAGACGATGTCCAGCGTCGTGAGCAGCGGAATCGAGTACAGCACGGCGGCGAGGAAGGGCGTGACCGGGTTGACGCGGTCGAGGAACCTGCCGCCGACGGGCAGCACCTCGAGCGGCACGCCGTCGCTGTCGACCTCCACCGACCTCGCCGGCTGAGCACCCGCCGGGGCGATGCCGCGGCTCATGCCGGCACCTTCTCGTCCTTGCGGTCGTGCGCGCCGATGCGGATGCACTGGTCGCCGAGCACGCGCACGAGCTGTTCGTCGTGGGTCACGGAGACCAGCGCGTGTCCTTCGGCGACGAGGCGAGCCATGATGGCGACGAGTTCCGTCCAGGTCCTGCGGTCCTGCCCGAAGGTCGGCTCGTCGAAGATGAGGACCCGAGGCGCCGTCGCGAGCACCGTCGCGACCGAGAGGCGGCGCTGCTCGCCGCCGGAGAGCGTGAAGGGGTGCGCTTCCGCGAGGTGGGTGAGGCGCAGCGCGACGAGGAGCTCGTCGACGCGCTGGCTCGTCTCGCGCTTGCCGCGGCCCGCCGCATCCGGGCCGATTTCCAGCTCGCGGCGGACGGTCCCCGCGACGAACTGGTGCTCGGGCTGCTGGAAGACGGTGCCGATGCGCGTCAGGAGCTGCCGTGAACGCCAGGCGGACGGATGCGGACCCGCCGGAGGAGCCGTACGGAAGCGGCCGAGCCCCCAGCCGCCGCGGCGCGCACCCGCGTCATCGCCCGCATCCCGGAGCGCCTGCGTGGCCCGCACCTCGCCCTCCACGGGCGTGAGCAGTCCGGCGAGCGTGAGCGCCAGCGTCGTCTTCCCCGCCCCATTGGGGCCCAGCACAACCGTTGACTCCCCCGCGCGCAGGGTCGCCGACAACTGCGTGTGCAGGGCATGGTCGGCCCGACCGAAGCCGAGCCCGTCCGCGATCAGCAGCTCCTCCCCAGGCGAGAGAAGGGCACGCGGCACCTGCGGTTCGTGGCCGCCGATCCACACGCCGGCGGCGAGCAGCGACTCGCGGTGCTGCTCGAGGACCAGGTCAGGGGTGCCGTCGGCGAGGAGATGCTGCTCGCCCCCGAGCACGACGACCCGGTCGACGCTCGAGCGCCACACGTCCACCCGGTGCTCGATGACGATGAGCGTCGCGCCGGACGCCTCCGCTGCGCGGACCACCGCCTCGCGCACCTCGTCCACTCCGGCCGGGTCGAGGTTCGCGGTCGGCTCGTCCAGCAGGATGAGGTCGGGGCGCATGGCGAGGACACCCGCGATCGCAAGCCGCTGACGCTCGCCGCCGGACAGCTGGGCCGTCGACCGATCGAGGGGCATCCGCAGCCCGACGGCGTCGAGCGCCTCGCGCACCCGCGCCCACGTCTCCGCCCGTGGGACACCGAGGTTCTCGCAGCCGAACGCGACGTCGTCGCCGATACGGGCGAGCACCGTGTTCGCCTGCGGGTCCTGCAGGACGAGACCGACCGTGCCGCGTGCATCGCTCGGGTGCTTGCCATCGACAAGCAGTGAGCCGAGCTCCTGCCCGTCATCCTCATGATCGCCGAGCACCCCCGCCAGGGCGGCCAGGAGCGTGGACTTGCCAGCCCCCGACGGACCAAGCAGCAGCACGGCCTCGCCAGGCTCGATCGTCAGGTCGAGCTCGGCGACGGCCAGCTTCGCCCGGTCGGCGTGGCGCCAGCCCCACCCCCTCGCCTCGACTCTCGCGCCCACGAGCGCTAGCCGATTCGCTTCGAGCTTCTACCCGCAGCGAAGCGGTTCAGTGCACCGGTCGCCGCGAGCGCGCGCGTCAGGAGCCAACCGACGACGCCAGCGAGCACGGCACCCGAGAGGACGATCGAGACGAGGTAGATGGTGAGGAACTCCGGACCCTTCTCGATGTTCGCGCTGAGAAAGAGCTCGAGCGTCCACGCCGCGACCGCAGCCCCAGCCCCAGCCAGCATCGCGACGCCGAGGCCGAAGCGCTTATAGAAGAACAGCAGGAAGATGAGCTCAGCGCCGAGCCCCTGCGCGATGCCCGAGTACACGGTCTCGATCGACCACTGGCTGCCGAGGAGCATCGAGACGCTCGCCGCGAGCACCTCGACGAAGAGCGCCGCGCCGGGCTTGCGGATGATCAGCCCGCCCAGCACCCCGCCCAGCAGCCAGATACCGACGGCGATACCGCCGACACCCGGCGTGAACGCATCCATGACCGTGAACCACGCGTAGCCCACGCTGTTCCAGACGATGAAGATGAGCCCCGTCGCGACGCCGAGAACGGCGGCCGTGACGATGTCGATGACCCGCCAGCGGAAGCGGCTCCTCGGCGACCTCGCCTGAGCCGGCCCCTGCGCTGGGGAGGTGTGAGATGGAGTTGAGGAAGTTGTCATGCGATGTGCCCTTTCGAGTGAAAGTGCACGGGCGCAGAGCCTGGGGTGGCTCTGCTCGGAGATGTGCCTCCCTGCGCTGGCATTACCCAGATCAGGTTTGACGGTCGAAGGCTTGTGCCTTCCTCTCAGCCCGGACTACCGGACTCCCGTGAACACCTCCAGTATAGGCCGAAGCGAGCCCCGAGCTACTTCTTGAGGGCCTTGATGAGACGCGGAAGCGCGTGCCCGACCGTCCACACCAGCGGAATCGAGACGACAAGCAGCGTGATGATGTTCGGGCGGAAGCTCGTGCCGAACTCGTCATCGACGTACGCGCCGACGGGGACCGCCATGCCGCCGCCGCCACCGCCGGAAGAGTTCTCCTGCCCCTCCTCGTTGCTCTCGCCGCCGCCGTAGCCGTACGAGACGAGGGCGACAGGAAGGATGGTGGCCTTGCCAAGCTCCACCTTCTCGCCGTAGGCGAGCGTGACGCCGAGCTTCTTGACGGAATCGGTGAGGTTCTGCGTGAGGTTCGTCATGCGGCCAGCGTAGGTCGTCGACATGCCTGCCAACCAGGAGAACTCCTGTGTGCTGGCGGGCGAGAGCGCTCCCACCCTTTGGTAGCTTTAGTGCCTGCATCCACACGCGATGTTCTTCGGTGAAGCAAGATGAAGCAATAGGAGCGTGCATGAAAACGTGGCCCGGAAATGCCTACCCCCTCGGAGCGACGTTCGACGGAAGTGGCACGAACTTCGCGATCTTCAGCGAAGCCGCCCACAAGGTCGAGCTCTGCCTCTTCGACGACGACGGCAACGAGGAGCGGGTGAGGCTCCACGAGCGGGATGCGCACGTCTGGCACGCCTACCTGCCGCACGTGCAGCCGGGCCAGCAGTACGGCTACCGCATGCACGGCGACTATGACCCGGCGACCGGCAGCCGCTGCAACCCCGCGAAGCTCCTCCTCGACCCCTACGCGAAGGCCACGACCGGAGACATCGACTGGGACCAGTCCCTCTTCAGCTACAACTTCGGCGACCCAGACTCGTTCAACGACCTCGACTCCGCGCCCCACATGATGAAGGGCGTTGTCATCAACCCCTACTTCGACTGGGCCGGCGACCGGAAGCCGGGCATCCCCTACAACGAGTCCCTCATCTACGAAGCCCACGTGAAGGGCCTCACCCAGCTGCACCCGGATGTGCCCGAGGAGATCCGGGGCACGTACGCCGGCATCGCGCACCCCGCGATCGTCGAGCACCTCAAGCGGCTCGGCGTCACCGCCATCGAGCTCATGCCCGTGCACCAGTTCGTGCAGGACAGCACCCTCATCGAGAAGGGCCTCCGCAACTACTGGGGCTACAACACCATCTCGTTCCTCGCCCCGCACGCCGACTACGCCTCCCAGGGGACGGCCGGGCAGCAGGTGCAGGAATTCAAGTCCATGGTGCGCACCCTGCACGCCAACGGCATCGAGGTCATCCTCGACGTGGTCTACAACCACACGGCAGAGGGCAACCACCTCGGCCCCACGCTCAGCTTCCGCGGCATCGACAACGCCGCCTACTACCGCCTCGAAGAAGACGACAAGCGGTACTACACGGACTACACGGGCACCGGCAACTCGCTCAACATGCGCCACCCGCACTCGCTGCAGCTCATCATGGACTCGCTGCGCTACTGGGTCACCGAGATGCACGTCGATGGCTTCCGCTTCGACCTCGCCTCCACCCTCGCCCGCGAACTCCACGACGTGGACAAGCTCTCCACCTTCTTCGACCTCGTGCAGCAGGACCCGGTGGTCTCGCAGGTGAAGCTCATCGCCGAGCCGTGGGACGTCGGCCCCGGTGGCTACCAGGTCGGCAACTTCCCGCCGCAGTGGACGGAGTGGAACGGCAAGTACCGCGACACCGTCCGCGACTTCTGGCGCGGCGAGCCCTCCACGCTCGGTGAGTTCGCGAGCCGCATCACCGGGTCCGCCGACCTCTACGAGCACTCCGGACGGCGCCCGTTCGCATCCATCAACTTCGTCACGGCCCACGACGGCTTCACGCTGCGCGACCTCGTCTCGTACAACGAGAAGCACAACGACGCCAACGGGGAGGACGGCAACGACGGCGAAAGCCACAACCGTTCCTACAACCTGGGTGTCGAAGGCCCGACGGATGACCCCGAGATCAACGCCATGCGCGCCCGCCAGCAGCGCAACATCATCGCGACGATGCTGCTCAGCCAGGGTGTCCCCATGCTGCTCCACGGCGACGAGCTGGGCCGCACCCAGCTCGGCAACAACAACACCTACGCGCAGGACAGCGAGCTCAGCTGGGTGCACTGGGAGAACGCCGACGAGCCCCTCGTCGAGTTCACGAGGGCCGTCGCGCAGCTGCGCGCCGACCACCCCACGTTCCGACGCCGCCGGTTCTTCAACGGCCGCGTCGAGAAGCGCGCAGAGGGCTCGGCACTTCCCGACATCGTGTGGCTCTCCACCGACGGCACGCAGATGGCGTCCGAGGACTGGAACGCCGAGTTCGTGAAGTCGATGGGCATGTTCCTGAACGGCAACGCCATCGCCGGCCGCGACGAGCGCGGCGAGGAGATCACCGATGTGAGCTTCATGGTCTACTTCAACGCCAGCGAGACCGTCGTCGAGGCGACGATCCCGAGCGTCGAGATCACCTCGCACTGGGACATCGTCATCGACACGTCCGGCATGCACACCGACCTCGAGGGCATCGAGCCGGGCGCGACCATCCCCCTCGAACCGCGCTCGCTGGTCGTGCTGCGAGAGGCTGAGCTCAAGGAGAAGCCGGACCATTCCGTCGCCGCCTCCGTCGCCGCGATGACGACGCCCATCCCGATCATCACGCGGCCACCGCTCGGCAGCTGACGCCGCCCGCCCCATCTCAGTAGCACCCGCCGTGACGGAGACCATGATGCGCATCCCATCCAGCACCTACCGCTTCCAGCTGACGTCGGAGTTCGACCTCGACGCGGCCGCCGAGCAGCTCCCCTACCTGGAGCGGCTCGGCGTCGGGTGGGTGTACCTCTCCCCTATCCTGCAGGCCGCGCCAGGAAGCACCCACGGCTACGACGTCGTCGACCCCTCGAAGGTGGACGACGAGCGGGGCGGGCGGGAGGCGCTCGAGCGCTTCTCCGCGAAGGCCCGCGAGCTGGGCCTCGGTGTGCTCGTCGACATCGTCCCGAACCACATGGGGGTCGACACGCCGCGAGACAACCCGTGGTGGTGGGACGTCCTCGCCCACGGCCGGGATGCGGCCCACGCCGAGTCGTTCGACATCGACTGGGAGGCCGGCGACGGCAAGCTGCTCATCCCAACCGTCGGCGATGACGACATGCCTCGCGAGCGCGGCGACGCGATCGCCAACGTGACCGTCGACCGCGAGGCAGGCGTGCTGCGATACCACTCGACCGAGTACCCGCTCGCCGAGGGCTCTGCGCCCGAAGGCGCGTCGGTTCGCGAGGTGCTCGACAACCAGCACTACCAGCTCATCCACTGGCGCCAGGGTGACAGCCGCCTGAACTACCGCCGCTTCTTCACCATCACCTCGCTCGCGGGCATCCGCGTCGAGGACGACGAGGTCTTCGAGGAGGCGCACGCCGAGATCCTCGACTGGATGCGCCACCGCCTCGTCGACGGCCTCCGCATCGACCACCCGGACGGGCTGCGCGACCCCGGCGGCTACCTGCGGCACCTCGCCGATCGGACGCGCGGCGCGTACGTGCTCGTCGAGAAGATCCTGGAAGGCGACGAGTCGCTGCCCGCAGACTGGCGCACGGCGGGCACCACCGGCTACGACGCGCTCGGCCAGATCGACCGGGTGCTCGTGGATGCGGACTCCGAGGAGTTCCTCGACGAGCTCGCCGGCGCCGACGGCACCCCCGTCGACTGGGAACAGCTGATCCACGAGGCGAAGCGCGCCGTCGCGGACGTCTCGCTGAACGCCGAGATCCGCCGGATCGCGCGCGAACTGCGGTCGACGGGCATCGAGGACGACCTCATCGAGGACTCGGTCGCCGAGATCGCCGCGCACTTCAGCGTGTACCGGAGCTACCTGCCCACCGGCTCCAACCACCTCGCCGACGCGGCAGAGGCGGCGAAGGAGCAGCGGCCTGACCTGGCCGCATCGATCGCGCGCATCCTGCCGTTCCTCGAAGCCCCCGAAGCTGAAGCCGCGCTGCGGCTGCAGCAGACGACCGGCATGATCATGGCGAAGGCCGTCGAGGACCGCTCGTTCTACCGGTACGCCCGCCTCACCTCGCTCAACGAGGTCGGTGGCGACCCGAACGTCTTCTCGATCACGCCCGAGCGGTTCCACGAGCTGCAGACCACGCGCGCCCGCGACTGGCCGGACGCCATGACCACGCTGTCGACCCACGACACGAAGCGTGGCGAGGACACGAGAGCCCGTATCACGGCCCTCAGCGAGGTCCCGGAGTTCTGGGCCGAGAGCGTCGCCGAACTGCAGAACGTCGCCCCCATCGACGACAACGCCTTCGCCCAGCTGACCTGGCAGGCGATCATCGGAGCCTGGCCGGCCTCCCGCGAGCGCCTCAACGCCTACCTCGAGAAGGCCGCCCGCGAAGCCGACCTGCACACGAGCTGGACCAACCCCAACGAGGCATTCGAGGAGCAGCTGAGCTCGGCTGTCGACGCGGTCTTCGACAACCCCGTCGCGTCCAACATCGTGCAGAACGTCGTCGCCGAGACGCAGGCGGCCGGCTGGTCGAACTCGCTCACCGCCAAGATCGTGCAGCTCACGATGCCGGGCGTCCCCGACGTCTACCAGGGAACCGAGCTGTGGACCCGCACACTCGTCGACCCCGACAACCGGCAGAGCGTCGACTACTCGTCGCGCACCGCGGCGCTCGACGCGATCCTCCACGGGGCCGTCCCCGAGATCGACGACTCCGGCGCCGCCAAGCTGCTCGTCACGGCAGCCTGCCTTCGCCTGCGTCGCAGCCGCCCCGAGCTCTTCACCGAATACGAGGGCATCACGGCCAACGGCCCCGCCGCCGAGCACGCCCTCGCCTTCTCGCGAGGCGGCGCGATCACGATCGCCACGCGCCTGCCCATCGGGCTCGAGCAGGGCGGCGGCTGGATCGGCACCACCATCCCGCTCCCCGAGGGCGAGTGGATCGACCAGCTCACCGCCGCCGTCTACACGGGCGGCAAGGACGTGCCCCTCGCGGCGCTCCTGCAGCAGTACCCCGTCGCGCTCCTCGCCAAGTCCTGACCAGCACCCGAATCCACCGTCGCCTGCCACCAAGGAGTTCTCCGTGCGCGATTCCCGCTTCGACGTCTGGGCACCACACGCCGAGACGCTGACCCTGCACCTCGACGGGTCCGAGCTGCCCATGCGCCGCACAGACGGCGACTGGTGGGTGCCGGATGCTGCGCTCGAGCTCGACGAGGAGACGCACGACTACGGGTACCTCGTCGACGGCGCCACGACTCCGATTCCCGACCCCCGCTCGCGCTGGCAGCCGGACGGCGTGCACGGCCTCTCCCGCACGTTCGACCCGGCCAGGCAGCCGTGGACGGACGACGACTGGACCGGCCGCACCCTCGCTGGCTCGGTCATCATCGAGCTGCACATCGGCACCTTCACACCAGAGGGCACCCTGGACTCCGCCATCACCCGCCTCGACCACCTCCAGACGCTCGGCGTCGACTTCGTCGAGGTCATGCCCGTCAACGCGTTCAGCGGCACCCACGGCTGGGGCTACGACGGCGTCGACTGGTTCGCGGTGCACGAAGGCTACGGCGGGCCCACCGCCTACCAGCGCTTCGTCGAGGCCTGCCACGAGCGCGGCATCGGCGTCATCCAGGACGTCGTCTACAACCACCTCGGCCCGTCCGGCAACTACCTCGGCAAGTTCGGCCCGTACCTCTCCGACCACCACGCCACGGCGTGGGGCGACACCGTCAACCTCGACGGGGAGAACTCCGACGAGGTGCGCGCCTACATCCGCGACAACGTCGCCATGTGGCTGCGAGACTTCCACGTCGACGGCCTGCGACTGGACGCCGTGCACGCGCTCATCGACGACCGGGCCGTGCACATCCTCGAGGAGCTGGCGCGCGACGTCGACGAGCTCGAGGCGCACGTGGGCCGCCCCCTCACGCTGATCGCCGAGTCCGACCTCAACAACCCGCGCCTCATCACGTCAGATGAGGCGGGCGGCTACGGACTCGACGCGCAGTGGTCAGACGACTTCCACCACGCCGTGCACGTCAACCTCACGGGCGAGATGAGCGGCTACTACGCCGACTTCGAGGGCCTCGATTCCCTGGTGAAGGTCCTCACGAAGGGCTTCTTCCACAACGGCACGCTCTCGACCTTCCGCGGCCGCCACCATGGCCGTGCCCTCCCGGCGCAGACCCGCGCCTGGCGGCTCGTCGTCTCGTCGCAGAACCACGATCAGATCGGCAACCGGGCCATCGGCGACCGCCTCACCGCGACCCTCTCCCCCGGCCAGCTCGCCATCGCGGCGACGCTCGAGCTCACCTCGCCCTTCACGCCCATGCTCTTCATGGGCGAGGAGTGGGGCGCCACGACGCCGTTCCAGTTCTTCTCCTCCCACCCGGAGCCCGAGCTGGCCAAGGCGACGACCGAAGGCCGCATCGGCGAGTTCGCGCGCATGGGATGGGACGCGGCCGTCGTCCCGAACCCGCAGGACGTGCAGACATTCACCCGGTCGAAGCTCGACTGGAGCGAGCTCGACAAGCCCGAGCACGCGCGCCTTCTCGAGATCTACCGTGAGCTCATCGCCCTGCGCCGGCGCGAGGCCGACATCACCCTGCCGTGGCTCGACGCGAGCAGCGTCGATGTCTCCGAGGAGCACGGCACGCTGGCCATCACGCGCGGCAGCCTCACCATCGCGGTGAACCTCTCCTCGCACGAGCGCGAGCTGCGTGTCGAGCGCGCCGCTGAAGTGCTGTTCGCGACGGATGCGCGGGCGGCGCTCGGTGAGACCACCGGAACGGTCACCGGCGCGCCGGTCGGCGCATCCGCCGTGCCGTTGCGCCTGCCCGCGGAGAGCGCCGCGGTGCTCCGCGTCACCCGCGCCTGACCTCGCCTGTCCAACTTCAGTGCAGATCTCGGCGTTTCGGGCCCAGAACGGCTCGTATAGACGCATATCGCACTGAAGTTGGACACGCGGGCATGGGTTTCTCCCGCTTCACTGGCTAGCATGGTGCTCCCGACGCGAAGGAGCGGTCCCATGGGCAAGGTCGTCATGTACAGCTCGGTCTCGGTCGACGGCTTCATCGCCGACGACAACGACGACCCCGGTCACCTCTTCGACTGGCTGACCAGCGGAGACGTCGCGCTCGACGACAGCGGCGTCCTGAAGGTCTCACAGGCGTCCTACGACTACACCCGCCCGTACTGGGACGAGATCGGCGTGACGATCGCCGGCCGACACGTCTTCGACGTGACGGACGGCTGGGACGGGACCCCGCCGAGCGGCATCGACCACGTGGTCGTCGTGTCCCACCGGCCCCCGCCAGAGGGGTGGAACACGGAACTGCCGTTCCATTTCGTCGAGGGTGTCGAGGCCGCCGTCGCCCGAGCCAAGGAGCTCGCGGGTGACCGGACCGTCGAGGTGGCCGCCGGCGACGTGGGCGGGCAGGCGCTCGCCGCCGGCCTTGTCGACGAGGTGCGGATGGATGTGGTCCCCGTGGTCTTCGGCGCAGGCAAGCGCTTCTTCGGGGAGACCGACGCCCAGCACCTGCTTGAGGACCCCGACGTCGTGCTGCCGGGCACCAGGGTGCTTCACCTCCGCTACCGCGTGCGCCGCCCAGCGAGCTAGGTCTCGTCTGCGGCGAGCACGCGAAGCCGGGTTCGCTTGTCGCTTCCAGAGCGTCGGCGTACCCTGACCCGCATGTGCAGAAACATCACCGAGCTCCGCGGGCTCGAACCGGCCGCGAACGACACCGAGATCGAGGCCGCCGCACGCCAGTACGTGCGCAAGGTCTCCGGAATCACGCATCCCACAGACCGCACCCGTGACGCCTTCGAGCGTGCGGTGCGCGAGATCGCGCACATCACCGAGCATCTCCTCGAGGACCTGCCCGAGCGACGCCAGCCGCCGAAGACCGTCCCACCGTTGCGGCGCCCAGAAGTGCAGGCGCGAATCGCCGCCCGCGAAGCCGCGAAGACCGCCTCCTAGACGCACACCTCAGTGCTGGTCCTGGGCCTCGTCCTGCGTGCGGTTCGCGCGCTCGCTGAGTCCGACGGTGCCGTCGCTTCGCTCACCCCGACCGAGCAGCGAGGCCGGGCGCAGCGCGAACTTCCCGAAGCGGGCAACAGCCTGGTCGACGGCTCGTTCCGCCGCCTCCCAATCGTCGTCCTCCTCGGCTCCGAAGAGCGACAGCTGGCCTGAGGTCCCCGCCTCCACGAGGCGCTCGGCCCGCACTCCGATGAGGCGCACAGGCCGCGGCGGCACGAGGGCTGCGCGCAGCATCTCGCGCGCCTCGAGATACAGCGAATGCCCGACGTCGCTCGGCTCCGCGAGCGTGTGCGAACGCGTGATGGTGGAGAAGTCGGACCAGCGAAGCTTGATGCCGACCTGACGAGCCTGCAGGCCCGCACGGCGCAGCCGAGTGGCCACCGCATCCGCCTGCGCTCGTACCTCACGCTCGAGGAAGACGAAGTCGGCCACGTCCTCGAAGAACGTCTGCTCGTGACTGATCGACTTCTCCCGGTGGGCCTCCTCCACGCCGCGCTCGTCCCTGCCCCACGCAAGGGCGCTGAGCTTCGCCGCCCCAGCCTTGCCGACTGCCCGCTCGAGCACCGGCACCGGCGTGTGAGCCAGGTCGAAGACCGTGTGGATGCCGATGCCACGCAGCTTCGCCTCACTCTTCTCCCCGACACCCCAGAGGGCCCCGACGGGCAGGTGGTGCAGGAACGGAATGGTCTCCTCATGCGGGATCACGAGCATGCCGTTCGGCTTGCACTTGCCGGAGGCGAGCTTCGCGACGAACTTCGTGGAGGCGGCGCCGACGGAGCACGTGAGCCCTGTCTGCGCCTTGACCCGTTCCCGCAGTCGCGCTGCGATCTCGCCGGGCGTGCCGAACAGCAGGCTCGCGCCAGACACGTCGAGGAACGCCTCGTCGATCGACAGAGGCTCGACGAGGGGCGTGAACTCGCGGAAGATCTCCATGACCTGCTGCGACGCCTCACGGTACTTATGCATGCTGCCCGGCAGCACGACGGCCTCGGGGCACCGCGCGATGGCCTGGTGCATCGGCATGGCGCTTCGCACTCCCCGCGCCCTGGCCTCGTAGCTCGCGCTCGAGACGACACCCCGCTCGCGCGTGCCACCGACGATCACCGGCTTGCCGATGAGGTCGGGCCGCTCGAGGAGCTCGACCGCGACGAAGAAGGCGTCCATGTCGACATGGAGGATGCTCGCGGACGCGTCGCGGTCGGACGCCGCACCCGTCTGCCGCACACCCATGTCTTTCCTGGTCATGCATCCATTGTGCGATGTCCCACCGACATCCGCAGGACGCACCGGACATCTCACCGACGCTCTGCGCGAATAGACTCTGCGCATGCAGCTCAACGAGTCTCGCGCCTGGACCGCCTTCTACGCCCCCGGGACCCCGAAGGACATCGAAGTCCCGAACGGGTCGCTCCCCGACATGCTGTCGGAGATCGCCGAGCGGTTCCCCGACAAGCCCGCGATCGAGTTCTTCGGCGCGCAGACCACCTTCGCGGAGCTGCAGGACCAGGTGCTGCGGTTCGCGCAGGGGCTGCGGCGTATCGGCGTCAAGCGGGGCGACCGGGTGGCGCTGATCATGCCGAACGCGCCGCAGCACGTGGTCGCGTTCTATGCGGTGCTCCGCCTCGGAGCGGTTGTCGTCGAGCACAACCCGCTCTACACGCGTGACGAGCTGCGCACGCAGTTCGAAGACCACGGTGCCGAGATCGTCATCGCCTGGGACAAGGCCGCGCCGACGGTGCAGTCGCTCCCCCACAGCCTCGGCATCCGCCACGTCATCGCGGTCGATGTGACGAAGGGCATGCCGCTCAAGACGCAGCTGCTGCTCCGCCTGCCCATCGCGAAAGCCCGCGAGTCCCGCGCCAAGCTCAGCGCGAAGGCGCCGGGCACCGTCCCCTTCGAGAAGCTCGCGAAGCAGCAGCCACTCCACGCGAGCATCCCGACCCCGGGCCCGGAAGACCTCGCGAGCCTGCAGTACACGAGCGGCACGACGGGCAACCCCAAGGGAGCGATGCTCACCCACCGCAACCTGTGGTCGAACGCCCGCCAGGGCGCCGCCTGGATGCCGGAGTTCACGGCGGGCAACGAGACGATCTACGGCGTGCTGCCCATGTTCCACGCGTTCGGCGTGCTGCTCTCCGTCATCTACTCCGTGAGTGTCGGCGCGAAGGCGGTGCTCTTCCCGACGTTCGACCCCGAGCTGGTCATCGCAGCGTCGAAGAAGTCGCCGGCGACCTTCATCCCCGCCGTGCCGCCCATGTACGACCGGCTCGCGCGCGTCGCGAAGGAGGGCAAGCTCGACCTCTCCGGCGTCATCTACGCCATCTCGGGCGCCATGACGCTGAACGACGCCATCGTGCACCGCTGGGAGGCCGTCGCGGGTGGCCAGCTCGTCGAAGGGTACGGACTCACCGAGACGTCGCCCGTCGCGCTCGGCAATCCGTTCACCGACAAACGGAAGACGGGAACGATCGGCATCCCGTTCCCGTCGACCTTCATCAAGGTCACCGACCCGAGCGACCCGAGCAGGGAGGTCGAACTCGGCGAAGTCGGCGAGCTGCTCATCAAGGGCCCGCAGACCTTCCAGGGCTATTGGAACCGCCCCGAGGAGACGGCGGAGGTGCTCATCGACGGCGGCTGGGTGCGTTCGGGCGACCTCGTCGTGCAGGATGCGGACGGTTTCGTGACGGTAGTGGACCGCAAGAAGGAGCTCATCATCACGGGCGGCTTCAACGTGTCGCCCTCCGAGGTCGAGCGCGTTGTCACCGAGGTGCCAGGCGTCGCCGAGGTCGCCGTCGTCGGCATCAGGCGAGGTGGTGGCGCCGAGGTCGTCACCGCCGTCGTCGTGCTCGATGAGGGGGCACGCTTCGACGAGGCTGCAACGCGCGCCTTCGTCCGCGAGCGACTCTCCGAGCACAAGGTGCCGCGGTCGTACGTCGTCTGGGAGGAGCTCCCGAAATCGCTCATCGGGAAGGTGCTGCGCAAGAAGGTTCGGGACGCGCTGCAGCAGAACCGCAACGCGACAGCGGCAGCCGCAGCGGGAGACGACGAAGAGACTGGCGGGGCGCGCCCCGGCGCCGAATAGGCCGAAGCGCGAGCGAGCCCGCCCCTGCAGCGCAGGGGCGGGCTCGCGGCGTCTCGGTCAGCGACTCATTCAGCTGCCGGCGACGTACTCCTCGCCAGCCGGAGTGAGGCGGGTGCCCGTCGGTCCCTCGAGGTCGACGAGGCCGGCCCTGGCCGCCTGACGCACCGAGGCGGCGACGTTCACCGGCACTCGCCACGTCATGCGCTCGAACTCGGCCGTGATCCTCGCCGCGGTGACCTCGGCCTCATCGCCGATGATCGAGGCGATGGCGAGTGCGATGCGCTGCCCGTTGTTCGTCGGCTTCAGCTCTTCTGCGAGCTCTTCGAGACTCCGGGCTCGTGATCTTGCGGCGCGGGACCTGGCCGCTGCGCTGCCTCGCGAACCGGCCCTCGTGCGGGATGCGATCGGGGCGGTGCCCGTGCGTTCGTCCGTGGCCGTCTCCGACGACATCTGGGAAGTCGAAGCACGCCCCTGGCCTGCGCGGGCTCGCGTTGAGGCGCGGACGGTGCTGCGGGGGCTGCGCACCTGGTCTCCATTCGAGCCAGAGCCAGAGGACGACGCTCTCTTGTTGGGCGGCGTCGAGGCGGGCGAAGGCCCGTCGACCGTCTCGGCGCTGTTGATCCCGGAAGGGCGGCGCCCACGGCCCGCACGCACCGAGCGGGCGGACTCCACGCCTCTGACCGCAGACTCGTCGTCACGCGCTTCCGCGGCGACGGGCGCGCCACCCTCCGCCGTTCTCGGCGCTGCCGTGCGGATGTCGATGGGGCCGAGGTCGGCGGCGTCGACGCCGTGCTCGACGACCGCGGTCACGTAGCTGTCGAAGACCGCACGATGCACCGCCGTCTCGTGCTGTTCGACGAGCGCGACGATCCCGGGCATGGCCCTGATGAGTCGAGCGAACCCGTGGGCGTCGTCGCCCTCATCGGTGAGGAGCGCCGCATCGCGCAGGATGTGCGTCCGTTCGCCCGCGCCCGACTTGCGGCCCTTCGTCGCACCGACCTTCGGAGCAGGCTCGACCAGCCCGGAGTCCTCGGCCCGGACCGTCTCAGCCTTGGACTTCTTGTCGCCCTTCGGTTTCTTCTTCTCCTTGGACTTCTTCTCGTCCTTGGACTTCTTCTTGCCCGTGGACTTCTTCTCGTCCGTGGACTTCTTCTCGTCCGTGGACTTCGTCTTGTCCTGAGATGTCTTCTCGTCGCTGAGCTTCTTGCTGTCCTTGGACTTCTTGCTGTCCTTGAGCTTCTTGCTGTCCTTGGACTTCTTCTTGTCCTCGGACTTCGTCTTGTCCGTCGGGTCCTTCAGCGTCGCCGGATCCGCGACGACGATCGGTTCGAGCGTCGTCACGAGCGATGACGTGCCAGCTGAGGCCGGTCGCTGCACCGACTTCGGCGGCTGCACACGCTCTTTCTTGACCTTCGCCCGAGGGCCGCCCTGCGTGGCATCTGGTCGTTCGACCCGAGCCTTCTTGCCAGTCTTCTTGCCCATGAGATTCACTGCTCCGTTCACCGAGGCCCTGTGGCTCTGACGCTATCGCCAGAGCCACAGGGGCGCCTAGGTCCTGCCCGACAATTCCCCGGTGTACGAGTTCGAGCTCTAGGAGCTCTGGGCGCGCTCGAGAACGAGCTCTCGCACGCGCGCGGCGTCTGCCTTGCCCCGCATCGCCTTCATCACGGCGCCGATGACCGCACCTGCCGCCTGCACCTTGCCGTCGCGGATCTTCGCGAGGACGTCAGGCTGCTGCGCAAGTGCCGCGTCGATGGCCTCGATGAGAGGCCCGTCATCGCTGACGACGGCGAGTCCGCGCGATTCGACGACCTCTGCGGGAGATCCCTCACCCGCGAGCACTCCCTCGAGCACGTCGCGCGCGAGTCGGTCGTTGACCGTGCCTGCCGTGATCAGACCGTCGAGCTCGGCGATCTGCCGCGGGGTCGCGAGGTCCGTGGCCTGCACTCCGCGGTCGTTGGCGATGCGCGAGAGCTCGCCCATCCACCACTTCTTGGCGCCAGCGACCGTCGCGCCAGCCGCGACGGTCGCATCGACGACCTCGAGAAGCCCCGCGTTGGCGATGTCCTGGAACTCCTGGTCGGCGAAGCCCCACTCCGCCTTGAGGCGGCGGCGGCGGGCGACGGGCGCCTCGGGAAGCGTCGCGCGAAGCTCCTCGACGAGCTCACGGCTGGGGCGCAGCGGCATGAGGTCGGGCTCAGGGAAGTATCGGTAGTCGTCGGCGTCGGACTTCGGACGACCGGATGAGGTGCGTCCCGTGTCCTCGTGCCAGTGCCGGGTCTCCTGCGTGATGCTCCCGCCAGCCGCGAGGAGCGCAGCCTGGCGCTGGATCTCGTACCGGACTGCGCGCTCGATCGACCTGAACGAGTTGACGTTCTTCGTCTCCGTGCGCGTGCCGAGCTTCTCCTCGCCCCGCGGGCGGAGCGAGACATTGGCGTCGCAGCGGAGGTTGCCACGCTCCATGCGAGCCTCGGAGACGCCGAGCGCGCGGACGATGTCGCGGATCGTCGAGACGTACGCCGCCGCGAGCTGCGGCGTCTGCGCCTCACCGCCGAAGATGGGCCGGGTCACGATCTCGACGAGTGGCACACCGGCGCGGTTGTAGTCGACCAGCGAGTACTCGGCGCCCTGGATGCGGCCGGTCGACCCTCCGACGTGCGTGAGCTTGCCCGCGTCTTCTTCCATGTGGGCGCGCTCGATCGGAACGTGGAAGACGGTGCCGTCCTCCAGCTCGACCTCGACCTCGCCGTCGAAGGCGATGGGGTCGTCATACTGCGAGATCTGATAGTTCTTCGGGTTGTCGGGGTAGAAGTAGTTCTTCCGCGCGAAGCCCGAGACCTCGGCGATCTCGCAGTTGAGGGCGAGCCCGAGCGCGATCGAGTAGCGCACAGCCTGCTCGTTGACTACGGGCAGCGTCCCGGGAAGGCCGAGGTCGACCGGCCCGATGTTGGTGTTCGGCTCGCCGCCCACCTCGTTCCCCGAGTGGTTCGGGGTGTCGGAGAACATCTTGGTCTTGGTGCCGAGCTCGACGTGCACCTCGAGACCGATGACGGGCTCGTAGAGTTCGAGCGCGCGGTCGTAGTCCATCAGCTCTGGCTTGGCCATCAGCGTGCACCTGCCTTCAGCTGGGGCGCCTGCGCGAGCAGGGGTCCGCCCCATCGGTCTTCGAGAGTCTGTTCGAGCGCCGCAGCCACGGTGTAGAGGCGTGCGTCGTCGCGGGCGGCCGCCATGAACTGGATGCCGACCGGCAGCCCGTTCTCGGGCGCGAGTCCGCCGGGCACGGAGATGCCGGGGACGCCAGCGAGGTTGGCGGGGATGGTCGTGAGGTCGGCGAGGTACATGGCCGTCGGGTCCTCTGCCTTCTCGCCGAGCTTGTAGGCCGTGGTCGGCGACGTGGGCGCGGCGAGCACGTCGACACCGGCGAAGGCGGCGGCGAAGTCCTGCTGCACGAGCGTGCGCACCTTCTGGGCCGACCCGTAGAAGGCGTCGTAGTAGCCGGCCGAGAGCGCGTAGGTCCCGAGGAGGATGCGGCGCTTGGCCTCGTCACCGAAGCCCTTGCTTCGCGTCGCCGACATGACCTTCTCGACGGTTGTGGCGGAGGCGTCCGTGACCCGCAGCCCGAAGCGCACGGAGTCGTAGCGAGCGAGATTGCTCGATGCTTCCGCGGGCATGATCAGGTAGTACGCGGCGACGGCGTACTCGAAGTGCGGCGTCTCGATCCACGAGACGACCGCACCGCGTTCCTCGAGCGCGGCAAGCGCCTCCTGGAAGCGCTGGGTGACCCCGGGTTCGAAGCCCGCCCCGTCGGCGATCTGCTTGGGCACACCGATACGGAGTCCGCGAACGGAGTCCTCGTTGCGGCCCGCAAGAGCTGCGTCGGTGAAGGACGGCCACTCCCCCGTGAGCGAGGTGGAGTCGCGGCGGTCGTGGCCCGCGAGCACGTCGTGGAGGGCGGCCGTGTCGAGCACGTTGCGTGCTGCCGGCCCGATCTGGTCGAGCGAGGATCCGAGCGCGAGCGCCCCATAGCGGCTGACGCCGCCGTAGGTGGGCTTCATGCCCACGGTGCCCGTGACGGATGCAGGCTGACGGATGGATCCACCGGTGTCGGTTCCGAGAGCGAGCGGCGCCTCGTAGGCGGCGACGGCAGCGGCGGAGCCTCCACCTGAACCGCCGGGAATGCGCTCGAGGTCCCACGGGTTGTGCGTGGCACCGTAGGCGGAGTGCTCGGTGGAAGAGCCCATCGCGAACTCGTCGAGGTTGGTCTTGCCGATGATGACGAGGTCGTTGTCGCGGAGGCGCTCGACGACGGTCGCGTCGTACGGCGGCACCCAGCCCTCGAGGATGCGGGAGCCGGCGGTCGTCGGCGTGCCCTTCGTGGCGATGTTGTCCTTGACGGCGACGGGGACGCCAGCCAGCGGAGCGAGCTTCTCGCCGGCCTGCCGCTTCGCGTCGACACGTCCCGCGGCGGCAAGCGAGGCGTCGGCATCGACGTGGAGGAACGCGTGGACGTCACCGTCGACAGCCTCGATGCGCTCGAGGTGTGCGGTGGTCGCTTCGATGGAGCTGATGGTGCCGGCCGCGATCGCCGCCGCCAGGTCGGTCGCGCTCAGGCGCGTGATGTCGGCGGTCACTGCTCTTCTCCCAGGATCGCGGTGACACGGAATCGTGTCCCGTCGCTGTCCGGCGCTCCTGCGAGCGCAGCATCGCGGTCGAGCGGTTCGCCGACCTCGTCTGCACGTGTCACGTTGTGCATGGCGATCGGATGCGTCGTCACGTCCACGTCGGGGGTCGCCACCTCCTGCACTTTCTGGATCAGGTGCTGGATTTCGATGAGTTCGCCGGTGACGCGCTCGATCTCGCCGTCTGCGAGGTCGATGCGTGCGAGCTGAGCGAGGTGCTCAACGTCGGCGGCAGTGATGTCGGTCATTCGTCTCCGATAGTGCGTCGGCCAGGGCTGGACAAGTCTAGGCCGCGCCCAGGGCGCGGCCGTGCTCGCTGCTGACTACTGGCGTGGTGGCTGCTGCTGGGGTGGCCAGGGCGGCTGGCCGTTGCCAGGCCAGCGTGGATCGTACCCGGGCTGGCCCGGCTGAGGGTGCTGCCCCTGGTTCGGCCCCTGCTGCGGAGCCTGGCCGGCATACGGACCCTGCCCCTGTGGAGCCTGGCCGGGATACGGACCCTGCCCCTGTGGGTTCTGTCCATACGGTGGCTGGCCCTGTGGCGCCTGACCGTATGGTGGCTGGCGGTTCCAGGCGCCGTCCTGCGGAGGTTGCTGCGGCGCGCGCGACGGCGGGAACTGCTGCGGCTGCCCCTGGCGCCTCGGGTCGAAGCCTCCGAGCTGCGCTGGGTACTGGTTGCCGGGATGCTGGCTGCCGGGAGCCTGCTGCTGGCCAGGTTGCCACTGCGGCGGCTGGCCCTGGTTCTGCTGAGCGCGCCCCTGCTCGTTCCCGTACGCCGGCGGCTGTACCTGCGGGCGCTGCCAGGAGCCACCCGGCTGGGATTGGCCCTGCCACGGCTGACCCTGGGGGCCCGGGTTCCCGGGCTGGCCGGGCTGCCCCGTGTGCGGGAACTGCTGCTGGGGAGGCTGCTGCCACCCGGCTTGCGGCGGCTGGCCGTGATTTCCGCCCTGCCCCTGCTGGGGATACTGCTGGCCCGGATGTCCCACGGCGCTCGGCTGGCCGTACGCGCTCGGCTGGCCGTAGGCGCTCGGCTGGCCAGGCTGCATGGGCTGCATGGGCTGCATGGGCTGCTGGTTGGGTTGGCCGAAGTGATTCGGCTGGCCTGGCTGCGTGGGCTGGCCGTGCTGCCCCTGCTGCGGAGGACGCCCGAAGGGAGCTGACGGGCCTGCTTGCGAGGGCGGGACAGGGTTTCCGGCCTGGGCACCCTGGGGCGGGTTCGCGAGGTGCGGCGGAAGGAAGCCCTGTGCTGCGCCCTCACCTGGCGCAGGTGCTGGAACGGGAGGGGGGCCGCCGACAGGTGGGGCGACGGCCGATGGCGGGGTCCGTTCCCAGCGGGGCGAAGCGTCGAACGGCTGCCAGGGGGCACCGGGAGCCGCGGCCTGAGACTGAGCCGTTCCTGATGCCGGTGGAAGCCCCGCGGACGGGGGCGCAGCGGTCTCTGCTCGCCGCTCTGCGCGCTGCGGCGATTCGACGTACGGGGCCGATGCGGGTACGACAGGCGGAGGTGGTGTCGGGAGCCCAGCGGGCGGTACGACAGGAACAGGCGCAGGCTGCGCCTCCGTGGTCTGCAGCTCGTGCAACGGAGCCGGAGGTGCATCGCTCGGTGCGTGATCGAGTTTCACCCCCGGTTCCGGAGTCGGCGTGTGCTCGATCTGCGGCGTGTGATCAGCCGTCGGCTCCTGGTCCGGAACAACCTCGGTGGCCGGTTGCTCTTCGGGCGACACCTGAGCTGTTTCGGCCGACGGAGCGACGTCAGACGTGCGCTCGGGCGCCACCTCGGGCACGCTGCCCGACGTGCTCTCGGACAGGCTGCCCGATGTGCTGTCCGGCACGCTGTCCGGCACGACCTCGGGCTCGCTGCTGTCGGCGGTCGCCTCCGGGGTCACGCGAGCGACCAGGATCCGCTGCGCGTCGTCGAGGGTGATCTCGACGCTGCCGGCACTCGTGGAGAGCTCGTAACTGGACGCGCCCGTGCGGCTGAGCTGCGACTCGCTGCGTGCCGCATACGCGTGGAGGGCACGCACGTGGTCGCCCAGGACCCCGGCATCCAGTGCATCCAGGATGGCGCGCGTCGCTCGCTCGGCGGTCGTCGCCGTGTCTGGCCCCGCTTGCACCATGAGGTGCACCTGCACGCCGGGCGCGGCCTCGAGGACGACGCTGTCGCGCGATCGTGTGAGGGCCTTCGCTGCGAGGACCAGCAGGAGCGGCGCGGCCTCGTCGGTCTTCACCACGGAGGACGACAGCTGCTCCGGCCCGCCATCGAGCACAAACGAACGCACCCGTCCGGCGAGCGCGATGGCCTGTTCCGGGAAGTTGTTGACGTTGTTCCAACCCCACATCCACGTGCCCGCACTCTGGGCGACGCTGCCGATGAGCTGGACCGGGAGCACCGTCGGGCTCGGCTGGGTCTGGTACGTGATCGACGGAGCAGTCAAATCGACATCCCATCCGGCGTCGCCGAGCCGCTCCGTGAGCTGCGCGTGCGCGTCGAAGTGGAGGATGGCGGCGTCGTCCGCCAGATCTTGCAAGCTCACGCTGAGCATGGTTCCCCGTTCCTCCGCGGCGAGCCGATGCCACGGCCTGCACACTGTAGCCGAGCGACCGGGCCGCAGCCTCGGAGTCCGCTCCTGGTCGTCGGACCCTGCGGGTCCCTCATTCTGCTTCTGCTCGCAGGTGCTCCACTGCGCTCGGCCCGCCCTCGAGCAGCAGGCGGAAGCCGTCGGCATCGAGGATCGGGATGCCGAGCTCCTCCGCCTTCGTCAGCTTCGAGCCGGCACCGGGGCCCGCCGCCACGAAGTCCGTCTTCTTGGAAACGCTCCCCGCGGCCTTCCCGCCCGCCGCGATGATCGCCTCCTTCGCGCCGTCGCGCGTGAACCCCTCGAGGGTTCCGGTCGCGACGACGCTCAGGCCGGAGAGCGGACCATCCGCGCTCGTCATCGCGCCGGGTCCGGGGTGGTTCGGAGTCGCGAAGCGAACACCCGCCGCCCGCCAGGCGTCGATGATCTCCCGGTGCCAGTCTTCCGCGAGCCACTCGACGATCGCGTCGGCGATCGTCGGCCCCACGCCTTCAACCTGTGCCAGCTCCTCGGCGGGCGCCGCCTCGATAGCGTCGAGCGAACCGAACCAGTCAGCCACCGCGCGGGCAGCGACAGGACCGACGTGGCGGATGTTCAGCGACACGAGCTGACGCCACAGGTCTTTGGTCTTGGCGACTTCGAGCTGCTCGAGGAGCGTCGTCGCCTGCTTCGACGGCTCCACGAGCCGGAAGTCCTTCTTGATGCCGGCCTTGCGTCGCTCCGCCGGCGTCATGTCCTCAGAGCCTGGCGGGTACACCAGAGAGACCTTCTGGAACGGGGCGCGTCGCACGAGCTCGCCCGTCTCCTCGTCGGTCTTGGGCTCACCGGTCTCGGAGTCGCGGACGACGACCTCGATGGGCACGATCTCCTCGAGCGTGAGCGCGAAGAGCCGCGCCTCGGTCTCGAGTGGTGGCTGCTCTGGCACGGTCGGCTGGGTCAGCGCGGCAGCGGTGACCTCGCCGAGCGCATCCACATCGAGTCCTCCGCGCGAGCCGATGTGCTCGACGCGACCACGAACCTGGGCGGGGCACGACCGGGCGTTCGGGCAGCGCAGATCGACGTCGCCCTCCTTCATGGGCCGAAGCGGCGTGCCGCATTCCGGGCAGTCGGCCGGCATCACGAAGTCGCGCACGTCGTCGCCGCGCAGCTCGAGCACCGGGCCGAGCACCTCGGGGATCACATCTCCCGCCTTGCGCAGCACGACGGTGTCGCCGATCTTCACGCCCTTGACGCGAACCACATCCTGGTTGTGGAGAGTGGCCATGCGCACCACGCTGCCCGCGACCTTGACGGGCGCCATGATCGCGAACGGCGTCACTCGCCCGGTGCGGCCGACGCTGGCCGCGATGTCGAGGAGCTTCGTGTGCACTTCTTCGGGAGGGTACTTGAAGGCGATGGCCCAGCGTGGGGCGCGGCTCGTCATGCCGAGCTCGTCGTGCAGGTCGAGCTCGTCCACCTTCACGACAATGCCGTCGAGCTCGTGCTCGACGGAGTGGCGTTCCGCGCCGTAGTGCTCGACGAACTCCACGACGTCGTCGACGGACGCGGCGACCTTCGCGTACGGGGTGACGGGCAGGCCCCAGCTCGCCAGCAGCTCGTAGACCTGGCTCTGCGACTCGACGGGCGGCGACGGCCAGGCACCGATGCCGTGCACGTACATCTGCAACGAGTGGAGCCGCAGCTCGCCGGCCTCTCGCTCGAGCCCGCTCTTCTTCTCGAGCTGCTGCCGCAGCCCGCCGCTCGCCGCGTTGCGCGGGTTGGCGAAGTCCGGGAATCGCTTGGTCGCTCGTGCCAGCTCGGCGTCCTCGTCGAACTCGCCTCGCGTCGCCTCCGAGCGCGCTTCCCACCTGGCCCGGTACTCCTCGACGGCGCGGGGCCGCAGCGAAGCCTGGAACTCGTTGAGCTCCCTGAACGCGGCGACGGGGATGAACACCTCGCCGCGCACCTCGACGATCGGCGGATGCCCCTCGCCCGCGAGCGCGGCCGGGATGCCGTCGATCTGCAGGGCGTTCTGGGTCACCTCCTCGCCCGTGCGGCCGTCGCCACGGGTCGCCGCGGTCACGAGCTTGCCGTGCTCGTAGCGCAGCGCAATCGCGAGCCCGTCGATCTTCAGCTCGGTGAGCCATTCGATGTGTCGGCCCGCGGACGCCTCCGTCTTGGCGCACCACTCGCGCAGCTCGTCGACCGAGAAGACGTTGTCGAGCGAGAGCATGCGCTCAGCGTGCTCGATGGGCCGCAGGCCGTCCGCGACGCCGCCACCGACGGTCTGCGTCGGCGAGTCCTGCGACTGCAGCTCGGGATGCTCACGCTCGAGCTGGTCCAGCTCACGGACAAGGCCGTCGTACTCGGCGTCGGAGACGAGCTGCGCGTCGCGCTCGTAGTAGGCCGCCTGGTAGCCGGAGACGAGTTCCCGCAGCTCCTCGGCGCGGACTCGCGCGTCGTCGAACGTCGTCATGCCGACGCCCCGGAACGCGAGTTGAGCGTCGCCATCGCCGCTTTGCGGCTCACATTCAGCAGCCATTCGTTCTTGGCGGCCAGACGTTTCGTCGCGCGCTTCTCGCTCGTCGTCTCGAGGTAGCTCTGCACGATGCCCACCACCGCGATCAGCCCGGCGAACACCGCGAAGACGATCTGCCAGGTCGGCTCGAGCTGCATGAGGAAGTTCGAGGCGAGGAACACGGTGCCGCCGATGAGGAACCAGAGCACCAGGGCGAGGATCCAGTCCCTCGCGCCGAACTTCCGAGCCCCGAGGGTGCAGCGCTTGGCGAGCTGCAGCGCGGGAGCTGCGAAGTGCGCGTCGTAGTCAGCGCGCCACCGATCGGGGTCGGACAGGTTCCTGTACTGCGCCGCCCAGTGCTCGGCACGGTCGGTGAGCAGATCCATCGCCTCGCCGTCCTTGAGCGGGCCACCCTCGGTCTTCTTGCTCATGCCGCCTCCTGCTCATCTGCGCTGCCTGTCTCGGCAGAACCCGCCGCTGTCTCACCGGTCTGCACGGCGCTCACTGTGCGATCGATCGTGAACTGGCCGAGCACGCGCGTGCCGACGTAGACGACTGCCGTCTGGCCCGGCGCGACGCCGACGAGGGGCTCATCCACGCTGACACTCCACTCGACGCCAGGGATGGTCGCGTCGTCGCGGGTACTCTCAGCGCTGGCGTGAATCCGCGCGGTTGCGGGCACCGGGTCGGCGTGTGCACGGATCTGCACGTCGCAGCGGAACTCGCCGTCGGTCTCCGACTTCGCGGCCCCCGTCCAGCTCATCCGCTGGCCCGCGATCTCGGCGATCCTCAGCGCTTCCTTCGGCCCGACAACGACCTCGTTGGTCTTCGGACGGATCTCGAGCACGAACCGAGGCTTGCCGTCGGGAGCTGGCACCCCGAGGCGGAGCCCCTTGCGCTGACCGACCGTGTAGGCCGTCGCACCGTCGTGCTCGCCGAGCGTCGTGCCTGCACTGTCGACCACCTGGCCAGTCGCGGTGCCGATGCGATCGCCGAGCCAGCCCCTGGTGTCGCCATCCGGGATGAAGCAGATGTCGTGCGAGTCGGGCTTCTGCGCGACGCTGATGCCGCGCTCGGCCGCTTCAGCTCGGATCAGGTCCTTCGACGGGGTGTCTCCGAGCGGGAAGTAGCAGTGCTCCAGCTGCTGCTGCGTGAGCACGCCGAGCACGTACGACTGGTCCTTGGCCCAGGCGCTCGCCCGGTGCAGCTCGACCAGCCCGTCCGTCCCCGTCTCCAGCGTCGCGTAGTGGCCCGTGCAGACGGCGTCGAACCCGAGGTCGATGGCCTTCTCGAGCAGAGCCGCGAACTTGATCTTCTCGTTGCAGCGCATGCAGGGGTTCGGCGTGCGACCCGCGCTGTACTCGGCGATGAAGTCGTCGACCACGTCGAGCTTGAACCGCTCGGAGAAGTCCCAGACGTAGAACGGGATGCCGAGGAGGTCGGCGGCGCGGCGCGCATCCATCGAGTCCTCGATGGTGCAGCACCCGCGCGAACCTGTGCGGAGGGTGCCGGGCATTCGGGAGAGCGCGAGGTGCACGCCGATCACTTCGTGCCCTGCCTCGACGGCTCGGGCTGCTGCGACGGCGGAATCGACCCCGCCGCTCATGGCGGCTAGAACTTTCACCGGATAAGTGTACGTCGGGCCTCCGACAACCCCTCTGGGGAGATGCGTGGCTCTGGTAATTTGACCATGTCCATCGCCAACGAGCGAAGATGCTCACGAGGGAGGCAGCGCGTGAGCGACATCCGAGATTCCCCCGCCCGGTTCGCGTCCGATCTCCAATCGCTTCGCGAAGAGGCCGGCAGGCCCACCATCATGCGGCTCGCGGAGACGGCCGGGATCTCGAAGAGCGTGGTCGGAGACGCCCTTGGCGGTCAGCGACTGCCGACGGCGAAGACCGTGGAGCGTCTGGTCACGGCGCTGGGCGCCGATCCGGCCCCCTGGCTCGAGCGTCGCAGCGAGCTCGTCTTACCGCCGAGCGTCCAGGTCGTGCCCGTGGCCCCCGAGCAGACGGCGGGCGGACCCACGCTCGTGGGGTCAGGCACCACGGATGGGAGCGCGGACGCACCGTCGCCTGGTCCTGAGGCGCCGGCGCCCCTGCCGCCTCCCATCACGAAGCGCAGACTGCTGACCACGGCAGCAGCAGCCGCCCTCGTGTCCGCAGCCGTGACAAGCGGGATCTGGTTCGGCGTCGGCCAGCTGCAGACTGCGGATGACCCGTACGCGGGGATCTCCGACGGACTGGACCCCATGCAGACGGTCTGCCGTGACGACGCGGTGGTCGCAGCCAGCGAGATGCGGACGCGCGAGACGCAGGTGCAGCTGATGTACTCGACGAGCTGCAAGGCCGTCTGGGGCCGGGTCACGAGGTACGACGGAGCGGCGGCGGGAAACGAGCTCACGATGTCGGTGTACCCCGCCGTCGACCGCGACTCGGAGCGCGGCCAGTCGGTCTCGGCCTACGACGTGCAGTCCGTGTACACGACGCTCGGCATCAGCCCTCAGACCAGCGAGCGCTGGTGCGGGCTCGCGACGATGACGGCGGACGGGCAGACGATCGACCTCGGGTCGGAGCTCTGCATCTAGCGAGGCACCGAGAGCCCGGCCCGGAGCCGATTCAGCCGACGTGCGTCGCCGAGGTGGTCGTCGCCGGCTCCTTGCCAGTCGCCAGTGGCTTCTCCTTGAGGAACGACAGGGCGACGATGGAGATGACCGTCAGCGGCACGAGCGCGAGGAAGATCGGGATGAGCGCCTCGTTGTACGAGCCCACGATGATGGCGCGCAGCTGGTCGGGCAGCTGCGCGATCGCAGCGGGCGTGAACGAGCTCGCGCCGTCTTCGGGCGCGGCACCGGCTGGCAGCCGGTCCGCCACCATCTGCGTCAGGCGAGCGGCGAAGACGGAGCCGACGACCGCGGAGCCCAGGGTCGCGCCGACCTGCCGGAAGTAGTTGTTGGCGGCGGTCGCTGTTCCCACGATCCTCGCCGGGAACGAGTTCTGCACGATGAGGGTGAGCAGCTGCATGCTGCCGCCCAGACCGACGCCCATGATGCCGAGAGCGACGCAGATCATCCACACGGGGCTGTCGACGGTGACGAACGACAGCACGACGAGGCCCACGCCGAGCACGGCGGCGCCCGCGATCGGCACCCACTTGTACCGACCCGTGCGCGACACGTACTGCCCGCTCAGGATGGAGGTGATGAGCAACGCGCCCATCATGGGGGTCATGAGCAGACCGGACACGGTCGGACCGGAGCCCGTCACCATCTGCAGGTACGTGGGCATGTAGCCGAGCGTGCCGAACATGATGACGCCGGTTGCGAGGCTGGCGATCGTGGTCAGGATGAAGTTGCGGTCCTTGAACATGCCGAGCGGCATGATCGGGTTCGCGGAGCTGCGCTCGACGAAGACGAAGCCGACAGCGGAGACCACCGCGAGCGCGGCGAGCAGCAGGATCGTCGGCGAGGTCCACTCGTACTGCGACCCGCCCCACGTGCCGACGAGGACAAGCGCGGTCGTCGCGAGTGAGATGAGCGCCATGCCGCCGACGTCGATGCGCGTGCGCTCCTGGGCGGGGCGCTTCGGCAGCCGGAGCAGGAAGACGGTCGCGAGGAGCGCGAGCGCGCCGAGGGGCAGGTTGATCCAGAACACCCAGCGCCATCCAGGGCCCTCGGTGAACCAGCCGCCGAGCAGTGGGCCGGCGACGGACGAGAATGCGAACACCGCGCCCATGACGCCCATGTACTTGCCGCGTTCACGAGCCGGGACGACGTCCGCGATGGCCGCCTGAGAGAGGATCATGAGGCCGCCGCCACCGAGTCCCTGCACGATGCGCGCGCCGATGAGCAGCTCGATGGAGGGGGCCAGGCCGCCCAGCACGGAACCCGCGATGAAGAGGCCGATCGCGATGAGCAGCAGCGGCTTGCGGCCGAAGAGGTCGGAGAGGTTCCCGTAGACCGGCATCATGACCGTCGAGGCCAGGATGAAGGAGGTCACGACCCAGCTCATGTGCTCGACACCGTGCAGCTCGCCGACGATGGTCGGCATGGCGCTCGAGAGCACCGTGTTGTTGAGCGAGGCCATGAGCATCGTGACCATGAGCCCCAGGAAGAGCGGCACGATGCTGCGTCGGTGCGCACCGGCTGCGCCCGCCCCCGTCGTGGCAGGCCGCGCCTCTGCACTGGTTCGGGCTTCTGCGCCGGGGGCGGCGTCGACGCGAACCGGCGAATCGATGCTGGGGGGAGTCGTCATAGGGCTTCTGAGATCGCTTTCCGGAAGATGTCGATGGAGTGGTTGATGGCGGCTTCCCGGTCGGCCAGGACGCCTTGGGGGTCGTTCCTGCTCGTGAAGCGCAGGATGGTCGCGGCGAGCGAGAGGAGTGCCTTCGCGGACTCGATGCCGTCCGGGAGGGACTCCGTGGAACTGTCGCCGCCCTGCTCGGTCAGGATCGAGAGGACGATGTCCTCTGCCGCGCTGATGTGGCGCCTGAGCCGCTCCTCGAGCACGGGGTGCTGGTCGGCGAGCGTGCGTCGGCGGGGGAAGTCGTCGTGGTCGGGAATGGCGGAGTCGAGGACGGCGAGCATGAGTCGCATGGTGCGACCGAAGGAGTCGCTCACGCCTTCCCGGAAGTCGTCGAGTGCGCCTTCTGGGAGCGTGGGCGCCTGCATGCCGAGCACCGCGTCCTCTTTGCTCGGGAAGTAGTTGAAGAAGGTCCTGCGCGAGACGCCTGCGCGCTCGCTGATGGCGTCGATCGTCGTCTCGTCGAGGCCGCGCTCGATCGTCAGGTCGGCGGCGGCGTCGTGGATGGCATGCCAGCAGTCGATGCGGTTGCGTTCGCGGAGGGAGAGAGCTGGGTTCGACACCCCTCAACAATATGCATGAGTGCAAACTTTCACAAGTGCAAGATTCCTGAGGACCTGCTGAGTACAGTTGCACCTCGTGTCGACTCTCCCCTCCCAGACGCCAGCGGGCGCCGCCCGGTCACCATGGTTCTGGACCGCCATCGCCGTCCTCGCACTCGTGCTGCTCGCTCTGAACCTGCGAACCGCCGTCACCAATGCGTCGTCGATCTTCGACCTCATCTCGGTGGACCTCCCACTCGAGGGGGCGACGACCGGCGTGCTGACGATGCTGCCCCCGGTCGCCTTCGCGATCGCGGGCCTCATCACTCCGTGGCTCCTGCGACGGGTCCGCCTCGAGCTGCTCATCGTCATCGCGCTCGCCGCGATCATCGCCGGGCACCTCCTCCGCGGAGCCGCTCCGAACCTGCCGACGCTGCTCGGCGGCAGCGGCATCGCCCTGCTCGGCATGGGAATCGGCAACATCCTCCTGCCACCGGTGGTCGTCACCTACTTCCGGTCCCGCATCCCAGTCATGACCTCGACCTACGCGATCGTCGTGGCGCTCGGCACGATGCTGCCGCCCCTCGTCGCGGCCCCCGTCGCCCTGGCCAGCGGATGGCGGACCTCGGTGTCCATGTGGGCGATCGTCGCGGCTTCCGCCGCCGTGCCGTGGGTCGTGCTCCTCGTGCGCGCACAGGTTCGTGCGGCCCGCGGTCACGTCGCCCCGACGACCGGGGCCGTGACGCTGCCCGACGGCACGCGCGCCAAGCCGGCCAGGTCCATCTGGCGCTCGAAGCGGGCCTGGGCGCTCGCGACGACCTTCGCCATCTCTTCGATGAACGCCTACTGCTGCTTCGGGTGGCTGCCCACGATCCTGCAGGAGCGGGCAGGCGCCGACACTGTCGCGGCGGCCGGCTACCTCTCGCTGTTCGCCGCCATAGGCATCCCGCTCTCCCTCGCCACGCCGCTCGTCATCAAGCACCTCGGGACGACGTGGCCGCTCATCACCGCGGCTGCCGGCTTCGCGTTCGGCTACTCCGGCCTCATCTTCGCGCCGACCGCGGCCCCTGTCCTCTGGGTCGTGCTCATCGGCTTCGGGCAGCTCCTCTTCCCGATCTGCCTCACGCTCATCGGCCTCCGTGCGGCTGGCCAGCGGGGCTCGGCGATCCTCAGCGGGTTCGTCCAGCTCGTCGGGTACGCCCTCGCGGCGCTCGCCCCGCTCACGGTCGGAGTGCTCGCGACGGCAACCGGCAACTGGTCGATCTCGCTGGGGCTCCTGGCCGTTCTCACGCTCGGCGTCATCCCGCTCGCCCCGGCGCTCGCCGGCACATGGAAGATCGAGGACGAGATCCAGCTGGCTCGCTAGACGAGCGCCTCCGCGTCAGCGCGACTCAGGTCTCGAGCTCAGGCTGGACATCGGTTCGCTGCTCCTCGTGGAGCGCCGCGTAGAGGCCTCCCCTCTCCATGAGCTCGGCGTGGTTCCCGCGCTCGACGATGCGGCCTTCGTCGATGACGCAGATGAGGTCGGCGTCTTTGACCGTCGAGAGGCGGTGCGCGATGGCCAGGACCGTGCGGCCCCGTGAGGCCTCGTCCAGGGCACGCTGCACGAACCGCTCCGACCGTGTGTCGAGCGCGCTCGTCGCCTCGTCGAGGACCAGCACCGCAGGGTCCTTGAGCAGGACCCTGGCGATGGCCACGCGCTGCTTCTCACCACCGGAGAGTCGGTAGCCTCGCTCCCCCACGAGGGTCTCGTAGCCGTCGGGGAACTTCGAGATCGTCTCGTGGATGTTGGCCTGCCTGCAGGCTTCCTCGATCTCGGCCTGGGTGGCGTCCGGCTTCGCGAAGCGCAGGTTCTCGGCGATGGATGCGTGGAACAGGTAGCTCTCCTGGCTCACGATGCCCGTGTTCGCGATGAGCGCGTCGTGGTCGAGGTCGCGCACGTCGGTGCCCGCGAAGCGCACGGCGCCGGACGAGACCTCGTAGAGCCGGGGCACGAGGTAGCCGATGGTCGTCTTCCCTGCGCCGCTCGGCCCGACGAACGCGACGAACTCCCCCTGGCGAACCGTGAAGGACACGTCGTCGAGCGTAGGGGCCGAGTCGACCTCCGTGTCCGGGTACCGGAACGAGACGTGCTCGAATTCGACCTCGCCGAGCTTCGACTCGTCGAGCGCGACGGGCGACGGCGACGGCGTGATGGCAGGCCTCATGTCGAGATACTCGAAGATGCGCGCGAACAGGGCCTTCGACGTCTGCACCTCGAGGCCGATGCGCATGAGCCCGATGAGCGGCATCGTGAGCCTGGTCTGCACCGTCGTGAACGCCACGATCGCGCCCGCCGTGAGATCGACGCCGCCGGTGATGAGATATGCGCCGACGATGTAGACAGCCGCGGGCACGAGGGAGAACACGATGGACACGAAGGCGAAGAACGTCTGCCCGCTCATCGTCTGCTTCACCTGCAGCCCGATCTGCCGGACGTTCTCCGCGCGGTACCGCTGCCCCTCCGCCTCCTCGCGTCCGAACGACTTCGCGAGCAGGATGCCGGAGACGCTCAGCGATTCCTGCGTGATCGCGGTCATCTCGGAGAGGGACTCCTGCGTCTTCGTCGCGATGCGGGCGCGCACCTGGCCGACCCTTCGCTGCGCCCAGACGAGGGCTGGCATGAGGACGAACGCGATGATGGTCAGCTGCCAGGAGAGCAGCGCCATGGCGACGACCGCCGCGAGGACGGTCACGATGTTGCCGACGACACTCGTGATCATCGACTGCAGCGTCGACGCCACTCCGCCGACGTCGTTCTGGAGGCGGGACTGGATGACCCCGGTCTTCGTGCGCGTGAAGAACGCGAGCTCCATGCGCTGCAGGTGATCGAAGAGGCGCACTCGCAGGTCGCCCATGACGGAATTGCCGACACTGGCGGTGAAGTAGGTCTGCACGACCCCGAGCGCACTCGAGGCGACCCAGAGCACCGCCATGAGACCGACGATCTTCCACAGCTCGCCGATGTTCGGCCCGGTGCCGCCCGGCGGGAAGAGGCCGACGTCGAACGCCTGCTCGGTCAGCAGCGGGGGCAGCACCGAGATAGCCGCGGTGATGAGCACCAGCACGAGCGCGATCGCGATCTTCCCTCGGTAGGGCGCGAACAGGCGAAGCACGCGCTGCCAGAGGTCGTCGATCTGCGGGGCCTGCTCGTTCGCGGCACGGATCACGGACTCGTCCCGAACACGGCCCCCGGCGGGCGGTCCGCCTCCTGCACCTCGCATCGTCATGGCGTCAGCGTAGGCGCATCCGCCGACACTTCGACACGTGTCGGGGCGGATGCGCTGCAGGCGCACACCGCGCCAGGACGCTACACGGTCCGGTCGGAGAACCCAGCCGTGCGCGCCTGCTCCACGATCCTCGGGAGGACGTCGAGGAGCGAGGCGATGTCATCGTCGCCGGTCGACGCGCCCAGGGTGAAGCGCAGTGCACTCAGCGCCGTTCGCTCGTCCAGACCCATGCCGAGCAGGACATGGGATGGCTCGGCGATGCCCGCCTGGCAGGCAGAGCCGGTGGAGACGGAGAACCCGGCCATGTCGAGGAGGAAGAGGAGGGAGTCACCCTGGCAGCCGTCGAACGTGACGTGCACGTTGCCAGGCACCCGTGCCCGCACCTCGTCGCCCGCATCGTGGAGCACGCCGTCGAGCGGAGCGCCGCGCAGCTCGGCTCCTGGGATCCTCGCGAGGCCGTCCGCCAGACGGCGCGCGAGGGCGTCCAGGCGGGCGCCCTCCGTGTCCATTCGCGACATCGCCGCGTCCGTCGCAGCTGCGAACGCGAGCGCGGCTGGCACGTCCTGGGTGCCAGAGCGCACGCCCCGCTGCTGCCCGCCCCCGTGGATGAGCGCCTCGACGGTGTGGGCGCGCGCGAGCGCAAGCGCGCCCATGGCCACCGGCCCGCCGATCTTGTGCGCCGAGACGCTGAGCGCGGCGACGTCGAGATCCCGCAGCGAGACCGGGATGTGCCCGAAGGCGGCGACGGCGTCGACGTGCACTGGGATCCCGTGCTCGGCCGCCAGCGCGGCGAGCGAGCGGACCGGCTGCACGGAGCCGACCTCGTTGTTGGCGAGGATGACCGTGATGAGCGCCACTTCGTTCGCGTGCTCCCGAATCCGCTGCTCGGCGACCTCGAGGTCGACGACGCCGGCCTCGTCGACCGGCAGCCAGTCGACGACGGCCCCCTCATGGGCGGCGAGCCATTCGACGGCGTCGACGGTCGCGTGGTGCTCGCCTCGAGGTGCCAGGACTCGGACACGAGCCGCGTCCTGCTGCCGCCTCGCCCAGTACAGGCCCTTGACGCCGAGGTTGATGGCCTCGGTGCCACCAGACGTCAGGACCACCTCGATCGGGTCAGCGCCGAGCGCCGCGGCAACGCGCTCCCGCGCCCCTTCGAGCAGCCGCTTCGCGGCCTGCCCGTGGCCATGAATCGACGACGGATTCCCCGTCAGGTCCAAGCCGGCAAGGAGCGCTTCCCGCGCCTCGCGGACCATCGGGGTCGTCGCGGCGTGGTCGAGGTAAACGGCCATTACACTCCCCGCCCTGCCCTGGATACGGGCACTCTCGACATAGACTTGCGCGATCCGTGCGCACCAGAGCGCGCACGCACACGGTCCGTGCAGCCGCCATGCGGCGCCGACCATTCAATTCGAACAGTTTAGGCCTCATGCTCGACTCACAGACCCGCTCCGACCTCGGCGTCACCCACCATCAGGGGATCGCGCGCCTCCGCGTGTTCTCGGCGCACGCATCCGCGATGACCCTCTGCCTCATCGATGCCGACGGCACCGTCACACGAACTGTCGACATGGCCAGCATGCCGGGCGGCATCTGGCAGGCCGAATGCGCCGAGCTCGTGAACGGCCAGCGCTACGCGGTGCGCGCAGACGGGCCGACGACCGGCACCAGCGCCTTCGACAAGCACCGGCTGCTTGTCGAGCCGTACGCCAGGCAGGTCTCGAATGTCGGCACCGTCGCCGTGCCCATCTGGACGGCGCAGGTCGTCGAGTCGGAGCCGTTCGACTGGGGAACCGTGCGCGCGCCCCTGCTGCCGCTGCGCGACGTCGTCGTCTACGAGGCGCACGTCAAGGGGTTCACGCAGCTCGCCCCGCACATGCCGGAGCACCTCCGCGGCAGCTACGCGGGCCTCGCGCACGAGGACACGATCGCCTACCTGCAGTCCGTCGGCATCACGGCCGTCGAGCTGCTGCCCGTCCACGCGTTCGCCTCCGAGTCGTTCCTGCGACGCCAGGGGATGGCGAACTACTGGGGCTACAACACGCTCGGCTTCTTCGCCCCGCACGCCGACTACGCCTCCCCAGGCGCCCGCGCCGCCGGCCCGCACGCCATCGCCCGCGAGTTCAAGGGCATGGTGAAGCACTTGCACGCCGCCGGCATCGAGGTCTACCTCGACGTCGTCTACAACCACACGTCCGAAGGCGGCCGCGGCGACGAGACGTCCATGTTCCGGGGCCTCGACAACGCCACCTACTACCGCCACGACATGCACGGCAACCCCGTCGACCAGACCGGATGCGGCAACTCCCTCGACACGTCCGAGGCCATCGTGCGCGAGCTCATCATCGACTCGCTCCGCTACTGGGTCGAGGAGTTCCGCATCGACGGCTTCCGCTTCGACCTCGCGGCGACGCTCGGACGCAACGCGCACCACGCCTTCGAACGCCACCACCCGCTGCTCGAAGCCATCGTCAGCGACGAGCGCCTCTCGGACACCAAGCTCATCGCCGAGCCGTGGGACGTCGGCATGGGCGGCTGGCAGACGGGCAACTTCCCGGAAGACTGGTCGGAGTGGAACGACAGCTTCCGCGACCACGCCCGCTCATTCTGGGTGCGCGACATCGCCGAGGCGCGCAGCTCCGGCGTCCATCCCGAGGGTGCGGGCGCCTTCAGCACGTCGCTCGCCGGCTCGTCCAACATGTTCAGCGACGAGCGGGGGCCGCTGGCCTCGGTGAACTTCGTCACCGCGCACGACGGCTTCACCCTGCGTGATCTCGTCTCCTACAACGTCAAGCACAACCTGCAGAACGCGGAACTCGGTCGCGACGGCACCGGCGACAACCGCTCGTGGAACTTCGGAGTGGAGGGGCCGAGCGACAGCAGCAGCATCGAGACGCTGCGCCGCCGCTCGATGCGCAACCTCCTGAGCACGGTCCTCTTGAGCGCGGGTGTCCCCATGCTCACGGCCGGCGACGAGGTCGCGAGGTCGCAGAAGGGGAACAACAATCCCTACAACCAGGACTCGCCGCTCACCTGGTTCTCCTGGGACCTCAGCGAGATCCAGCTCGCTCAGCTCGCGCACACGAGACGACTCATCGAGCTGCGGGGGAAGCACCAGGTGCTGCGCCCGAGCAGCTTCAACCACGGGCACGCGCTGAGCGAGCACGGGACGAGGCGACGGTGGTTCGACGCGCTCGGCAACCCCATGGGCGACGGCTCCTGGCAGGGGCCCGGCGGCCGCACCCTGCAGGTGCTGCTCGACGCCTACATCCCCGAGGCAGACGCCGACTTCACGGGTGACGCGGTGCTCGTCGACGGCGAGCGGATGCTCGTCGACCGGCTTCTCCTCGTCATCCACGGCAGCGAGGACGACGCGGCGCTGCGGGCACCCGCCGTCGACCAGGTCACGGGCTACCGTCTGCTCTGGGATTCGACGCACGAGCACCCAGATGAGGCGCTTAGCTCGAGCCGCGTGCTCGTACCAGGACAGCTCACCGGCCTCGCGGGGCCCTCGGTGCAGGTGTACGCGGTGGATGTGGAGCACGCGCACCACCACATCTGATCGGACACCGTGCGGGACGTCGTTCACATTCCGTGACACGCGGACAGCCCCGTTGAGGGTGGGTGTTGGTAGCGTTCGGTTGTGGCAACGACACCAGCGTCAGAAGACCAGATTCCACCGAGCCGCCCGCGTCGGGCGACCGCCAAGCGAGTGAGCGCCTCGCCGAAGGCAGCTCCGGCTCCAGAGGCGACACCGGCGACGAGCGAGTCAGCCCCGGCGACCAGCCAGCCAGCGCCGGTCGTGCAGGCTCCAGCCAAGGTGACGCGCGCGCGCAAGCCGAAGGCGTCGGCGGCGAAGCCCGCGGCCGCAGCCGCCGTTGCGACGGCGCTCCCGTCGACGGGCGACCAGTTCCCCGGCTCCGGGTACGTGCCAGCGATCGGGCGCATCCCGATCCTCGACCTGCAGCCGCAGCTCGTCGACAACCTCTTCCCCACGAAGGGATACGTCGGGGACGTCGTCCCGTTCTCCTGCGTCTCCTTCCGCGAGGGGCACGACATCATCGGCGTCGAGCTCGTGCTGACCGCACCTGGCGCACAGCCGGAGCGCATCCGCATGCAGCCTGGCCCGAAGGGCACCGACTCCTGGCTTGCCGAGGCCCAGGTCACGGTGGCGGGCACCCACGAGTGGTGGATAGAGGCCTGGAACGACGACTTCGCGACCTGGCAGCACAACGCGGAGATCAAGATCCCAGCCGGCATCGACGTCGATGTGATGCTCGAGCTCGGTGCGCAGGTCGTCGACCGCGCTGCCACCAACCCCGAGCTCACCAGCCATCAGAGCGCCGTGCTGCGGGATGCGGCGACCGCGTCGCGCTTCACGTCGCGTTCCGCGTCCTTCCGTCTCGCGTCCCTCCTCGCCGACGACGTGCTCGAGGTCATCGAGGCGCACCCCGTGCGCTCCCTCGTGACGAGCTCCGCCAAGCGCAGCATCCAGGTCGACCGCGCCCTCGCCGGGAACGCGGCCTGGTACGAGTTCTTCCCGCGCTCGGAAGGGGCGACGCAGGCGGCGGACGGCAGCTGGACCTCCGGCACCTTCCGAACCGCAGCCGAGCGGGTCCCCGCAGTCGCGGCCATGAACTTCGATGTGCTCTACGTGCCCCCGATCCACCCGATCGGCCGCACCAATCGCAAGGGCCCCAATAACTCGCTCACGACAGAACCCGGCGACCCCGGCTCGCCGTGGGCCATCGGTGCCGCAGAGGGCGGGCACCGCGACATCCACCCCGACCTCGGCACGGTCGAGGACTTCCGCTACTTCGTCAGCGAGATCGAGAAGAACGGCATGGAGCTCGCCCTCGACCTCGCGCTGCAGGCCACGCCTGACCACCCCTGGGTCGCCGAGCACCCGGACTGGTTCACGCAGCTGCCGGACGGCAGCATCGCCTACGCAGAGAACCCGCCCAAGAAGTACCAGGACATCTACCCGATCAACTTCGACGGAGACCGCAACGGCCTCTACGCCGAGGTCCTCGAGACGGTCGAGTACTGGATCGAGCTCGGGGTCAAGATCTTCCGCGTCGACAACCCGCACACGAAGCCGCTGCAGTTCTGGGAGTGGCTCATCCACGAGGTGAACGCCAAGCACCCGGAGGTCATCTTCCTGGCCGAGGCATTCACCCGCCCCGCCATCATGCACGCGCTCGCGAAGGCCGGATTCCAGCAGTCGTACACCTACTTCACCTGGCGCAACACGAAGCAGGAGCTCGAGGAGTACCTCACCGAGGTCTCGAAGGAGTCGAGCGACTTCCTTCGCCCGAACTTCTTCGTCAACACTCCGGACATCCTCACCGAGTACCTGCAGCAGGGCGGGCGGAACGCAGCCAAGATCCGCGCCATCGTCGCCGCCACCTCCTCGCCGCTGTGGGGCGTCTACGCCGGGTTCGAGCTCGCCGAGAACGTGGCACGTCCGGGCTCGGAAGAGAACATCGACAACGAGAAGTACGAGTACAAGCAGCGCGACTGGGCCGCCCAGGAGGCGAGCGGCTACTCGCTCGCCCCGCTCCTGACGAAGCTCAACGAGCTGCGGCGCGCCAACCCGGCACTGCAGCAGCTGCGAAACTTCGAAGTGCAGTTCAGCGACAACGAGAACGTGCTCGTCTTCTCCAAGCACCTGCCGGCCGAGTACTCCCCAGACGGCGTCTCCAACACGGTCATCGTCGCGGTGAACCTCAATCACTCCGGCATCGAGGAGGCGACGGTCTACATCGACCAGACCAAGTTCGGCTTCGCCGCCGACACGGAATTCGGCGTGGAAGACCTCCTCAGCGGGCACGAGTGGATCTGGGGCGGCGCGAACTACGTGCGCCTCGACCCCTCCACCCTCCCCGCGCACATCCTGCGCGTCAGGCACTCGGCACTCTGACCCGTCGTTCGGCCGCGCCGCGAGGCGCGGCCGAACGATCTCGAGAACGGAAACACCATGACCGACGAACTCCAGCCAGCGGCCCCAGTGACGACCAGCATTCCCGACGGTGAGCTGCGCGCAGTCGCCGACGGCACGCACTCGGGACCGCACGCGATCCTCGGGCAGCACCTGCAGGGAGACGGGCGCACGGTCATCCGTGCGCGACGCCCCCTCGCCGAGCGTGTGACAGCGATCCTCACCTCGAGCGGCGAACGGGTCGGGCTGCACCACCTCGCCCACGGCATCTGGCAGGGCGCACACGAGCACGGCCTCGACGACTATCAGCTCGAGACGGTCTACACGGACGGCGTCCCCCACACGGTCGACGACCCGTACCGGTTCCTCCCCGTCGTCGGTGAGGTCGACCAGTTCCTCTTCGGCGAGGGCCGCCACGAGCGGCTCTGGCACGTGTTCGGTGCCCACCACCGCGAGCACTGGGGCACCCACGCACCGGTGTCTGGCACCTCGTTCGTCGTGTGGGCACCGCACGCCCAGGCAGTTCGGGTCATCGGCTCCTTCAACGGCTGGGACGGCCGAGCGCACGCGATGCGACGCCTCGATGCCCTCGGCATCTGGGAGCTCTTCGTGCCGGGCGTCTCGCCGCACGAGACCTACAAGTTCCAGATCCGCACCGCGTCAGGCGAATGGGTGGAGAAGGCAGACCCGCTCGCGCTGCACGCCGAGCAGCCGCCGCAGACCGCATCCGTCATCGCGACCCCCAGCACGTACGAGTGGGGCGACGACGACTGGATGAGCGCGCGGGCGCAGAAGGACCCGCACACGGGCCCCATGACCACGTATGAGCTCCACGCGATGTCCTGGCGGCCGGGCCTCGGGTACCGGGAGCTCGCCGACCAGCTCGTCGAGTACCTCGATGGCCTCGAGTTCACGCACGTCGAGTTCATGCCGCTCGCCGAGCACCCCTTCGGCGGCTCGTGGGGCTACCAGGTCACCGGCTACTACGCGCCCACGTCGCGCCTCGGCTCGCCAGACGACCTGCGGTACCTCATCGACCGGCTGCACCAGGCCGGCTACGGCGTCATCATGGACTGGGTGCCCGGGCACTTCCCCAAGGACAGCTTCGGCCTCGCGGAGTTCGACGGGCAGGCGCTCTACGAGCACGCCGACCCGCGCCTGGGCGAGCAGCTGGACTGGGGCACCAAGGTGTTCAACTTCGGCGACTCCCAGGTGCGCAACTTCCTCGTCGCCAACGCGCTCTACTGGCTCGAGGAGTTCCACATCGACGGTCTCCGGGTCGACGCCGTGGCCTCGATCCTGTACCTCGACTACTCGCGCGAGGAGTGGGTGCCGAACATCCACGGCGGACGCGAGAACCTCGAGGCCATCGCCTTCCTCCAGGAGGTCAACGCCACCGCCTACAAGCTGTACCCGGGCATCGCGATGATCGCGGAGGAGTCGACGAGCTGGGCCGGGGTGACCAAGCCGACCGAGTGGGGCGGCCTGGGCTTCGGGCTCAAGTGGAACATGGGCTGGATGAACGACAGCCTCCGCTACGTGGAGCGCGACCCGATCTACCGTTCGCACCATCAAGGCGACCTGACCTTCTCGTTCGTGTACGCCTGGAGCGAGCGGTTCCTGCTCCCCATCAGCCACGACGAGGTCGTCCACGGCAAGGGCTCCCTGTACTCCAAGATGCCGGGTGACGAATGGCAGAAGCTCGCGGGCACGCGGCTCTTCCTCGCCTACCAGTGGGGACACCCGGGCAAGCAGCTCCTCTTCATGGGCCAGGAGTTCGCTCAGCAGACGGAGTGGAGCGAGTCCCGCGGCCTCGACTGGTGGCAGCTGGACAACCCGGGCCACGCCGGTGTGCAGCGGCTCGTGGGCGACCTCAACCGGCTCGCGAAGAACGAAGGCGCGCTGTGGCAGCGCGACGACGACCCTTCCGGGATGGTGTGGTTGAGCGGTGACGACGCGGCCAACAGCGTGCTCGCATTCGCTCGCCGTGGCCACGATGGCACCCCCGACGTCGCGATGGTCTTCAACTTCTCCAACCAGGTCATCAGCGGCTACCGTCTCGGCCTGCCGCACGCCGGCCGCTGGTCCGAGGTGCTCAACACCGACGCCGAGACCTACGCGGGATCGGGTGCAGGCAACTACGGCTCCGTCACGACCGAGGAGACCCCGTCGCACGGGTTCGCGCAGTCGGCGGCCGTCACCGTGCCGCCGCTCGCCGCGGTCTGGTTCAAGTACGAGGGCTGATCGGCCCGCACGCAGCAACGACGAGGCCCGGATACGATCTGATCGCATCCGGGCCTCGTCGTCGTCGCACCGCGACGTCAGAACAGCAGGTTCGTGAGCCTTGCACGTGCCGCGCCGACGCGCGGGTCGGCGACACCGACGACCAGGAACAGGTCGAGGAGGCGTTCGCGAACGGCCGTCTTCCCCTCGGCGTCGAGCTTCGGGAACAGCGTGAGGAGGCGATCGAAGGCGTCGTCGATGTGCCCACCCGACAGGTCGAGGTCGGCGACGTCCAGCTGCGCGTCGAGGTCGTCGGGCGCGGCTGCAGCGCGCTGCCGGATCTCCTCGAGCGTCTTGCCCTGGAGGCGCACGAGGAGCTGAACCTGCGCGAGACCAGCTCGAGCCTCGTCGTCGGCGGGGCGCTCAGCGAGAGCGCGCTCGTAGGCGTCCACGGCGGCCGCGTAGTCGCCGCGCTCGAGCGCCTCGAAGGCCTCCGCGTGCAACGGCGGCAACGGCGGGGCGGCAGGCTCCTGCGCCTCCGCGTCGTCCTCGGGCGTCCCATCCACGGCGACATGGCCGGTCAAGCCCTGCTGGGCTGCGACCTGCAGGATCTCGCCGACGATCTGGGTGATCTGCTCCTCAGGCGGGTTGCCGGAGAACAGCTGCAGGGGCCGACCGCCGATGATGGCGATGACCTGCGGCTGCTGACCGAGCTGCGGGTGAGCATCCAGGTCGACGCGCACGAGCACGACCCGACCCTCAGCCCCGCGGACGATGTTGGCGAGAACCGGCGAGAGCGCCTGCGCGTCGCTGGACCATGCCGCGTGCATCTCGACGATGACGGGCAGGAACTGTGAGAGCTGCATGAACTGCTCGAGCGTCTGCTCATCGGCGTCGACCACGACATCCGGCAGGGTCGCAACGGGCTCCCCGGCCGCAGGTGCGGCCGCCTGGCCTGGTGCCCCGCCTGCCGGGGCTTGCGGGGCCTGGCCGGCCGGGGTGCTCGCGCGCTGCACGAGCGAGGAGAGATCGACTGCTCCGTAGAGACTTGCTGGGTTGAGCGGTGGGGTTTCAGCCATAGGTAACCTCGTTCGCGTTGAGCTGGCGTGCGCCGGTCATGGTGTTGGCGAAGCCGAGCAGTTGGATTGCGCCGCCTGTCGCTTCAGACGGCACGTAGAACATGAGCTGGTTCGTGTAGAGGGTCTCGAATCCCAGCGACGACGAGCTGGCGCCTGCGAGGGCCGCGGTGCGCCCCTGCACGCTGAGGGTCGCGAGCTGGGTACGCGCGCTCAGCTTCTCGACCTCCTCGATCGAGACGGCGACGATCGCCCCGCCGTCGAGCGTCTGCACGCCGAAGGGCGGGTCATCGGTCTGCCGCGTCTGGAACTCGATGCGTGCGGCGTTCGCGTCGATCTCGCCGGAGACCGCGGCCCGAGCCTCGGAGATCTGCGTGCGCAGCGAGTCGCCGTCGGGAGAGAACAACGCGGCGAACTGCGAGCCGTCGCCGTTGCTGATGACGTCCGCGTAGGCCCCGGCGAGCTCCTCCGGTGCGATGACGAGCGGCTGCTCGAGTCCGTCGATGCCTGGGGCGCCGATCTCGGCCGGAGCGGCTTCCGGCAGCGTGACATCGGGGGTGAGCTGCACGATGGAGGCGACCTTGTAGGTGTCGCGGGCGCTCGACTGCGTCAGCATGATCCCGAACGGTGCCGTCGGGGTCTCTCCCCCGGCTTCGCGAACCACGAAGATCGACTTCGGCCACGAATCTGACGCCTGCGGGACGGCGTAGACGACCTCGCCCGTGGGGAACGCGACGGGCCCCGGGAGGGCGTTGTCGGCCGCCTTCGCCTGGTACTCGGCTGCTCGCTCCTGGTAGGCGGCCTGCGTGAAGCGCGGCTTCAGCCCGTCCGGGTTGTTCGCAGCGTCGCCCTCCTGGGCGAGGCGCGCAGCGTCGTCGAGAATCTCGGTGAGCTGCTGCGAGTTGACGGCCGGGAGAGCTTCGCCCTCGGTGAGCAGCGCCTGGTCGATGGATGAGGTCGGGGTCGGAGTCGTCGGTGCGCTCGTGGATCCACCGAACTGCTCCGGCCAGAAGTCGGCCGAGCATCCGGTGAGTGCGATCGACCCGACGAGCAGCACCGGGATGAGCCTGAAGAGGCGCTTCGGGGCCTGGCTGCGGTCACGCCCGCGGGGCCGGCGCCACTGCTGGGGCTCTGCGGCCGGCGTGCCAGCTGCAGGGGCCTCAGGGCTCGGCCCGGACGCGTCACCCGATGGCGGCTCTCCGGCATCCGAGGAGTCGTCGTCGCGCTCGTCCCCGTCATCCTTCGTGGAGGGCTCGGGTCGGTCCTCGTCCGTCGGCGCAGCCGCGGGTGCCGGTTCGGCGTGGGCGTCGGGCTGGGCGAGCGGAGCTGCGTCGACAGTTTCAGCTTCAGGTTCGGAGGACGTGGATGGGGCGCTCCAGCTGAACGGGTCGTCGACGGCCGCTGGCGTTCCCTCGGCCGCAGGTGCGGCGGCAGGAACGGGCGCTTCTGCGCTCGGAGCCCGGAACGAGGGGAAGGCCGGTGCGTCTGTCTGCCGCGAGTGCTCATCCGCAGCCGCGGGAGGGGCCCATGCATGGCCAGGCTGCTCGTCTGGTGCGCCTGCGCGGGAGTTCACGTCCGCGGGCTCCGGCTGGGTGCCCTCGGAGAGCCTGACCGAGGCCGCGACCACGCCCTGCGATTGCTCGACCGGGTCCACATCCGCGGCATCGAGTCCGTCGTCGGCGCTGGGAGCCGAACGCCCGAACGCGAACGCCGGTGTCGTGGCGGCCTCCCCAACCGCGGGAGCATCCGTCGAGGCCTCCGGTTCGAGCACGTCGTGAGTCTGGCGCTGGGGCTTGGAGCGGCGGCGCATGCTCAACAGCGCCCAGAGCAGGAGACCGAGGGAGATCAGCAGGAGCACTCCACCGCCGAGCAGGAGCGGACCGGCCATGGGCGCGCGGCCGTCGAGCGGCCAGGAGATGGACACCTGGCTCGGCGCGGGCGACTCGCCGTCGGACTGGACGAGGAGCGCGAAGCCGACCGGCAGGGTCTGCTCCAGCTTGAGTTCACCATCACCCTCGTACTCCTGGAACCACAGGTCATTGCCGAGGATGTTCGGTGCCGTCGTCTCGTCAGCCGATGCCTCGCCCGGGGTGAAGACCAGCGCGCCGCTCGTGTCGTCGAGCGTGACGATCTCGTGCTGGGTCGTGCCGACCCAGCCAGCGATGTCAGCCTGACGACCGATCGCGACGCGGATGGGTCCGTCCCCGCTGATCGTGATGGACTGCGTCCCCGCGTGCTCGATGAGCGTGTCGCTCGGGATGACGAGCAACGGCGACTCCTGGGACACCGTTCCGGTCGCCACGACCGAGTCGGCAGCCCTCGCTTCCGTGACCTGCAGCCAGCCGACGACGAGCAGCGCCGCACTTCCGAGGAATGCGATCGCGGCTATGATGAATCTCACTGAGTGACTCCTTCTCGAGTGATTGCGCCGTGCATCGTTTGTGCGCTCGACGTGCTCCTCTCGCGAGGGTGCCGTCGTCGTCCATGAGGTTCATGGCGACTCTCGACCCCTCAATCTAACGCACCATGCCCGCACTTCCCCTGGAATACGCCGGTGTCGGCCGGGAAAAGTGCCAAAGTCGGGTCTCGCGGAGAGCGAACCCCGAACTTTTCACGCGGGTTCCCACCGCCCTTCTGTACCTCATCAGGCTGCGTCTCCCACCCGCCGTCTAGACTTCACGATGTGCGCACGCGGTGGTCGCGCACTCGCAACCTGACTCACGCGGAGGCGTTCTTGGCATTCGACGACATCAACTTCAATACAGCGATGCGCGGTTACAACCGCGAAGAGGTCGACGAGGTCATCAGGTCGCTGCGCACCCAGCTCGCCCAGGCCGGGAACCAGGATTCCGGCGCGAGCCGCGAGATCGCGGCCATGCGCACCCGGATCAAGCAGCTCGAGACGGAGCTCAACGAGGTCGGCAACCCCACCTACTCCGGGCTCGGCACGAAGCTCGCCGGCACGCTCGCGACGGCCGAGCAGCAGGCCCAGAAGCTCACCGCCGAAGCCCAGCGCGAAGCGGACAAGATCCTGAGCGAGGCCCACCGAAACGCTGCGCGCATCCACCAGGAGGCGAACGACTACGCAGAGCGCGTCACGCGGGAGGCCGATGTGCGGGCGTCTCGCGTCTTGAGCGACTCTCGCTCGGAAGCGGACAGCCTTCTCGAGAACGCCAAGCAGGAGGCCGACCTCACCCGCACCAACCAGGAGCGTGAGATCGAGACCGTCAAGGACCAGGTCACGACCGAGCTCCGTGAGCTGCGGCACTCCACCGACCTCGAGATCAGCGCGCTGCGCGCGTCCGTCGAGGAGGAGCTCGCGACCAAGCGCCAGGCTGTCGAGAACGAGATCGCCGAGTCCGCGGCTCGACTCTCCGAGCGCCAGCGCGAGATGGACAAGGTGCGAGCCGACTTCGAGCGCGAGGCCGCCGCTCGGCGCACCCAGATGGAGCACGAGCAGGAAGCCGCGCGGCAGCTCGCGAAGGGTGAGATCGATGCACTCCGCGAGGGTTCGGTGCGGGAGCTCAACGCGAAGCGCACGGAGCTCGATGTCGAGCTCTCCAAGCGCCGCAACGCGTTCGAGCAGCAGCTCGTCGCAGCTGGCCGGAAGGCGGAGGCGGCCGCGAAGAAGCTCATCGACGATGCCACCGAGCAGCTGGCCGATCTGAACCAGCGCAGCGAGCAGGTCCGACGCGAGGCGGGCAAGATCATGGCCGATGCACGCCGCCGAGCGCAGGAGACGCAGGACCAGGCGGAACGCAAGGCAGCCGATCTCCTCGAGACCAGCAACAAGCAGGCTCGCGAGCGCAACACCGAGGTGGAGCAGCACACGAAGAGCCTGCTCGACAATGCCGAGCAGCGCCTCTCCGAGCTCCGCGAGGAGCGCGACCAGGTGCAGAGCTACCTGGATCAGCTCAAGCGGGCGTTCTCGCGCACCGATTTCAGCCTGCCGGAGGCGGACGAGCAGATCACGAAGCGCCCGTCAGAGTCGGCGGATGAAACCCCGGCCTCGAGTGAAGACGCAGCCGGTGCGGAGGCTCACGCGTTCGCCCTGTCCAGCGGCGGAGCGCAGTCGGAGCCGAACGAAGCCGATGCGTCGACGGACGAGCCCACCAAGCAAGAGGATCCGGTTGCCGCCAAGTCCGGCGGCCAGAACCGTGGACAGAACGCCGGCCAGAAGCGTGGCGCACCCCGCCAGCGCTGACCCGCGCGGCGCGAGCTGAGGCGGCACCGCGCGTCTAGAATCGGATCCCGGTCTCCGGCCGGGATCCGATCAGGGGGAACACCGCATGCGCATCGAGAATCCGTTCAGGCTCGGCTTCATCGCCACGATCGGCGTCCTCGTAGCGCTGGTACTCGGCGGGATGATCGCCTCACTGAGCACGATCCTCACGTACATCGGTGCCGCGCTGTTCCTCGCGCTCGGCTTCGAGCCGATCATCGCCTTCCTCGAGCGCCACCGGTGGCCGAGATGGGCCGCGATCATCTCATCCCTCGGCGGCGCCGCGATCGCACTGGGGCTCGTCGTCTGGGCACTCATACCGAGCATCTCGACGCAGGTCGAGCAGCTCTCGGTCCGCTACTCGTCCATCGTGAACGACCTCGCCGGCTCCAACGTCATCGAGTGGGTCGACGAGCGCTTCCCTGACCTGCAGGCGCAGGAGTTCGTCACCGACGCGCTCGAATGGCTGCGCAACAACCTCGCCACCATCGGCGGCGGCGTGCTCGAGGTCGGCTTCGGGATCGTGAACGCCTTCTTCGGCGTGCTCATCGTCTTCATCCTCATGCTCTACTTCGTCTCGAGCATGAACAGCATCAAGCGTGGCTTCTACCAGCTGCTTCCCGCCTCCCGCCGAGCACGCACGGCCGAGCTGACCGAGCAGATCACCGCGTCCGTCGGAAAGTTCGTGCTCGGTCAGCTGGCGCTGGGCCTCGCGAACGGCATCCTCTCCTTCACGTTTCTGTCGATCATCGGCGCTTCGATGCCCGCCGTGTTCGCGGTCATCGCGTTCCTCGGCTCCCTCATCCCGCTCGTCGGCACGCTCTCGGCGTCGATCATCATCGTGCTGCTCCAGTTGGCGCTCCTGCCGGTCGACAGCAGCGTCTGGTGGATGGCGGCCATCTACTACGTCGTCTACATGCAGGTCGAGGCCTACCTCATCAGCCCGCGCATCATGAGCTCAGCCGTGCAGGTCCCCGGCGCGATCGTGGTCATCGCCGCGCTCACGGGCGGCACACTCCTCGGCCTCCTCGGCGCCCTCGTGGCCATCCCCATCGCCGCCGCGATCCTCCTCATCGTCAAACAGGTCTGGATCCCCGCGCAGAACGAGCGATAGCTCCGTCGGCGAGTTCGAGAGCTCGTCGCGGCAACGGCTCCTCGTGGCCCTATGATTCGAGGCGTGCTGAGCATCAAGTGCCCCCGTTGCGCGTCGCTCGTGATGCTCGAGTCGCTCGCGTGCGCCGCCTGCGCGACGCCGCTCGCGTTCCACGACGAGACCCAGGCCTTCGTCGACGTGAGTGGCGGTGTCGTGCTCGTCGACGGCAGGCTCTGGCGGTCCTGCGGCAACCGGGACTGGAAGTGCAACTGGCTCGTGGAAGACGGCATCGCCACGTCGTCGTGCCTGTCGTGCCGCCTCGTGCGCAAGCGCCCCGCATTCGACGACACGCTTGCGCTCGAGAAGCTTGCCGAAGCGGATGCGGACCGGCGGCGACTCGCGCAGTGCCTGCACCTCCGGCTGCCCATCGAGAGCTACGCGGACCACGACGGCGGCCTCGGCTTCGACCTGCTCTCGAGCCGGAGCTCGGGTCAGCGCGTCACGATCGGGCACGCGAACGGCATCATCACGATCGACCTGGCCGAGACGCTGGATGCGCACCGTGAGGCACTCCGCGTGCGTCTCGGTGAGCCGTACCGGACGCTGCTGGGCCACTTCCGTCATGAGATCGGGCACTACTACCAGTCGATCCTGCTCGACGACGAGGTGCTGCTGTCCGAGTGCCGCGAGCTGTTCGGCGACGAGCGAGCGAGCTACCGTGAGGCGCTCGACCGCCACTACCGGCTGGGAGCCCCAGAGGGCTGGTCGACCTCGTACATCTCGGAGTACGCGACGATGCACCCCTGGGAGGACTTCGCGGAGACCTTCGCGCACTACCTGCACATCCTCGGCTCGCTGTGGACGGCGGCCGCGTCGAACGTGCACCTGCAGCCGTCGACGACGCCCCTCATCGACTACACGGAGGAGCCCATCGAGCGGGTGCTCGCCGACTGGCACGAGGTGTCGCTCCTGCTCAACCGCTTCAGCCGGGCGATGGGTCAGAACGACCTGTACCCGTTCGTGCTGAACGCTCCAACCGAGGTCAAGCTCGGCTTCATGCACCGCATCGTGACGCGCATCACTCGCCGGGCGTCCACGACGAGCTGAGCGGAAGGGCAGCAGGGTTCGTGCGCCGCACGATCTCCGTCAGCACGCGCTTCGTGTGCTTCTCCCCCACCCAGAGGTGCCGACCTTCGTCGACGGGCACCAGCTCCAAGTTGGGAAGGTGCGCGATGCGCTCCGCCGCCTCATCTGGCTTGAGGAAGTCGTCATGTTCTGGGACGACGAGCACGACTGGGATGGTCGCATCCGCCCAGCGGTCCAGCTCGTCCTGGCTCGTGCGGCGCAGGGGCGGGGAGAGCAGGATGAGCCCTTGGACATCGGGGTGCTCGTGCCCGTGCTTGAGCGCCAGCTCGGTGCCGAAGGACCAGCCGACGAGCCACGGGTTCGGCAGCCCTCGCTCGCGGACGAACGCCATCGCCGCCTCCACGTCAGCACGCTCCGTCTCGCCATCGCCGAACTCCCCGTCGCTCGTGCCGCGAGGCGACGTGGTGCCGCGCGTGTTGAAGCGGAGCACGGCGAGGTCGGCCTGGGCGGGGAGTCGAAGGGACGCCTTGCGGAGCACGTGCGAGTCCATGAACCCGCCGGCGGTGGGCAGCGGATGCAGGGTGACCAGTGTGGCGACGGGCTCCCGCTCGAGTGGCAGTGCCAGCTCGCCGACCAGCGTGAGGCCGTCGCTCGTGCGCAGCTCGATCTCCTCGCGGCGTGCGGGAAGCTCCGTGCCGCTCTTGATCTCGACCGTCGTGGCTTCCATAGGGGTCTTCGGTGCTTCAGTCACGCCATCCTCCAACAGTGGTTGTGCCAGTGACGCCGGGCCGCCAGCGCATGCTCGTCGCCCAGGATGCCCTCGGCGCGCCAGACGACGACGTGCGCGACGCCGGCCTCGACAGGATTCGGGCATCCGGGGCAGACGTAGTCCTTGACGGCTCGCACCGCGGAGATCGGCTGCACGGTGTACGGGACACCCCGACGCACCTCGGTTCGCCGCCATCCGTCGCGCAGGCGCTCGAGCTCGTCGGCTGCTCCTGTGGCGCGATCCGCGGCAGCCTGCTGGCGCTTCGCTGCCCGGCCGCCCCTCGCTCGGGACGAGGATTCCCCGCCTTGGCGGCGGGAGCGGTTCGAGCGGGGCATGCCGACCATTCTAGGAAGTCCGCCCGCACCGGACCGACAGACAACGCCGCGTGACCCGGAGGTCACGCGGCGTCGTCTGCTGTGCGCGCGGAGCGCCAGGCGTCTCAGTACCAGTTGTTGGCTTCCGAATGCGCCCAGGCGCCGCACGGGGTGCCGTAGCGGCCCTTGATGTAGTCGATGCCCCAGCGGATCTGCGTCGCGGGGTTGGTGCGCCAGTCGGATCCGTGGGTGGCCATCTTGCTGCCAGGCAGTGACTGCGGGATGCCGTAGGCGCCGGATGACGGGTCCTCAGCGGCGGCGTTCCAGCCGGACTCGCGCTGCCACAGCTTCTCGAGGCACGCGAACTCGCCGGTCCCCCAGCCCATCGACGCGACGATGTCGGCGGCGACGGCCTTCGAAGTGCCGGGATCCGGAGCCACGTAGTCGGGACTGCTGTACGAAGACGACGAGGAGGAGGATGACGACGACGAGGAGCTGGACTCCTCTTCCGTTGGCGTCGGGGTGGGAGTCGGTGTAGGCGTCGGCGTGGTCACGACGATGCCGGCCAGGTCGTTGCTGCGCGGTTCAGCGCTCGGGGCTGCGGCGCCCTCGTCAGCAACTGCTTCTTCGCCCTGAGCCTCGACTGCGGAGACGAGGCTGACCTGATACCCCTGGGCACCCGCCGCGGTGAGATCCGCGACGCTCGGCGCGATCGCCAGCGCCGGTGACGCGCCTCCGGCGACGCCAGCCTGCAGGACGGCGGTGAGCGCCAGCGCGCCAACTGCGGTGCTGGCTGCGATGGGGACGATGATCTTCGCCCGTGAGCGTCGTGCGGCTGTCGGACGCGCTGCTCGCGTCGAGCCGGTTCGCTGCAACGTGGTCATTGATCTCCCGGGGTTGGAACTAGGGACTCACCGAGGATAACGGAATGGTTACGGAATGGCAACGAAAGCGACGGCAGCCGCCCGGTCACTCTCGCCCGAGATGCACCAAGGCAGCAGCCTTGGGATGCCTGAGAACGGCCTAGTAGCAGCTCCACTGACCCCAGCCGGCCTTGGCTTGCAGCATCTTCGCGCGCATCGTCTGCTCTTCGACGGAGGCCTCAGATGGGAGGCCTGTCCCGCCAACGGACTGCCAGGTCGGGATCGAGAACTGGTAGAGACCGTAGTAGCCGGCTGGGTTCACCGCGGCCGGGTTGCCGCCGGACTCGCACTGGGCGATGCGGGCAAGCGTCGCATCCACGCTCGGGTCGGAAGAGACGTTGGCCTCTTCATACGAGCTGCCGCCGGACGAGCTGGTGTTCGGCGACGGCGCCTTGGGTGCAGGAGCTGGCTCCGGCTCCGGCTCCGGCGTGGGGGTCGGTGTCGGCGTGGTCACGACGATGCTCGCGATGTCGCTTGTGCGGGCGTCGGAGGCCTGCGCCTCATCGACTGCGGAGACAAGACTCACGGCGTATCCCTGTGCGCCAGCCACGGTGAGCTCGTCGACGGATGCAACGGAGAGCACCCCGCTCTCGCCATCGTTCTGAGCGCCAAGCTGCACCGTCGCGGTCACGGCGAGGGCCGCGATCGCGAGCCCAGCCAGGGTCGGCACGACAACACGAGCGCCGATGCGACGGCGGAGACCGGCGGGTCGAGAGGCCCGGGTTGAGCCGGTGCGGATATCTGTCGTGGTCATGCGGGTACTCCCAGGTGGTTCGCGTGTGCGCGGTCTTCAACTGCGGCGGTGCTCCGGCCAAGCCGAGCGGCGCCCCAGGACTCAGTAGGAGCCGTTGTGCTGGTTCCAGGCTGCGCAGGGGGTGCCCCACGCTCGGTCGATGTAGTCCATCCCCCACTTGATCTGCGTGATCGGGTTCGTCTTCCAGTCGGCACCCATGGTGGCGAGCTTCTCAGCGGGCCAGGACTGTGGGATGCCGTAGGCACCGGATTCGGTGTTCTCGGCCAGGTAGTTCCAGCCGGATTCCTTCATCCAGAGCTTGTCGAGGCAGGACATTTGGTCGGGGCCCCAGCCGTACTGGGACTTGACCATCTCCTCGGTGATCTTCTTGAGCGACGCGGGATCCGTCGGCACGACGTCGATGCTGACGCCCGAGCCCCGGTCGTCGATGGTGCCCCCCTGGGATGCCTCGCCTGAGACAGCCAGGACCGCGTACGCCTGGGCCTGCTCCTGCGAGAGCTCCTGCAGGTTCGGGCCGATGGAGGCATCCGCCGAGGCGGTGGCTCCGGCACCCGTGAGCGTCGTCACCGCGATGGCCCCTACTGCGACGACGCCGAGGGCCGCGGACCCGAAGATCGCGGCGCGGCGCTTCGCGCGTTGCTGACGGCGCTGGCGCGCACGCTCTCCGCGCGTTGCAGTGGCTTCCGGCATGGAGCTCCATCCGACGGGTCAAGGGGACCCGGCAATCGTTACGGGAAGGTCACGATTTGACAACGCTCAGGCCAACTGAAGGTGCGAGGGGGTCCTAACGAATCGCCAGCATGACGTCGATGACGGCATCGATGAGGAGGTCGACCTGCGTCTCCTTGTAGCCGTGGCGCTTCGGAGTGAATGCCACTCCCCTGACCTCGCGCAACGACATCGCCGTGCCACCACGCAGGAAGTCGGCGAGCCGACCAGAGAACTCGTCGACCTCCTTGACGTCGTACCCACGCTGCAGAACGGAGACGCGGTCGAAGCGCTCACCATCCTCACGGCGGAGTCGCGCCAGCACCGCGCGGGCCGTCGTCTTGGTCTCGCGGAGGAAGACCTCGCGGCCAACACGCTCAATGTGCTCATCACGCTCGCGAATGGCGACCGCGTCTTCGAGGCGCTCGAGCGCCGCATCCACGTGCGGAGCGGAATACCCGCCCTTGCGCATCGTGAACGCCGTGTGGCGGATGCTGCTCGTGGACAGGCGCTTGCCCTGCGTGCCGTTGTCGAAGTTGTCGTAGCGCTGCCGAGCGACGCGGAATGCACGGTCGACCTCTTCGGCGTCGTAGCCGAGGGTGCCACGAGGTGCCAGAGGGAATGAAGTGCTGCTCACGCCGACCATTCTGCCGCATCGTGAGCGAACATGGCGCAGGCTCCCCGGCGAGGCACTACCAGAGCGTCGAGTCGGCGCTCCAGAAATAGAGGGCGAACGCCATGGCACCCGAGGGCAGGATCGAGTCGATGCGGTCGAAGAACCCACCGTGACCCGGCAGCCAGGAGCTCATGTCCTTGATCTTCAGGTCGCGCTTGATCATCGACTCCGTGAGATCTCCGGCTGTCGCGGTGATCAGCAGCAGCGGGCCCATGATGAGGCCGAACCACCATTGCTGGTCGAGCAGGAACAGGCTCACGAGGATGCCGACGACCACGGACGTCAGCGCCGCACCCGCGAACCCCTCCCAGGTCTTCCCGGGGCTGATCTTCGGCGCGAGCTTGTGCTTGCCGAAGTTGAGCCCGAAGACGTACGCGCCGACGTCGACCGCCACGACGATGATGAGGAAGCCGAGCACCCACCATTGGCCGTCTTCCTGAGCTGTCAGGAGCACCGTGAACGAGCCCAGGTACGAGACGTAGATGAGGATCAGCGCCGCGGCGAGGAAATCACCCCAGACCGCTTTCCGGGGCGGGCGGTCCTTGGAGACGGAGGCTTCGACGAGCCGCCACACGGTGACGACGAACACGCCGACCAGCAGCGCGATCCATTGCCCGACGACCTCGAGGAAGTAGGCGGCGGGGATGATGGCGACCGCCGCGGCCACGAGCGGGATGCGCGGCACGTCACGTCCTGCTCCGCGCATCGCGCTCGCCAGCTCGATCGTCGCGAAAACGACCATGGCGATCGCGAACGGGATGAAGAGCTCTTTGACGAAGATCAGGCTCGACAGCAGCAGCGCGCCGAGCACCACCCCGAACAGCACGGCGAAGGCCAGGTTGCGCCCGCTGCGGGCGTTGATCGCGTCATTGCGCGCGCGCAGCTTGTCGCGTTGCTCTCGCACCTGCGTGCGCGCGTTCTGGGCCCTCGACTCCAGGTCGTGGAGGATGTTCGCGCCGGTGTCACCGAGCCGGGACTGGGAGCGGAGCGGCGCAAGCGGCGGGGCCAGCTCGCCGTCAGAGAGGGTGGGGAGCTCACGAGATGCCATCGGGTCCCCGACGACGGGCTCCGCATTACCCTCACCGGCCGCCGGACCGAAGGCGCTTGACGTGTCATGCGCTTCGGGCTCCGTCGCCGAGTCCCGGACCTCCGGGTCCGGACGTTCGCCGGGGTCCACCCCGTCACTCCCAGTCGTCGACACGAGTGATTAGACCTCGAGGAGCTCGGCTTCCTTGTGCTTGGAAGCCTCGTCGATGCGGTCGATGTGCGCCTTCGTGAACGTCTCGAGTTCCTTCTCGCCGCGAGTGATGTCGTCTTCGCCGACCTCATCCTTGAGAGCTTCGAGGTCGGTCTTCGCCTTGCGACGGATGTTGCGGACAGCGACGCGAGCTTCCTCCGCCTTCGTCTGCACCAGCTTCACGTACTCCTTGCGACGGTCCGCCGTGAGCTCCGGCATGACGACGCGGATGAGGTTGCCGTCGTTGCTCGGCGTCACGCCGAGGTTCGGGCGGGAGACGATCGCCTTCTCGATCTCCTTCAGCGCCGACTTGTCGTAGGGCGTGATGACCAGCACACGGGCCTCGGGCACCGCGATGGACGCGAGCTGCTCGAGCGGCGTGGCCGTTCCGTAGTAGTCGACGGGGATCTTCGTGAAGAGCTGCGGGTTCGCACGCCCCGTCCGCACCGTGGAGAAGTCTTCCTTCGCGTGGTCGACAGCCTTCGCCATCTTGTCTTTGGTCTCGGTGAGCACGTCGTTGATCACGGGGTGTCCTTTCCAGGGCGTTCTGCATCATCCTACCGAGGTGGCGGGATGCGCACGCTACGCGCGAGGGCGCGGCGCGCTGACGAAATTGTCGCGGGGTGACGGTGTCTGGCGGGCGGCGACTAGTCGAGGCTCGACGTGACGAGCGTTCCGATGTCCTCGCCCAGGATCGCGCGGGCGATGTTGCCCTCGGGGCTCATGCCGAACACTCGCATGTCCATGCCGTTGTCCATGCAGAGGCTGAAGGCCGTGGAGTCGACGACCTTGAGGCCGCGCTGGAGCGCATCCTGGTAGGTGACCGAGTGGAGGAGCTCCGCGGTCTCGTCGCGTCGCGGGTCGGCGGTGTAGACGCCGTCGACGCCGTTCTTCGCAACCAGCACCACGTCTGCGCCGACCTCCAGGGCGCGCTGAGCGGCAACCGTGTCGGTGGAGAAGTACGGAAGGCCCGCACCCGCACCGAAGATGACGACGCGGCCCTTCTCCATGTGGCGCTTCGAGCGCAGCGGGATGTACGGTTCTGCGACCTGGCGCATCTCGATCGCCGACTGGACGCGGGCCGGGGTTCCTGCCTGCTCGATGAAGTCCTGCAGCGCGAGGGCGTTCATGACGGTGCCGAGCATGCCCATGTAGTCAGCTCGTGCGCGGTCCATGCCGGCGTTGGCGAGCTGAGCTCCGCGGAAGAAGTTCCCGCCGCCGACGACGATGGCGACTTCCACGTCGCGTGCGGCAGCGGCGATCTCCTTGGAGATGCTCGTGAGCACCTCGGGATCAACACCCATCTTGCCTGCACCGAACGCTTCGCCAGAGAGCTTGAGGAGAACGCGTCTGCGCGGGGCCTGTGGTGACATGTGTGCTCCTTGTGGGGGTCGCTGATCGTCCACGAGCCTACCTTGTGCCGAGCGGGCGCACGTCTCAGGCGGGCGCCTCCGCCGGTGGCCGGAGACGCGAAACGGGGCCGGATGCTGCTGCATCCGGCCCCGAATTCGGGAACGTCTGGCGTTACGCGCCGACGCGAATGCGACCGAAGTCGAGGACGTTGACGTTTGCGGCGTCAGCGATCTTCTTCACGGTCTGCTTGTTGTCGCGAGCGTAGTCCTGCTCGAGGAGCACGATCTGCTTGAAGAAACCGGTCAGGCGACCTTCGATGATCTTCGGAAGAGCAGCCTCAGGCTTGCCCTCGCTCCGCGAGATCTCCTCGACGATGACCCGCTCCTTGTCGATTGCCTCGGCAGGAACGTCCTCACGAGTGAGGTACTGCGGGTCGAACATCGCGATGTGCTGAGCGATGCCGCGAGCCGTAGCCGCGTCGTCGCCCTCGTACGCCACGACGACGCCGACCTGCGGTGGCAGGTCCTGCGAGGTGCGGTGCAGGTAGATCTCGAAGTTGGCTCCCTTGAGGAGAGCCACCTTGCGGAGCTCCATCTTCTCGCCGAGGATCGCAGCGACGCCGTCGATGGTCTCCTTGACGGTCGTCCCGTCGACGGGGGCGGCGAGCGCCTCCTCGAGGGTCGACGCGCCAGCGGCGGCCACAGCATCGAGCACCTTCTCGGAGAGGGCGATGAACTTGTCGCCCTTCGCCACGAAGTCGGTCTCGGTTGCGAGCTCGATGAGCGTCGCGGTGCCGTTTCCGTTGTCCTTCGCGGCGACGAGGCCTTCACTGGTGGAGCGGTCAGCGCGCTTCGCGTTGCCCTTCGCACCCTTGAGGCGGAGGATCTCGACGGCCTTTTCCTTGTCGCCGTCGGCCTCTTCGAGCGCCTTCTTCGTGTCGACCATGCCAGTACCGAGCTGCTCGCGCAGCTCCTTGACATCAGCGAGGGTGAAGTTAGCCATGTGTGGGGTTCTCCCTAGTGCTTGAAGTTACTTGGACTCTTCGACGGCTTCGACAGCCTCGACCGCTTCAGCGGCCTCGGTTGCCTCTGCGGGCTCAGCTGCTGCCTCGGCCTCAGCGGCTTCGGCAGGTGCCTCGACGGCGGCCTCAGCGGCAGGAGCGTCGCCCTGGAGCAGGTCGCTCTCCCACTCGGCGAGCGGCTCGACCTCAGTCTGACCCTCGGTCGGCTTCTGGTGGCGCTGGATCAGGCCCTCAGCTGCGGCGTCAGCGATGATTCGCGTGAGCAGTGCAACGGAGCGGATGGCGTCGTCGTTGCCCGGGATCGGGTAGTTGACGTCGTCCGGGTCGCAGTTCGTGTCGAGGATCGCGATGACGGGGATGCCGAGCTTCTTGGCCTCGTCGATCGCGAGGTGCTCCTTCTTGGTGTCGACAACCCAGAGCGCCGAAGGCGTCTTCGAGAGGTTGCGGATACCACCGAGCGACTTCTCGAGCTTGTCACGCTCGCGACGCTGGATGAGGAGTTCCTTCTTGGTGAAGCCGCGGGTCGTGTCGTCGAAGTCGACGAGGTCGAGCTCCTTGAGACGGTTGAGGCGCTTCTGGACGGTGCCGAAGTTGGTGAGGAGGCCACCGAGCCAGCGCTGGTTCACGTAGGGCTGGCCCACGCGCGTCGCCTGCTCGGAGATCGATTCCTGTGCCTGCTTCTTCGTGCCGACGAAGAGGATGGTGCCGCCGTGGGCGACCGTCTCCTTGACGAAGTCGAATGCAGCATCGATGTAGCCCAGCGACTGCTGGAGGTCGATGATGTAGATGCCGCTGCGCTCGGTGAAGATGAAGCGCTTCATCTTCGGGTTCCAGCGACGGGTCTGGTGCCCGAAGTGGACGCCGCTGTCGAGCAGCTGGCGAATGGTGACGACTGCCATGGTCGTTCTCCCTTGTGGAATGCGCATTGCTGCGCGCGGTTGTTCTCTGCGACCGGCGGCCGCACAGCCTGGTACCCAACGCGCATCCGCTCTCACACCGCAATGCGAGAGACCGATGGATGCACGCCTCGATGGGCACGCGAAGTCAGCCCGCTGGGCGGGCTGCTGGGCACAGTCTACACACGCGGAGTGTCGCGCGGAACAGCGGGGCACGCTCGACTCCGTTGTTCCCGCGCCTGGGGACAGGTGTCGTCCACAGGCAGCTGACCTCACCCGTCGAGCTGCTTCGTGGGCAAGCACGATGACTGCATGCACCGCCCATCGCCGCTCCGACAGATCACCACCCGCAGGGCCCGGATCCTCCGAGTGCTGTTCATCACGGTGCTCATCGGCAGCACGAACCTGATGACGGCACCGCACGTCTCGGCCGAGCCGGGCGGGTGGCTGTGGCCCGTCGAGGCCTCACCCCAGGTCACGCGCCCGTTTGCACTCGACACCCCGTATGGCCCCGGTCACCGCGGCATCGACATCGCCGCCAAACCCGGGAGCGAGGTCGGCGCCCCGGCGGCAGGGGTCGTCAGGTTCAGCGGCTTCGTCGTCGACCGCCCGGTGCTCTCGATCCAGCATGCCGATGGAGCGCTGACGAGCTACGAGCCGGTCGTCTCCGACCTCCACCCGGGGGCTCCGGTCCTGGCCGGGCAGCGCATCGGCACGCTCAGTCCCGATCACCGACATACGCCGGAGGGCGCACTGCACGTGGGGCTGCGCCAGGAGGGCGCATACCTCGACCCCGCGCCGTACTTCGACGCCCTCCGTCCGAGGGCCGCAGTCCTGCTCCCCCTCTACCGGTGAACAGCCGGTGACCACACCATCTCCACCAGAAAGGCACCACATGTCTCTCCTTCCTCGACGCCGCTCACGAACCGCGGACGGCACTTCCCCAGGCCGACATCGAACTGCGCGCGGCCTCCTGGCCCGCCTGTCGCGAGCCGGAGCGGGAATCGCCATGCTCGCGATGGCCGCGACCTTCCTCCTCTTCTCCGGGGCGCAGTCCGCAAGCGCGGCGGGCTACGGCCCGGGCTTCGACGACGCTCAGAACGGCGGGCAGGGGCGGATCGGCGCCTACAGCTTCGAGGGACGCAACGTGTACTGCCTGCAGCCGTGGCTCCCACGCCCGCTTGACGAGACCACGAAAGGTGATGTGGTGGACGGCCAGCAGTTCCAGATGAACGATGACAGCACCGCGCGGGTGAACTGGGCGATCTCCACGCACGGGCAATCCGCTGACCCCGTCGTGACGAGCGCCGTCGCGATGTTCGTCTGGTCGCTCGCCGCCCCGGACAGCTACGCCAGCCACGGGACGAGCGGAGACGAGCACTACCTCGGACGAGTACCCGCGGACCGGAGGGGCGAGGTCAGCAGCACGCTCGCGACCATCCGTGAGGGGGCGACGAAGGTCGGAGCGCGAGTACTCGCGAACCACTCGGGGAGCCTGCAGTTCACCACCGACGCCGCCGATGCCAAGAAGGGCACCGTCACGCTGTCATCAGACCTCTCGGGCGCCACCGGCACGGTGGTGCTCTCAGGCGCGACCTTCGCGTCCACGGCAACCGACACCGCGACGCTCACCGTCGGGGAAGCATCACCGATCGTGGTCGCGCCCGCCGGCTTCGAGCGGGGCCCCGTCACGGTCAGCGCGACGGCGAAGGTCACCGCGCCGTCGGAACCATGGGCCGCGAAGATCCTGCTGCTCCACACCCCGGGCGCGCAGCTGCTCGGGAGCAGCGGAGGCACGGTCCCCGGCGAGTTCACCGTAGTGGGCCAGGACCGCGTGCCCCGAGTGCCGACGCCTGCCCCGACACCGACAGCGACAGCGACAGCGACAGCGACAGCCTCGCCGACCCCGACCCCGACCCCGACGCGCACGGCCGCTCCCCCGCGCATCCCGAGCCCAACGCCGTCCGTGACGGCACCACCCACGCAGGCTCCGACGCAGGCACCGACCACGACGCCGACGCCGACCCCCATCCCAACAGCTGCGCCGAGCATCACACCGACGCCCAGCAGCAGTCCGATCATGACGCCACCGCCCGCCTCGTCCGCTCCGTCGACGACAACGCCGACGGCGACGGCGACGGCGAAGCCGCCAGCACCCGACACGCAGACCCCAGCACCCAGCACGACGCCCGCACCTCAGACCACCACAGACGCGCACACACCGCCGAGCACACCCGTCGCGGCGACCGTTGGCCCAAGCACTTCGCAGAGCCCGACAGCGAGTGCAACATCGACATCGACATCGACGGCAGTACCGCCGAACACCCCTTCCACGTCCACGTCCACGCCGGCGGCACAGCGGGCACGGCGGTTGCAGGACCGACAACGCCGACGAGCCCCCAGCCGGAGGCACTCGCCCAGACCGGGGCAACGGCCGTGAGCTGGCCGCTCCTCCTCGGCGGTGGTGCACTTGTCATCGGCGCGCTCGCCCTGGCCTGGGGATTCCTGAGCCGACGACGCCAGGCCTGACACCCCTCACGAGCACTGCCGAACGGACGCGCCCGAAGACCCCAGCCCACGCCAGCCAAGCGAGCAGACCGCGGACCCAGCCCGGGAAGGGAGGCGCCACACCCAGAATGAGAGACACACCCGCGCATGCGCGCCGCGACGGACGACCCCAGCCGTCGCGGCTCCGCGCATGCCCCCCTCGCCCTCTCGAACACCAGAACCTGCGGACGCGAACGTCAGCCGCAGATGCAGACGCAGACGCGGACACGGATGCGAACGCAGACGAAGGCGCCAGACGACTGCCCCTGACACGGACGCGAACGCGAACGCGATCATCGTCTGAGCACGCGCGGCACCGGTCCGGCCGTTCAGGCTCGTGGATGCGCCTGCACGTACGACGCCCTCAGCCGATCGGCCGAGACGTGCGTGTAGATCTGCGTCGTCCCGAGATCAGAGTGACCGAGGATCTCCTGCACGGCCCGCAGGTCGGCTCCCCCGTCAAGCAGATGTGTCGCCGCCGTGTGTCGGAACGTGTGCGGGCCAGACGGCCCCCCGCCGGGCGCGGCCCCGAGCACCTCCCGGGAGAGGGCGTACACCGTGCGAGCATCCATTCGCCCACCGCGCACACCCAAGAACAGGGCCCCGCCAGACTGAGGCTGCTCCAGCAACGGTCGACCAGACGAGAGCCACCCATCGATCGCCTTCGCGGCGTGAGCGCCGAAGGGGACAACACGCTCCTTGTCCCCCTTGCCGACGACCCTGACGACCCGCCGACCGAGATCGACGGCGCCGACGTCCAGCGAACAGCACTCCGAGACGCGGATGCCGGACGCGTAGAGCAGCTCGATGATCGCGAGGTCACGCACCTCAACAGGGTCACCGCTCGACGCGCGATCCGCGAGCGCATCGAGGATGCCCCGCATCCCCTCTGCCGACACCACCCGAGGCAGAGTCGAGCCAGCCTTCGGGCTCTTCAGGCGACGAGCAGAGTCCGCACCGCGGCCCGTCTCCTCGAGCCACGACGTGAACCCCCGGAACGAGGCCGCCATCCGAGCAAGGCTCGACGCAGCCTTGCCCGCCTGCGTCTGCTGCCACAACACGTCGCGGAAGACCTCCAACGTGAGGCCGTCCAAGGCATCCACACGCTGGTGCTCGCACGAGTCGAGCAGCAGACTCAGATCGCTGGCATACGCCTGGACCGTCCGAGGGGACAACCCGCGCTCGGCGCGCAGCGAACGCAGGTACGTGTCGACCGCATGCGAGAGCTCCTGCATGGCGACCATCGTAGGTCGCCACCCGGAGAGCTGGCGGCGACCCGGACAACTCCTACGGCTTGGCGTGCGCCGGTTCGGACGGGCTGGATCCCTCATGCACCGATGCATCCCGCGCCGAAGCGGCGTGCGCCGGTTTCGAGTGAGCCGGGTGCCTGCCGCCGAGGGCCCCCTTGCTCGGCCACCAGAAGCGGTCCCCCGTCAGGAACGCAAGCGCGGGCACGATCACCGTGCGCACCAGCAGGGTGTCCAGCAGGACACCGACGCAGACGATGATGCCGATCTGGGTGAGCGTGATGAGCGGCAGCACACCGAGCGCGGCGAAGACCGCGGCCAGCAGGATCCCGGCGCTCGTGATCACCCCGCCCGTCGCAGACAGGGAGCGGATCATTCCATCCCTCGTGCCGTGCTTCGCGGCCTCCTCGCGTGCCCTCGTCACGAGGAAGATGTTGTAGTCGACACCGAGGGCGACGAGGAACAGGAAGCTGAACAGCAGCACGGACGTGTCGAGGGCCGGGAAGCCGAAGACGTTGGTGAACAGGAGCCAGCTCGCCCCAACTGAGGCGAAGAACGAGCCGACGACGGTCAGCAGGAGCAGAATCGGCGCCACCAGAGAGCGCAGCAGCAGCAGGAGCACGACGAAGACGACGGCGAGGATCAACGGGAACAGCAGGAGCTGGTCGCGGTCCTGGGCGGCCTGCTCGTCAAGCGCCTGCGCGTCGAGCCCTCCCACGATGGCCCCCGCCCCGTCGACCTGTGACAGCTCGGCGCGCAACCGTTCAACCGTGGCGAGCGCTTCCTCGGTCTCCGCAGGAGACGAGAGGCCGACGTCGATGCGCGTCAGAGTTCCATTGGTATCGCCCACCGCCGCCGACGCGACGCCCTCGATCTCCGAAGCTCGCTGAGCCACCGCCTCCGCCTGGTCAGCCTGCGAGACGACGATCGCGGGGGCGCCGGCCAGGTCGGGGAAGTGGTCGTTGAGCAGCTCCTGACCGACAACCGCCTCCGGTGTCGACGTGAAGCGCTCCGTCTGCGCGAGGCCGACCTTGATGCTCGGCGCGATGGCCGCGAGCGCGATGAGCACGACGATTCCTGCTCCAGCCACGATGGCCGGACGCTTCGAGACGCCCGTGCCGAGCTTGAACCAGAATCCCTTGCCGTGCTGGTCGTCGCCGACTCGAGGCACCACCGGCCAGAAGATCCCTCGGGGGAACAGCACGAGCGTCGCTGGCAGGAGCGCGAGCGCGAAGGCCATCGCCACGACCACTCCGATGGCGCAGGCCAGGCCGAGCACGACGTTGCCGCCGAGCGAGGCGAAGAGCAGCGTCGCCAGGCTCAGCGCGACAGTGCCACCGCTGGCGATGATGGCGGGACCGGCTCCGCGAAGCGCCGTTGCCATGGCCTCGCGCCGGTCTTCCGAGACGCGGAGCTCGTCGCGGTACCTGGCGATGAGAAGGAGGGCGTAGTTCGTGCCAGCGCCGAAGACGAGCACCGACAGGATGCCCTTGATCGATGCATCCATCGTCAGATCGAAGGCGCCAACGATGCGGGTCGAGACGATCCCCGCGACGCCATCGGCGAGACCGACGACGGAGAGCGGGATGAGCCAGAGCACCGGGCTGCGGTAGGTGACGATGAGGAGGAAGGCCACGACGAGCACGGTGACGGTGAGCAGCGTGAAGTTGGCGCCCTCGAAGACGGCTGCGATGTCGACGGCGAAGCCCTCGGGCCCGGTCATGACCGGGACCAGACCATCTGGGAGTCCGTCTGCCGCTGCGGCGCGGAGCGCTTCGGCCCGCGCGGACTGCGCTTCCACGTCGCTCGTGGCGTCCAGGGGCACCGTGAGGATCATGGCCTCGCCGTCTTCGGCCGGGAAGGCGGGCGGCAGAGCCTCGACTCCGGCCGCTTCGGCGATGCCGGGGCTGGCCGCGGCGACGGCGGCGAGGTCGTCGGACGTGAGCGCTTCGCCCTCACGATGGAACACGAACAGCGCGGCCGAGCTGTCCTCGGTCTCGAAGGATGCGAGCGCCTCCTCCACCTTCGCCGACTCGGCGGATGCGGGCAGGTCACCCGCCGGTGCCACGTCTCCGCTCTCGCCCGAGCCCCAGAAGAACGCGAGGCCGCTGAGGGCGACGAAGACGACGATGACGATCGCACCACTCGCCTTGCCGGTGATGAATCGGATGATCCCGCCCATGGTCGAACCGCCTAAATCCACTAGTAATCAATTTGCTTAGCTAACTTAGCGCTAGGATGGATGTCATGCAATCCGGGGATGAGCGGGGTCGCGTGTTTCCGCGCGTCCATGAGTCGACGGCGCTGCTGCGCGAGATCCTCACGATCTCGGACGAGTACGAGGTGGTCGTCGCGAAGGAACTCGACGTGAATCACACCGATCTGGTCGCCATGCAGCACCTCATCTCGTCGGGTCATCTCACGCCGTCCGACATAGCTCGGAGGCTGGGCATCACGACTGCCGCGGTGACCGTCGTGGTCGATCGGCTCGTGAAGGCGGGGCATGTGCGCCGGGAGCCGAACCCGAGCGACCGTCGCGGTGTGCTCGTCGTGCCGGACGAGGGGTCGACGGCGAAGGCTCGCGGCCTGCTCGCGCCGATGATCATGGACATCGACTCGGTTGCCCAGGAGTTCGATGAAGGCGAGCGCGAGGTCATCGTCCGCTACCTGCAGGGCGTCGTGTCGAGCTACCGCGAGCACCTGCAGCCGCCGCGCTGACCACGACTGCCCGGGGGCCGGGGGCATCCGACGCCCCGTCATCACCTCGTGTTCGGCGCTTTCACCCATCCGGCGGGCGTCTCGCGAGCGAGCTGATGCATCTCGAGCTCGGCGAGCCCCGCGGCGGTCTCGGCTGTGGTGAGCCCGGCCGAAGAGCCGACGGCGTCGATGCGCTGCGGTCTTGCGACTCGCAGTGCGTCTTTCGCGCGAACGGCGTTGGAGGAGAGTCGCTCGCTGACGTCCGCGACTGAGCCGCGCTCCCCTGGCCACGAAGCGCCGTCCGGCAGCGCCAGCTCAGGTGTCTGGCTCTGTCCGAGCATCTCGACGATGTCGTCGACGGAGGTGATGAGCGTCGCGTCCGTTTCTCGGAGCAGACGATGGCAGCCCACGGATGCCGCGCTCGTGACGGGGCCGGGCACCGCACCGAGTGGTCGTCCGAGTGTGAGCGTGTGGGCGGCCGTGTTGGCGGCACCAGAGCGACGGCCCGCCTCGACCACGACCGTGCCGGAGGCGAGGGCGCTGATGATCCGGTTGCGTTGGAGGAACCTCCACCGGGTGGGCGCCTGGCCGACCGGCAGCTCCGAGACCAGCGCACCCTGCGCGATGATGCGCTCGAGCAGCGCACGGTTGCCCTGCGGGTAGAGCCGATCCGGGCCGCCCGCCAGCACCGCGACCGTCGTGGCGTCTTCCGCGAGCGCGACGCGGTGAGCGACTGCGTCGATGCCGTACGCCCCGCCGGAGACGAGCGCGTAGCCGCGGTTCGCGAGCCCGCTCGCGAGCCGCACGGTGACTTCTTCGCCGTACGTGGTCGAGGCTCGGGCTCCGACGAGGGCCACTGAGGGGGCGAGCTCTCGAAGGGTGTCGACGGAGCCGCGCACCCAGAGCGCGCACGGGGCATGCGGTCCGAGGTCATCGAGCTGCGTCGGCCACTCCGGGTCGCCCGGAAGCACGGCCAGCACCCCGAGTTTCGCGGAGTTTCGCAAGATGGCCAAGGTCCGGTGGATATCGAGGCGATCTCGCCATCGCTCGAGGGCGGAGGCGAGGTCGGCGAGTGGGATCCCCGCCCCGGATCCGCGCTCCCTGGCACGCTGCAGCAGCGCACCCGAGGTGACGGCGTCGAGAGCCGCGACTGGCCCGAGCGCTCCGAGGAGGAGCCCCGCAGTGGCGTCGCCTGGTTCGACGGTGCACGACCAGGCGAGCTGCGCGATGCGGGCTCGCACCTCGTCGTCCCCCGTCGCGTCGGTGCCAGGCCTGCTCACCCCCGAGAGCGCCGCGCGCATCTGGTCGACGTCGGGCCGACCGTGACGGGTCGCTTCCGCAGCTGCGGAGGACTGGTGGGTGCCTGGTTCGAACGGTGTGTGCACGGCGAGCTACCCCAATCTGATTCGGTAGGAGAGTGCCTCCTGGACGTGCTGGAGTTCGGGGCGAGGCACCCCGGCGAGGTCCGCGATCGTCCAGGCGACCCGGAGCACACGGTCGTGCCCGCGCATGGTGACCTGCCCGCGCTCGAGCGCAACCGCGAGCGGCGCGTACGCCTCTCGCGTGGGACGGTTGGCGGGAGTTCGGAGCCATCGTGAGATGACTCGGGCGTTGAGGCTCCAGGGCGTGGCTGCCAGGCGTTGGCGTGCGCGCTCCCTGGCCAGGCGGACCATCTCCCCCGCATCGGCGGTGCTGGTGGTGGATCGTGCGCCAGAGCTGCCGGGTTCTTCGAGCTGCGCCTCGTGGTCGACGAGTCGGGCGCGGGCCGCGGAGACCCGCTCGACGCGCAGCTGGAGGTCGATCCGGTCGAGCAGCGGACCGGAGAGGCGAGCGAGGTAGCGTCGAGGTGCGGATGCGTCGCAGCGGCAATCGGCGTCTGGGTCGCCGTGGTTGCCGCAGGGGCAGGGGTTCGCGGCCAGCACGAGCTGCATCTCGGCAGGGTATGCGGCCCTCCCCTGCGCACGATGGATCTCGATGACGCCGTTCTCGAGTGGCTGCCGCATCGAATCGAGCGTGTGGCGCGAGAACTCCGGCGCCTCGTCGAGGAAGAGCACTCCGCCCGTCGCGAGGGAGATGGCGCCTGGGCGGATCATGCCGCTGCCGCCTCCGAGCAGCGCGACCGTCGAAGCCGTGTGGTGCGGTGCTTCGAACGGCGGCCGGCGGTCGAGGCGCGCAGAGAGCGGAATGCCGCGGAGCGAGCGAACCGCGGCAAGCGTGACGGCCGCCTCAGGTTCGAGATCCGGCAGGATGCCCGGCAGTCGCTCCGCCAGCATGGTCTTGCCTGCGCCTGGTGGCCCGAGCATCAGCAGGTGGTGGCCGCCGGCTGCGGCGATGACGAGGGTGCGCACGGCCGCTTCGTTGCCGACGACGTCGGAGAGGTCGAGCGCCGTGTCCTGCTCGTGCTGCTGCAGGTGCTGGTGCGGGCGGGCGCTGTCACCTGGCTGCTCTTCCCGTGCGGTGGACCTGGCTGCGGGGCTGGAGGGATACGCCAGCTCCTCCGTGAGGTCGTCGGCGTCCGCGCCGTAGTGCAGCGCTACGGCCCGGAGCGAGGCGACGGCGACCACGCGGATGTCCTCGACGAGCTCCGCCTCGGCTTTCGAGTCTGCCGGCACGACCACGGTGTCGAACCCCGCGGCCCTGGCGGCGGCGACGGCCGGCAGGACGCCGACGACCGCCCTGACCTGCCCCGTCAACGAGAGTTCCCCGATGTGCACGGCCCTGGTCGGCGATTCTGCCGAGATGATGCCCGCCGCGGCCAGGAACGAGACGGCGATCGCGAGGTCGAACCCGGCGCCGTGCTTTCGAAGCGATGCCGGGTACATGTTCGTGATGACTCGGCTGGCCGGCAACGGGCATCCCGAGCTCTGCAACGCGGCCCGGACTCGCTCGCGCGCTTCCCCGAGTGAGGTGTCGGGCAGCCCGACGAGCTTGAAGAACGGCAGGCCGGGGCTGATCTGCGTCTCGACCTCGACAAGCTCGCCACCGAGCCCCTCGAGCGCGATCGCCACCGAGTGGCCGACCGTGCCCTGCGTCACGCGCCGACCCCAGCAACGTGCTCCACGTTGGGCGCTCGGTCGCGCGGTGCGACCACCGCGATCACGTCGAGGCGCATCGCGCCGCGCTCCTCGGGATGCGCGAGCATCCAGAGCCCCGCGAGTCGCCGCATTCGCGCGAGCTTCACGGGCGTGATCGCCTCGAGCGGATGCCCCGCCGCGGTCGAACGCCTCGCCTTCACCTCCGTGAAGACGATGTACCCGCCCTGCCGCGACACGATGTCGATCTCGCCCTCCCGACAGCGCCAGTTCCGCTCCACCACGTCGTGGCCGTGCTCCTCCAGGTACGCGGTCGCGAGATTCTCTCCGAGCCGCCCCAGTTGATCCTTGGCACGCATCCGCACCACCTCCCTTGCCGGGAGTCTGACCCGCCACGAGCCACCGTCCGACGACGAGGAGGGACGCTGTGGACAACCGCCTGCCCACAGTCGCGACGTCAGCAGAGTGCCGGCATGAGCGCATGACCGACGTGCGCGGGACCGCGAGAGCCCCCACCTCGCGCCGGCAGCGGTCGAGCATGAGCGAGCCCAGGTGTCATCTGCCCCTGGGCACCGCTTCCACCGCTAGCCCTTCTGCGCGAGCGCCAGCGGCAGCACGGCGCTCGCCCCGGCGAGAAGAAGCTCGCGCGCGCACACCGTCATCGTCCAGCCGCTGTCGACGAAGTCATCGATGAGGAGCACCGGACCCGCCGGGACCTCAAGCGAGCCTGCCGAGAACCGGCCCTCGACGTTCGAGAGCCGGAACGCGCTGTTCCCTCCAGGCTGACCGGCCGGCCCGCCGCGGACCAGGTCCAGGGAGCCGAGAAGCGGTAAACGGCCCGCCTCCGCGATGCCCTCGGCAAGCGACGCGCTCAACCTGGGCCTCGAGCGCGATGGGACGAAAGCAACGGCCTGCGGGCGCGCGTCCCACTTCCACTCGGAGAGGATGCGGATGCACGCCTGCAGGAGCGGCCCCGTCACGGTCGTCTCCGGACCGGCAGCAGCGAACAGCTCGCGCAGCGGCCCACCCCAGCCGAGGTCGCTGAGCCGCGCGAGCACACGCCCCTCGGCCGCCTGCTGCTCTTTCGGGATGCGCCCCTTGAGGTCGACGCCGAGGCTCGCCATGCCGCTCGGCCATTGGCGTCGCGGTGCGATGTCGGCGCCGACACGGTCGAGCGCGGCACCGGCCCGCGCCTGCACCGCCGCGTCTGTCGTCGAGTCGAACCAGATGCCCGCGCAGTTGTCGCAGCGCCCGCACGGGGCGGCAGTCGAGTCGTCGAGCTGTCGCTGCAGGAACTCCATGCGGCAGCCGTCGGTGCGCTCGTAGTCGATCATGGCCTGTGCCTCCGCGGACCGGGCCGCGGCGATGCGCGAGTAGCGGTCGCCGTCGTAGCTCCACGCCTGCCCGGTGGAGACCCAGCCGCCCTGCTCGCGCCGCACGGCGCCGTCGACATCGAGCACCTTCAGCAGCAGCTCGAGGCGCGACCGGCGGAGGTCGACCGCAGACTCGAGCGCGACCGTCGACCTGGGCGAACCTCCGAGCGCGCCGAGTACCGCCTGGGCGCGCTCCTCGTCTGGCATGGAGACCGTCGCGAAGTACTCCCAGATGGCACGGTCCTCCTCACCTGGCAGGAGCAGCACGTCGGCGGAGGCGCTTGATCGCCCGGCACGGCCCACCTGCTGGTAGTAGGCCACAGGTGACGACGGTGCGCCGAGGTGCACCACGAAACCCAGGTCGGGCTTGTCGAAGCCCATGCCGAGCGCACTCGTCGCGACGAGCGCCTTGACCTCGTTGCGCTTGAGCGCGCCCTCGAGGCGCTCGCGCTCGTCTGGGTCGGTCTTGCCCGTGTACGCGGGCGCGTGGATGCCCGCCTCGCGGAGCGCCGCTGATGTGTCTTCGGCGCCAGCCACGGTGAGGGTGTAGATGATGCCGGACCCCGGGAGCTCGTCGAGGTGCTGCAGCAGCCAGGCGAGTCGCTCACGGGCGTTGCCGAGCCGCAGCACGCCGAGGCGCAGGCTCGCACGGGCGAGCGGGCCGCGGATGGTCAGGATGCCGCTGCGGCCGAGCTGCTCCTCGATGTCGTGCACCACGCGCTCGTTCGCGGTCGCGGTCGTCGCGAGCACGGGGATGTCGGCGCCCAGACCGGAGATCAGCGACGCGATGCGTCGGTAGTCGGGGCGGAAGTCATGGCCCCAGTCGGAGATGCAGTGCGCCTCGTCGACCACGACGAGGCCCGTGCGTGCCAAGAGCTCGGGCAGCTGCGTGTCTCTGAACTCGGGGTTGTTGAGCCGCTCGGGCGAGACGAGCAGCACGTCGATCTCGTCGGCCGCCAGCTGCTCGCGGATGCTCGCCCACTCGTGCGCGTTCGCCGACGACATCGACACGGCGCGGACACCCGCCCGGCTCGCGGCCTCCACCTGGTCGCGCATGAGCGCGAGCAGCGGCGAGATGAGGATGGTCGGGCCCGCTCCCCTGGCGCGCAGCATGAGGCTCGCGATGAAGTAGACGGCCGATTTGCCCCAGCCCGTGCGCTGCACGACGAGGACTCGCCTCCGCTCATCGACGATCGCCGAGATCGCCTCGAGCTGCCCGTCGTGGAAGACTGCGTCGTCTCGGCCGACCAGGGCCCGGAGGATCTGGGTTGCGGCGGATGCGGTGGCCTCGGGAATCGTCGTGTCTGTCACCCCATGAGGCTCCCACGAACCACCGACATCGGCGTTCAGGCGGCGCGTCGCGTCCGCTCGAGCACGAGTGCCCTCCGGAGCCCGTCCGCGCTACTCGTCGAGTGCGAGCTCCTTGGGGAGCTCGAACTCCTTCGAACCGGTCTCCTCGACGTTGACGTCCTTGAACGTCAGCACTCGAACCTGCTTCACGAAGCGGTCGGAGCGGTAGATGTCCCAGACCCAAACGTCTTTCATCGTGAGCTCGAAGTAGAAGTCGTGCTCGGTGTCGCGCCTGACCAGGTCCACGCTGTTCGCGAGGTAGAAGCGGCGTTCGGTCTCGATCACGTACTTGAACTGCCCCGCGACGTCGCGGTACTCGCGAAACAGGGAGAGCTCCTGCTCGCGCTCGTAATCGTCGAAATTCTCGTCGTCCATGATCCGCCCAGTCTAGGGGGTCGCGGCCCGAAGCCACGTGTGCCGGTGGAGCTCGCTCGGACCCGTCGCCGCGATCGCCGCGAGGTGGGCCGCGCTGCCGTATCCCTTGTTCGACTCCCACAGGTACTCGGGATGCGCTTCCGCAGCCGAGACCATGAGGGCGTCGCGCTCGAGCTTCGCGATCACAGAGGCCGCGGCCACTGAGGTGCAGTCGCGGTCGGCTTTCGGTCGCACCACGACGCGCAGCGGCGTCGAGAGGCACGGAGAGAGCCAGTCGTGCGAGCCGTCCAGCAGCACCACCGCATCCGCGACCGGCACCCCGATCGCGTGCAGCTCGGCGAGGGCCCTCTTGGCGGCCGCCCCGAGGCAGGCCGTGATGCCGCGTTCGTCGATCTCGATGGCGCTCGCGTAGCCGACGCCGACGCCCATCGCCCACGCCTCGATGCCAGCGCGCGCCTCGAGTCGGCGCTTCGCGCTCAGCAGCTTCGAGTCGCGCACACCAGCGGGCGCCGTGAGCTCGATCCGTCTGACGTCGATGGCACACGCGCCCACCGCGACCGGGCCGGCGATCGCGCCGCGCCCGACCTCGTCGACGCCGATGACGACCGGGGCGGTGAGCAGCAGCTCGCGTTCGAGTTCGAGCGTCGGGTCGACCGGTGGGGTCACTCCTGGTCCGTCCGCTCGGGCACGCGATCGAAGACCTCTGGGTAGTTCCCGAGGAACGTGAACCTGTCGAGCGGCCAGTTGAGCAGGAACGCCTTGCCGACGACGTCGTCGACGGGCACGAAGCCGCCCCCTGGCTCGTCCTGGTGGTAGCGGGAGTCCTCGGAGTTGTAGCGGTTGTCGCCCATGACCCACAGGTGGCCTTCCGGCACGGTCACCTCGAACGTCATTCCGGATGCGGCCTGACCGTCCTGGAGCAGCAGGTACGGCTCGCCGATCGGCAGCCCGTTGATGAGCACCTGCCCGTACTCGTTGCAGCAGGAGACGACGTCGCCAGGCAGCCCGATGACGCGCTTGATGAGGTGGTTGCTCGTCTCCTCGGGCTTCAGCCCGACGAACTCGAGCGCGCCATCGACGGCCGCCTGCGAGCCCGACTTGGCGGGTGGCGTGACCACGGGCAGCCATCCGCCCGGGTCCTCGAACACGACGATGTCGCCGCGCTCGATGCCGACCAGATCTGGGACCAGCAGGTTCACGAGCACTCGGTCCTCGACGACGAGGGTGTCGTTCATCGATGCCGAGGGGATGTAGAAGGGTCGGAGCAGGAACGTCTTGATGAGCATCGACATGACGATCGCGAGGACAGCGACGATGACCAGGTCGCGCGCGAACGAGAGCATGGCCTTGCCGAGACCACGACTGGGCGCCGGAACCGGCTCGTCGTCGGCGATGAGCCCGGTGGCGTGGATGGGCGCGTCTGCGATCGCGGAGGAACCGAGCCCAGCGGGCCGTGCGGCTCGCCCGAGGCGGTGCCGCCCCTCATGGGGCGGTCTGCCGTGGGACGGGGCGCGGAGGTCGCGGTCACTCGCGTCGCCCATGGCTCCCCCTCGCGGTCGGTCCGCGGTGGCGGAACCCTCAGTCAGTGTGTGGAACGACACGAATGGCTCCCGCGTTGGGGAGCCATTCGCCTACTGCTTGAAGCTTAGTTGTCGCGCTTCTCACGGATCTTCGCAGCCTTGCCACGACGTCCACGCAGGTAGTAGAGCTTCGCGCGACGCACGGCGCCGCGGGAGACGATCTCGATCTTCTCGATGACCGGGGTGTGCACGGGGAACGTGCGCTCGACGCCCACCTGGAAGCTGACCTTGCGGACCGTGAAGGTCTCGCGGACGCCGGCGCCCTGACGTGCGATGACAACACCCTGGAAGACCTGGACGCGCGAGCGCGTGCCTTCGACGATGTTCACGTGCACCTTGACGGTGTCGCCGGGGCGGAAGTCTGGGACATCGCTGCGCAGCGATGCTGCGTCGATGACATCGATAACGTTGGTCATGATTTCGCTCTCTGCAGTCGCCACAGGTCGGCTGCGAAGGTCAGTGAAGAGGTTGGCGTGCATCGCGAAGTGCTCTCGTCCCCTGTGGCAGAGTCGAGCCGCGGCACAAGGATCCAGTAAACCATGCCGACGTTGCCCCCGCAATGCGAGAGCGGGCCAGCTCAGCGGCGTTCGTCGTCCGGTTCGGCGTCGAGCGTGATGATCTTGCCGGCATCCGGCCCGGAGGCGCCCCCGGGCCCCGACGTCGGCGTCCTGTTTCCCGGCGTTCCGGGCCCCGCCATCCCCGGCATCGTGCCGAAGAGGCCGAACGGGTTCGCCTGCGGGCCGGCCGCCTGCGCAGCGGCGAGGCGTTCCTGGACCACGGCGGTGAGCCGGCGACGCGCGATGGAGCCTGCGACCACCATGGACAGGAACGCGGCGGCGAGCACCCAGAGGCCTGGCGCATCCGGAACCACGGCGCCGGCCGCCCAGAGCAGCCACGGCACGATGATGAGCGGCAGGTCGCGCGCTGGCAGGGCCTTGCTCTCCCGGATGTCCGGCCGGAGCCAGAAGTTCGCGGAGAGGATGAGCAGCCCCGCGACGGCCGCGAGACCCGCGAAGCCGAAGACGAAGAGGCGCCCAACCGGCGCACCCAGGATGAGCCAGCCCACGAACTGCCAGGCTGCGAGGAAGAGCGCAGCGGGGAGGAGTGCGCGGTAAACGAGACGGCCGATGCCCATGATGCAACGCTACGGGAGGATCCCGAGCGGAGGCAGAGACGTTCGCTCATGGCACGAGCGCCGGTACGATTGGCGGATGATCGAGCTGCGCACCCAGAACGAAATCGAAGAGATGCGACCCGCGGGGCGCTTCGTCGCGGAGGTCCTCAGCGAGCTCTCGCAGAGCGCCGCGGTCGGCACGAACCTCCTCGAGCTCGATGCCAGAGCCCACGAGCTCATCACGAAGCGCGGCGCGAAGAGCTGCTACATCGACTACCACCCCTCCTTCGGCGCCTCGCCGTTCGGCAAGGTCATCTGCACGTCGGTCAACGACGCCGTCCTCCACGGACTCCCGCACGACTACTCGCTCAAGGACGGCGACGTCCTCACGCTCGACTTCGCCGTCGCCGTCGACGGCTGGGTCAGCGACTCGGCGATCACGGTGGTCGTGGGCACGCCCCGCGAGGCCGACCTGCGCCTCATCGACACCACCGAGGTGGCACTCGAGGCGGCCATCGAGGCCGCTCGCCCCGGCAACAAGCTCGGGGACATCTCACACGCCATCGGCCAGGTCGCGAAGAATGCCGGCTACCCGGTCAACGTCGAGTTCGGTGGCCACGGGGTCGGCCGAACCATGCACCAGGAGCCGAGCGTCCCCAACCGCGGACGCGCGAACCGCGGCATGCCGCTCAAGCCGGGCCTCGTGCTGGCACTCGAGCCCTGGCTGCTCGAGACGACGGACAAGCTCGTCCAGGATGCCGACGGCTGGACCCTCCGAAGCGCGGACGGCTCGCGGGGCGCGCACAGCGAGCACACGGTCGTCATCACGGACGGCGACCCGATCATCCTCACCGCGCGCAGCTAGCTGGCGGCGGCTAGCGGAGTTCGGGCGGGAGCAGCTCGGGGCGGACGCGGCGCGTGCGCTCGAGCTGCTGCTCGCGGCGCCACGCGGCGATCTTCGCGTGGTGGCCGCTCAGCAGCACGTCGGGGACCTCGCGGCCTCGCCAGAGCGCTGGCTTCGTGTAGCTCGGGTATTCGAGCAGGCCGTCCTCGTGCGACTCCTCGACGAGCGACTCCGGGTTGCCGACGACGCCTGGCACGAGCCGACCGAACGCCTCGATCATGGCGGTCACGGCGACCTCTCCCCCGTTGAGCACGTAGTCGCCGAGGCTGACGAGCTCGACCCTGGCACGCTCGGCGGTGTCGTCGAAGACGCGCTGGTCGATGCCCTCGTAGCGACCGCAGCCGAAGACGATGTGCGGCTCGAGCGCGTAGCGCCTCGCAGTCGCCTGCGTGAAGACCGTCCCGGCTGGCGACGGGAAGACGATAAGCGGTCGAGCATCCTCGGCGTCGTCGGCGACGGCGAGCTCCGAGGCACCCCGATCACGCGCAGCATCGCCCAGGATGGCGTCGATCGTCTGCCCCCACGGCTCCGGCTTCATGACCATGCCGGCGCCCCCGCCGTACGGGGTGTCGTCGACCGTGCGGTGCCGGTCGGTCGTCGCATCGCGCAGGTCGTGCACACGAACATCGATGATGCCGTCCTGCCGCGCCTTGCCGAGCAGAGAGACGTCGAGCACCTGGAAGAACTCGGGGAAGATCGTGACGATGTCGACGCGCATGGGCTCCAGCTTAAGCGGATGCGCGCCCGCAGCTAAGTGCGGGCGCGCAGAACGCAGATGAGGGGACGAGGCTATTCGGCGTCAGCCTTGGGCTCGGCGGCGGGCGCCTCTGCTTCGACCTGCGCCTCATCGACCTCTTCGAAGAGGCCGTTGGGCGGGGTGATGCTGACGGTGCCGGCCTCGAGGTCGACCTCGGCGACGATGGCCTTCACGAGTGGGACGAGCACCTCCGCGTCCTCGGTCTTGACGACGAGGAGGTCCTGGGCTGGGAAGTGCTCGACGCGGATGACCTGGCCGACGGACGTGCCGTCGCGCCGCACGTCGAGACCGACGAGCTGGTGGTCGTACCAGGCGTCGTCCTCGAGCTCTTCGGCGTCGTTGGAGTCGACCCAGAGGATGGCCTTCGCGAGGCTCTCCGCGGCCGTTCGGTCGGCGATGCCGACGAAGAAGCCGACGGGGTGCCCGTTGTACCAGCGGAGTTCGTGCAGTTCCAGGCTCTTGCCGTGCCACTCGCTGTCGGTCGGCACCTGGAGGCTGAAGCTCGCGCCCGGCACGAAGCGCCGGTCGGGCTCATCGGTGAAGAGCTCGAGCTTGATGGCACCCTTCAGTCCGTGGGCCTTGGTGAGGCGACCGACACGGAGCTGGGTGATGCCCTTCTTCTTGCCTGCCACCTCAGTCGTCAACTACGTCGACGCGAACTCGGCGGCCGTCGGCAAGCGCGGTCACGACGGTGCGCAGCGCCTTGGCGGTGCGGCCGGAGCGACCGATGACGCGGCCGAGGTCCTCGGAGTGCACGCGCACTTCGAGGACCTCGCCGCGCGCAGCCGTGCTGCGGTCCACGCGGACATCGTCGGGGTGATCGACGATTCCCTTGACGAGATGTTCCAGCGCGGAAGCGAGCATGACTAGGCCTCGACCTCTTCGGTCGCTGCTTCTTCGGTGACCTCTTCGGCGGCCGGAGCTGCCTTGGGCTCAGCCTTGGGGCGCAGGACAGGCTTCTTGCCGGCCTCTGCAACGAAGGGGACCTTGCCCTCAGGCGCCTTGACCTGGTTCTCGGTCGAGCCTTCGCCCGTGAACTTGCCCCAGTCGCCCGTGAGCTTGAGGAGCACGACGACGGCCTCGGAGGCCTGTGCGCCGACGCTCAGCCAGTACTGTGCACGCTCCGAGTTGACCTCGATGAACGAGGGGCTCTCGGTGGGGTGGTACTTGCCGATCTCCTCGATGACGCGACCGTCGCGCTTGGTGCGCGAGTCGGCGACGACGATGCGGTAGTAGGGTGCCCGGATCTTGCCCAGGCGCTTCAGACGAATTTTGACAGCCACGTGTCTCCTGATGGTGTGTGTATCGGCGAACGACAGCCGGAGGGCGTGGGGCACACTCGGCAGAGCTCAATGGTGAACCGCGGGCCGGATTAGAGGGTCGAGCCCGCGAGGCTCAACTGCCTAGTTTGGCAGATTCTCGGCCAGTTAGCCAACCGCAGAATCATCGCTCGATGTCCCGCGGCCGTCGCGGTCATCGGCCCAGTCGTTCGAGCGTTCCGCTGCGCGCTGTCGGCGCTGGACGAAGAAGAGCACGATGCCGCCGAGGAGCACGAGCAGAACAGCCCCGATGACGTACGGAACGAAGTCCTGCGCACCCGTTGTGGCGAGCTCCGAGAGTGCATCCGAGTAGCGCATGAGGGCCTCCGCTTCGCGGGCGGCGTCTGCCGTCGCCCGACTCCTCCTATCTTGCGGCGGATTCGGAATACCCCGCAATGCAGACACGCCGCGACCACTGGTGCGTCTACGCTTCAACCATGCGTTTCGCCTCATCAGAGCGTTCGACACTCGGCGTCGAATGGGAGCTCGGTATCGTCGACGCTGCGTCGCGCGAGCTGACCGGCATCGCTCCAGAGCTCATCGACCGCCTCGGCGACGAGCGGTTCACGAAGGAGTTCCTGACGAACACCGTCGAGCTCGTGTCGGGGGTGCACCGTTCGGCGGGAGCGGCCGTCGACGAGCTGCGCGACTTGAGGGACTCCCTGCTGACTGCCGCGGACGAGGCTGGTGCGGCGGTCATCGGCTCCGGCACGCATCCGTTCTCGAAGTGGCGCGAGCAGCAGCGGTCCCCCGGCGAGCGCTACCGCATGGTCGCCGAGCGCTCCGGGCGCTGGGGCGGGCAGCTCGCGATCTGGGGCGTGCACACCCACATCGGGATCGAGGACTGCCGGAAGGTGCCCGCGATCATGCGGGCCGCGCTCGCCAACTACCCCCTCATGCTCGCGCTCTCCGCATCCAGCCCGTACTGGCAGGGCGAGGACACGACCTTCAGCTCCCACCGCACGATGATCTTCCAGCAGCTCCCGACGGGCGGTCTCCCGCCGGAGATGGAGACGTGGGAGGACTACGAGCGAGTCGCCCACGACGTGCTCCACACGGGCATCGTCGACGAGGTGCAGGAGCTGCGCTGGGACGTGCGCCCCTCTGCGCAGTGGGGCACGGTGGAGATCCGCATCTCGGACGGGGCGACGAACCTCCGCGAGCTCGGAGCCATGGTCGCGCTCAACCACGTCATCGTCGAGCACGCGTCTCGGGAGCTCGACGCCGGCAGGGACACGGATCGCCTCCCGTCGTGGTTCGTGCGCGAGAACAAGTGGAGAGCGGCGCGCTACGGCCTCGACGCGATCATCATCGAGGACGCGCACGGCAACGAGCGCCCCGTGACGGAGGTGCTGGCCGAGCGCATCGAGGGCGAGTACCTGCGGGTCGCCGAGGACCTCGGATGCACGCGGGAGCTCGCGGTGATCGCCGAGATCATCGAGAGCGGCTCGTCGAGCGACCGGCAGCGGCGCGTGGCGGAGGCGCACGACGGCGCGCTTGTCCCCGTCGTCGACTCGCTCATCGAGGAACTCAAGGCCTGACACCCGCCGAACCGCGGGCGGAGATCAGCCGTTCGGTCCGAACGCACGACTTTGTTACTTTGTCAGGACAATAGGTGTATGCTGACTCTCGTCCTCGTTCACCATCGGACCGAAAGTTGTACAGAGCCGTATGACCACTACAACAGCTACGTCAGCGTTCGACCTCATCACGCTCGGCCGTGTTGGCGTCGACATCTACCCTCTCCAGACCGGTGTCGGGCTCGAGGATGTCTCCACGTTCGGGAAGTTCCTCGGCGGCAGCGCGACGAACGTCGCAGTCGCAGGCGCCAAGCACGGCCTGAACTCGGCGGTCATCACCCGCACGGGTGACGACCCCTTCGGCCGCTACATCGTGCGGGAGCTCGAGCGCCTGGGCGTGAAGAGCGACTTCGTGACGCGCGACGACTCGCTCGCCACGCCAGTCACGTTCTGCGAGATCTTCCCGCCAGACGACTTCCCGCTGTACTTCTACCGTCAGCCCAAGGCGCCGGATCTCAACATCGAGGCTGAGACGCTCGACCTCGACGCGATCCGCGACGCCAAGATCTTCTGGGCCACCGTCACCGGCCTCTCCGAGGAGCCGAGCCGGGCTGCGCACCACGCCGCGTTCGCCGCCCGCGCTCGCCGCGACCACACCATCCTCGACCTCGACTACCGCGCCATGTTCTGGCCGGATGCCGCGACCGCGACGGCCGCCATCGAGCCGATCCTCGCGCAGTCGACGATCGCCATCGGCAACAAGGAGGAGTGCGAGGTCGCCGTCGGCGAGACCGAGCCCCAGCGGGCAGCGGATGCGCTCCTCGAGCGAGGAGTGGACATCGCGGTCGTCAAGCAGGGGCCACGGGGTGTGCTCGCCAAGACCCGCGAAGGATCCATCGAGGTGCCGACGCACTTCGTCGACGTCATCAACGGCCTCGGAGCCGGCGACAGCTTCGGCGGCGCGTTCTGCAAGGGCCTCATCGCCGGCTGGGACCTCGAGCACATCCTGCGCTTCGCGAACGTCGCCGGAGCCATCGTGGCCTCGCGACTCGAGTGCTCGACCGCCATGCCATCGACGGCGGAGGTCGACGAGATCCTGAAGGAGAACTCCCTTGCCTGAGACGTACCGGATCCTCGACGAAGCCGCGTTCGACAAGCTCCGCGACGCGCGCGCCGACGGCCCAGCCGCCCTCAGGGAAGCGCTGGCCGGCCGCAAGCGCCGTTCGTCGCTGCTCCCCGAAGACCGCCGGCTCTTCTTCGTGGCGGCCGACCACCCGGCTCGTGGCGCCCTCGGCGTCCGCGACGACGCCATGGCCATGGCCGACCGCTATGACCTGCTCGACCGCCTCGCGCTCGCGCTCTCCCGGCCAGGTGTCGATGGCGTGCTCGGCACGCCGGACATCATCGACGACCTCGCCCTGCTCGGAGTGCTCGACGACAAGCTCATCGTCGGCTCCATGAACCGCGGTGGACTCCGAGGCGCGAGCTTCGAGATGGACGACCGCTTCACCGGCTACGACATCGACTCGATGGTGCGCGACGGCATCGACTTCGCGAAGACCCTCCTCCGGGTGAACCTCTCCGACGCAGGCACGGTCTCGACGCTCGAGGCGAACGCCCGTGCCGTCGACGACGCGGCGGCGGCGTCCCTTCCGATCATGCTCGAGCCGTTCATGAGCGAGTGGAAGGACGGGCGGATCGTCAACGACCTCTCGGCGGACGCCGTCATCACCTCGATCGCCATCGCCTCGGGTCTCGGCAACAGCTCAGGGTCGACCTGGATGAAGCTGCCCGTCGTCCCCGAGATGGAGCGCGTGATGGCGGCGACGACCATGCCGACGCTGCTGCTCGGCGGAGAGCCGAACGGCGACCAGGAGGCGGTCTACGCCAGGTGGGCCGACGCCCTCGCCCTCCCCGGGGTTCGCGGCCTCGTCGTCGGCCGCACGCTCCTCTACCCCGCAGACGGCGACGTCTCGGCGGCCGTGGACACGGCCGCGCGCCTCGTGCACACCCCGAGCTGAGCTCGGAACACCGACACCCTCACGTCGCGGCAGCTGCCGCATCCACTCGCGCCGCTCCCAACCCGGTGCACCACAGCGAAGGAAGATCAATGACTGACACTGCTCTGCCCACGATCCAGCACTGGATCGACGGCGCTTACTCGACCACCGCGCCGGCGCGCACCTCGCCGGTCTTCAACCCCGCCCTCGGCACCGCGACGGGCAACGTCGCTCTCGCCGACGACGCCGAGATCAACGCAGCGATCGCCGCGGCGAAGGCCGCGTTCCCCGGTTGGTCCAACACCTCGATCGCGAAGCGCCAGAACATCATCTTCAAGTTCCGTGAGCTGCTGAACGAGCGGAAGCTCGAGCTCGCGAAGATCATCACGTCCGAGCACGGCAAGGTCGTGTCCGACGCGGCCGGCGAGATCCAGCGGGGCCTCGAGGTCGTGGAACTCGCAACCGGGTTCCCAAGCATCTGCAAGGGCGACTTCACCGAGAACGCCTCCACCGGTGTGGATGTGTTCTCCATCAAGCAGGCGCTCGGCGTGGTCGGCATCATCAGCCCCTTCAACTTCCCCGCGATGGTGCCCATGTGGTTCTTCCCCATCGCGATCGCCGTCGGCAACACGG